>NZ_JAXHDE010000001.1:0-502491 GCF_037072005.1 Pseudogracilibacillus sp. SO10305 | reverse complement strand
CAATTATTTTAATTACGATAGTGATTCGTTTTATATTAATGCCATTCTTTATAAAGCAATCCGTGAATAGCCAAGAATCTCAAAGGAAAATAAAATTAATGAAACCAGAGATGGATGACATTCAGGCAAAATATAAAGGGAAAAGCAATCAAAAAGATCAATTACAATTACAAAAAGAACTAGGCGAGCTCTATAGAAAATATGATTTTCATCCATTTAAAATGATGACTGGTTGTTTACCTCTCTTGTTACAAATGCCGTTTTTAATAGGTTTCTATTATGCAATTAGACGAACACCTGAAATCGCAGAACAATCATTTCTTTGGTTTAATTTAGGAGAAACGGACATTTTATTTGTGCTCATCGCAATGGCAATTTATTTTGTCCAAGCGAGGGTTGGTCTAATTGGATTAGAAGAAGCACAGCGTAAACAAATGATGTTATTCAGCTATATGTCTCCGATAATGATAGGTATTATTTCTTTTACTTTACCTGCTGCATTACCATTATATTGGGCAGTAAGTGGATTGTTTGTGATTATCCAAACATTGATAATCAAGAAGATTGTATTACAAAGAAAACAAAATGAATTAGTTATTTAAATATACAAAAAAGGTGACATGAAACGTGCTCAATGTTTTATGTCACTTTTTGTGTGAAAATACGTTATCATATGACATAGTTTGTAAGAATGGGCAACTTGGATTAGGGTTACATATTGTACAGCAACTTCTCCAAAAGCAAGGTGGAGAAGTGACTGCACATATACATGACGATATTTTTGTGTTAACTTTACTATTTTACAAAAAAGATAAAATCTAGTTCACACCATTTCCGATTTTTTAAAGAGAATGATCGAAGCGATAACGAGAATAATTACTGCACATAATGTTATCGCAGATGTTCCCATTAGCTCTGTATGGACATGTTTGTCCTCGATGAATGTACCGATATGGTTCGCCATTTGGTTTGGCAACATGGTCAGTTTATGTCCGAAAACGGTTTTTATAGTACTCAAAACCATAATCGTAAAAATTGTGCACCCAAGTACAGCGCCCGGCGAACGAATAAAGCTATTATAAAAAATAGAAATCGATAAAACGAACAGTAACCATATACTATAAAAAGCAATCACACCAATGATTGTGGAAATGTTCAATGTCGTAAATAAAATGGAAATATAATACATACTAAAAGCTAATCCAATCGTTAACGCACCGATAAGTAGCAATGCATTTGCAGCCCATTTGGATGTAATGAAATGATTCATACGAATTGGTTTAGCTAACATCATTTCCATTGTTCCTGATTTACGCTCTCCAGCAATCGTTCCCATCGTAATAAAACCGACTAGTAACGTACCGAACATGCCAAGCTGTTCTAAACTAAGCATTACTACATCTTCTGCACGCATCTCAGGTATTTCAAAGATAGTTCCTTCTGGGACACCACCAGTATGTTCTAATATTTCTGGTAAATAATAATACGTAATCGGATCCATAATCGTTAATAAAATAAAGACGAGTGGTACCCAAACTAATTTTTTATTATGCCAACTTTCATCTATCTCTTTTTTGAATAATGCTATCCACTGCATGATTGCACCACCTTCATAAACATATCTTCTAACGATGCTTCATTTACGGCGAAATGGTGAAGTGGCCAATTTTCTGTCATACTTTTTTCTAAAATTTCCCGCCGAGCATCCTTGATATCTGTCACTGATACATGCATCATCGAACGACTTTTACTAATATCAATGACGGAAGGTAATGCACGAACATGCTGTTCATATACCTCATTATTTTCAGAGAATTGAATGTCGATGATTGCTGTTTCATATTTTTTTCGTAATGTTGCCATGTTTCCAGATTCAACAACTTTCCCGTGATGCATTAAAATTAGTTCATCACTCACTTCATCTGCATCATTTAATATATGCGTAGAAAATAAAATCGTCATTTCTTTTTTTAATTGCTCCATCAATGTTAAAACATCACGACGCCCAATAGGGTCTAGTGCAGAAACAGGTTCATCTAGTAATAGTAGGGAAGGTTTATGAATGATTGCTTGTGCAATACCTAATCTTTGCTTCATACCACCAGAATAAGCACCAATTCGTTTATTTCGTGCATCGTATATATCAACTTGCTTTAGTACTTCATCAATTCGCTCTTTTGCCACTTCTTTAGAAATTTCATGAATGTTGGCGCAATATGTTAAAAATTGTATTCCAGTCATCCACGGATAAAATGTCGGTTCTTGTGGCAAATAGCCAATATATTTCCGAATATCTGCCTCTTTTTGATCTGTCTTTATACATGTTCCATTCGTTCGTTTAATGGCGCCAGTTAACATGCGTAATGTCGTCGTTTTACCGGCACCATTCGGACCGATGAGAGCGATACACCGATTATGTTCTAATGTAAAAGAGACGTTATCTACAACAGTTGTTTTTCCATACGTTTTTGTTAAATTTTTGATTTGAAACATTAGTCATATTCCTTTCTACCAAATATAAAGTAGGCGATTGGACCGATTGTACTAATGAAAATGATGATGAGTACCCAAATTAATTTAGGCCCATTCGTTTGCTCAATTTTTCGTATATCTAATAATGCAACAACCATTAAAACAATTTGTAAAATAAGTAGTGGTGCAATAAGACTCCAATTTATATCCATTATGTTTTCCTCCTTAAAGATTTGTTAATAGTAAAGGTATACCGATAGCTGTACCAATAATTAACAGCAACAATATCCATGAAATCGGATGTGCCCAATTATTTGTCCACCCAACACCAAATCGTTTTTCAATAAAAATAGATGGGTCATTTTTATTAAAATAAAACTGACCTAATTTCCAATGTTCATCTTCATCACGATCTATCATATGATCATCTATTTGGTCATCATCAATCTTAAGTCGACTACCACCTTGCCCAGTTCGAATCGATAAGATAATTGATCCAATAAAAATGATAGCGATAATGACAAGTGTTATTGGTGTTTCATATTTTTGAAGTATAGGATGAATAAATGTTAATTGAATAAATAAAAACATAAGTACCATTAAAACACTTGAAATGAATAAAAAGCGTGACCATTTTTTTCGGTATAATTGGTTTTGTATTTTGGACACTTTTGGATTTCCTGCGTGAATTTGTTGTTTTGCCTTTCCAATGATGATATTAATAAAGAAAAACAAACCAATCATAAACAGTTGCGTTCCAGGCATAACTAGAACATTAAAAGGTGTTTTTGCATCATAGCGAACTTCCCCGTTAACGTTTGTATGCATCGGAATTTCATTCGGTATACTATCATACATGAAAAATGTATATAGAATTGTTCCAATCGTTACAACAAGTGGAATGAGGTAAAACCAATTAGATAATACATTTCTCTCAAGATGAAAGGAAGTATCAATAACAGTCCGCTGTGTTTTCTCTACTGACCAATTTTCCTTCGCTTTCATGTTTTTCATTTTTTTATGAAATTGTAAATATACAAAAAAGGAGAGGATGATAAATAAAAATGTATTTATGGTAAACCCGATATGTTGCACATTTTCTCTAAAGAAAATGTGTAGACATAATTGTAACAATGCGATAATGATCCCTAGTAAAATAGTATAAAAAACATATGTTTTTCGGATTTGTTTAATATCTGTCCTCATATAAATTTTGTATGGAATAGTTACTCCAAATTGCTCTGTTCTCCTAGTTATATATGGAAGAATACTAAAAATAAAGACCATGATTAAAAGCATACTTATATAAAAAATTGCGGTTATCATATGGTTCACCTACCTAATTCATCGAAAATAGTTGTCATCATTGCAAATAATTCCTCTTGGTCGATTTCTTTACATAATGCTTCAGCAATTAAAGGTTTTAACGTTTCATGTAATTGATTTTTATAAATTTCATCCGCTTTTTCCGGTCCATCCGGGTGAACGACAACACCACGTTGACGATGAATTAATAAAAAGCCATCCTGTTTTAATTGTTGATAAGCTTTATTCACAGTATGTAAATTAATTCCAATATCACTCGCTAGAGCGCGGACAGAAGGGAGACGCTCACCAGGAGTGAGTTCTTTTTTTGCAATACCGATGATGATTTCATTTTTTAATTGTTCATAAATAGGTACTTCCGATTCAAAATCTAATGAAATGTACATGTCATCACCCTTTTGTTTGTGTGTTATATACATTATATAACAAGAATACAATTATGTAAATAAAAAATCGTGAGCTAAAAGAATATTTGTGTAAATTCACAAGTTTCTTTTAGTTCACGATTTTGTTTAAGAAACGACTTCCGCTTCTTCTCTTTCCCCGACTTGAGCAAATTGAACGTACGATGAATAATGTTCTTTGGTGATTACAAATAGGTCATACACTTCCTCTTCTTTATTGATATTGTCATAAACATCAGGATATAAAGTGTTTGCATATTGTACATAGTTTAGTTTAGTAATCGCTCGTAAGGAGCGTGCATTCGATTTACGAATTTTAATAAAAATAATTTCAATAGTTGATAGAAAAAATAATTCTTCGAAAAAAGCTTCTTTCGCTAGCTGATTATATCCTTTACCAAAATAAGGTTTGCCAATCCATGTAGCTAAAAAGCCACTATTGTTTTCGATGTCATATAAATTTATCGTGCCGATTGGCTGTTCGAACTCATCAGTGATTGTTCGCGATATTAATGTGCCAAAATCTTCTTGTTCTAATAACTGTTTTGTTAAAAAATAAAATTCATCGCTCGTTTCGGCTTTATGTCGGACGTACGGATATACGTCAGGATGAGAAGATAACTCAAATAATACAGGTACTTCGTGTAACTCACGTTTCTTTAGCATCTGTATGCACCCTCCTTCATGATAAATTTGCCACTAAAGTGACATATGTATCTACCATCATTTAGGCATGGTTAGGGTGCATGCATAAGGAAAATCTTCGGTGGCACCCAACGAATTTAAGTGATAGTAGCTACATAAATTCGGGGTAGGAATCGAACCTACTAGAACCAGTAAACTGGTGGCGCACCATTTGCCTTCCCTTATGTCATTATTTTTTGTTAATTCATTTTAACACGAAAAAGGAGAGAAAGGGAAGCATTTTTTATGAAAAAAACATAAAAATTTTTATGGCTTTAAACGTTGATTTAATAATATTTTCAGTAGTTTTTTTAGTGTGAAACGAAAGTTTGAATTATGAGAATATATAATATTTTACAAGGGGAAGAAAATAAAAAATAACCTTATATAAACGCTTTTAGTATATAGGTTTGGATATAAATGATGACAGAATATTTAGAAAAATATTATTGACAAGTGAAATGATTAAACGTAATATATAATTAAATATAAATGAAACTGGTACGGATGACAGGACATTTAATACCTCTATATATTATGTATAAAAAGTAAGGCTACATAACTATACATCGTCAAGTTCTATATTTTACGTTGAGAGTGATAATTCAAATAAAATATAAATAAAGATAGATAATGTTATTTACTTTTGAATGGAGGGGATTTTTTTGAGTGCAGTAGTGATTACGGTACTAATGTTTATCGTTCTATTTGTATTTTTGTTCTTAGGATTACCCGTAGCATTAGGACTTGGTGGTACTGCAGTAGTCTTTGCCATGATTTTTGAACCAAGAGTTTTAATGTCAGCTCCAAGTCAATTCTTTTCTACCCCCTGGCAACATATTATTGTTACCGTTCCCTTATTTATTTTTATGGGAAACATTATACGATTTTCAGGAATTGCAGAGAAAGCGTATGATGCCGCTTATAAAATTATAGGCCAATTTCCAGGTGGCCTTGCCGCAGGTACTGTCCAAGTTTGTATGATTTTTGCTGCGATTACTGGTATTACTCCTCCAGCAACGATTACGATGGGCCAAATCGCATATCCTTCCATGATTAAATATAATTATAGTAAAAAAATTGCAATCGGATCTATTGCCGCAGGTGGTGCCTTAGGTGCTTTAATTCCTCCAAGCATTCCCTTTATTTTTTACGGTGTATTAGCTAATGAATCCATCGGTGCATTGTTTTTAGGTGGAGTTATTCCAGGCATCATGTTAGCTATCATGTACTCCATTTACATCATTGTTCGTTGTACCATACAGCCTCAAATGGGTCCAGCTACCCCAAAAGATGAGAGATTTTCCCTTAGTGAAAAATTATTATCTGTTTTCAGCATATGGCCGTTTATTATTTTAATTGTGTTAGTGTTAGGTGTTATTTGGACGGGAGTTGCCACACCGTCTGAAGCTGCAGCAATCGGAGCAGCAGGAGCCTTATTAATAAATGCCGTATATGGGAAGTTAACATGGAAACTTATTAAAGATTCCTTAATTTTTACCGTAAATTTAACTGGTATGGGATTATGGATCTTAATTGGAGCAAACTTTTTTGTAAACGTTTTCAGTGCGGTGGGTGGGCAAGGAGTTATAACAAATATTGTTTTATCTATGCCTGGTGGAGATATGGGAATTTTACTTAGTATGATGTTCATTGTACTTATTTTAGGGATGGTTATGGATGATTGGGCAATTATTATGATGACTACTCCGCTATTTATTCCGATATTAAATCAAGTAGGTATTGACACTTTATGGTATGGAATTTTGTTAGTAGTAAATATTCAAATTGCCTACTTAACACCACCATTTGGATTTGTATTATTTTGGATTAAAAGTATTTTACCGAAAAACGTTCATATGGGAACAGTGTATAAAGCAGTATTACCGTTTATTGCTATTCAACTAATCGCCTTAACAATTTTAATCGTATTTCCGGAAGTGGCATTATGGTTACCAAATAAATTATTAAAATAAAAAAGGGGGAAATGAAGGACGTTCGCTTAGAGCAAACATGAAGTTTGAATGCAAATAAATTAAAGGAGGGTTTATCATGAGGAAATACTGGCTATTTCTAGTAATTTTATTGGCATCTATTACTTTAATTGCTTGTTCAGGTAATGCAGATTCTAGTGGAAATGGTGGAGATGGTGGGGGAGATGGCCCACCGAGTGATGTGACTGAATGGGTTTTTCAACCGGCATTTGATTCAGGTGATGCGGGTTGGGATAATGGCGTAGTCCCTTGGATAGAAGCAGTAGAAGAAGCGACGGAAGGTACGGTTCAAATTGAATTATTACCTGCCGGTTCGATTGTAAGTGGTGGAGAAGCATTTGGAGCAACAGCTGATGGGACGATAGATGTGTATGCCGGTTGGGCAACAGTTTATGGTGGACAAATGCCAGAAGGAATGCTCGCGTATGGTCTAGCAATGGGAGCAGAAGATTATGAAGAAGCTTGGGAAGTTGTGATGGAATACGACGACGGTAGTATCGCAAATATTATTCGGGAAGCAGCAAATGAAAATAATTTACATTGGGCTGGATGGACTAGTCAAGGTCCCAATTCGATGTTCACTAAATTCCCTGTTAATAGTATGGAAGATTTAAAAGGCCATAAATTACGTGCCGGTGGTCCACAAGCAATATTTCTAGAAGCAATGGGAGGTACCCCTGTTTCGTTTGAAGGGGATGAAATTTATACAGCAATAGATTTAGGAACGATTGAAGGAACAATGTGGGATACTGGTGGTGTAGAAAGTATGAAGTTCCATGAAGTAATTGATTATGCAATGTTACCGGGATGGAATCCGTCGCAAGCACAAGAAATCTATATTAATTTAGATCGTTGGAATGAATTAAATGATTGGCAACGAGAACAAATCGAAGGTGTTTTTGAAGAAATATATACAGAAACAAGCGAGTTGCATATGGAAGGTGTAGAAGCTTCCTTACAAGCAATTGAAGATAGTGGAGGTGAAATTATTACACTTGATGACGATGAACTAGCCGATATGCGTGAAAAATCAATTGAATTAATTTGGCCAGAAGTTGCGAAAGGTTCAGATGCAACTGCTGAAGGAGTAGAAGTTTATAAACAATTTATGATTGACAAAGGAAAAATAGAGGATTAAAACTTAATATGACATTGTTGAACATATTTGGGAAAGGAGGCGAATTTGAAAGATGAAATTACTTGAAACACTAGGAAAAGGAATTGATTTAATATCAAACATATTTGGACGTATCGGTTGGCTGCTAATTTTATATGCAATGGTTTTAGGGTTATTTGAAGTAATATTGAGATATGTTTTCAATTCGCCAACACAATGGATTGCATTAACGATACAATTTAGCATGGTTTTATTAGCTTGTGTAGCAGGGCCATATGCATTAAATAATAATGAGTTTGTAAAGTTAGATGTATTTTATGAAAGATTATCTAATAGGACGAAAGCGATCGTTGATACATTTACCTCTGTTTTAACATATTTATATTTGTACGTTTTAATTACGCGAGGATTTGATGCAGCATTTGCCTCATTTAGACGTTTAGAAATGACTCCAACTTCTGTGCAGTTGCCAGTGTATCCTTTGAAATTTGCTATCCCTATAGCAGCCATCATTACAATGTTAGTCGTATTAAAAAAGTCAGCGATGGATATTCGAACTATTGTTGGAAATCAAATGGAGGTAGAGCAATCTATTAATCATGATGAAAAAACGCATTGACATAGATTGCTTGTATATTAAATGGTGTATTTCATCAACATTGGTTTCCACTCGGTGCCAATGTTGATGAAAATATGAAGGGAAATTTAAAAGTACTATTGACAAGAGAAACAATCCATTTTAAAATGAGATTAATATAGGTGGTACGGACGTCATGATGTTTAATTAATAGGAATTTTAATAATTAGATACAGAAATTTACTTTCCATGGATTGTTATGTAATGAAGAGGAAGAAAAATGTATGGGAGGGAATTTTGTATGACGATGACAACAGAAAATAATGAGCAGTATTTATGGAATGCTATTAGACGGCATGATCCTAAGTCAGGTCCGATGATTGCTAAAGATGGTGAAGGTGCTTGGTTTGTCGCAAGTGATGGGAAGGCGTATTTGGATGGAGTTTCTGGGCTTTGGTGCTTAAATGTAGGTCATGGAAATGAAGAAATCGTTCAAGCCGCCGCAAAGCAAATGCGTGAATTATCGTATTTTCCTTTAACGAACAGCCATGAACCAGCAATGGAATTATCGAAAAAGATTAGTGAATTATTAGGTGGAGGATATCGGACATTTTTTTCCAACAGCGGTTCGGAAGCGAATGAGACTGCGTTCAAAATCGTACGACAATATCATATCCAAACGGGAAATCCCGGAAAATACAAAGTTATTTCAAGATATCGGGGATATCATGGTTCTACGTTAGGGGCATTAAGTGCAACGGCACAGGCTAACAGGCGAATTAAATATGACCCAGGAGTACCAGGGTTTTTGCATGTATATCCTCCATATAGTTATCGCTCCATTTTTGGTGATGAGGATAAGGAAGCGTCAGATTTAAAAGCAGCACAATTAGTGGAAGAAATGATTAATTGGGAAGGAGAAGATTCTGTAGCGGCTTTTATTATGGAGCCTTTTATTTCAGGTGGTGGTGTCATTATTCCATCATTTAAATACATGCAACGTATACAAGAAATATGTGAAAAGTATAATGTCTTGTTAATTTGTGATGAAGTTGTTTCAGGTTTTGGCAGAACTGGAAAAATGTTTGGCTACCAACACTCTGAAGGGGTTCAACCTGATATTGTGACAATGGCTAAAGGGATTACAAGTGGCTATTTGCCTCTCGGGGCAACATCAGTAAAAGCAGAGATTGCAAATGTATTTAGAGAGGGTGGAGAAGATACACATTTTCGTCATGTATCTACATTCGGAGGGCATCCAGCTGCATGTGCTGTAGCTTTAAAAAATATCGATATTATTGAAAGGGAAAATCTAGTAGAGAGAGTAGATGAATTAGGGTATTCTATTTTAGGGCGCTTGCAAGATTGTATTTCACATGAAAATATAGGAGAAGTTAGAAGAATTGGATTTTTAGCTGGGCTTGAAATGGTAAAAGATAAGGAAACACGTGAGCCTCTCTCAGACGAAGCGATAGGAAGGGTGATAAGTTATTGTAAGTCACAAGGATTAATTATTGGTCGTAATGGTGATACGGTTCCAGGACAAAATAATGTATTAATTGTGGCACCACCTTTTATAACATCAGAAGAAGATTTACATTTTATTGTCGATACATTGGTAGCTGGCTTAAATGAAATTTAATCTATATTAGGAGGTAGTTCACTTGAAAAATGTAATGGATAAAACGAAGCAAAAAGTGAAAATGACACCTAGTGAAGCAATTGTTGAGACATTGGTAAAAGAAGGAGTTAAAGAAATCTATGGTATTTTAGGTTCGGCATTTATGGATATGTTAGACCTAATGCCGACAGCAGGAATTGATTTTATTCCTGTTCGACATGAGCAATCATCAGCTCATATTGCAGATGCCTTTACAAGAGTTTCTGGCGTCGCTGGAGTAGTGATTGGACAAAACGGGCCAGGTGTTACAAATATGGTAACCTCTGTGGCTGCAGCAAACCATGCACATACACCTATGGTCGTTATTTCACCATCGGCAGGTACTCCATCTATTGGTTGGGATGGATTCCAAGAGGCTGATCAAGTGTCGATTTTTAAGTCTATAACGAAAGAAACAGTGCGTGTAACACATCCCAGTCGAGTCGCTGATACTTTACGTACAGCTTTTAGAATTGCTTATGCAGAACGGGGACCAGTTTTATATGATATTCCGAGAGATTATTTTTATGGTGAGTTGGAAGATTATATATTAGAGCCTCATCAATATCGTGTCAGTGAGCGTGGAGCAGGTGATCCTGCGCAAATAGAAAAGGCGGTACAATTATTAAAAAATGCAAAAAAGCCCGTCATTCTATCTGGGAGAGGAACAGTGGATGCCGATGGAATCCCGGTTGTAAAACAAATTGCCGAACATTTAACAGCACCTGTAGCAGTTTCATATATGCATAATGATGCCTTTCCGAGTAATCATGAATTAGCAGTCGGTCCAATTGGTTACATGGGATCAAAGGCAGCTATGCATTCATTAAAGGAAGCGGATGTTTTATTAGCTATCGGTACTAGATTGTCTGTGTTTGGTACCTTACCTAGTTATGATATAGACTATTTTCCAAAAAATGCAGCTATTATTCAAATTGATATAAACCCACGGCATATTGCAAGAACGCACCCAGTTGAGGTTGGGATTATTGGGGACGCAAGAGCAGCGACAGAGGCAATTTATGAACAGCTGCGTCAAGAAAGTAGAGAAAAAGATGAAGAAAGATTACAACAAATTTCACAGCGACAACAAGAATGGGAAAAAGAATTAGTGGACTTAGCGATGGTGGAAGCATCACCAATTAATCCACGGAGAGCATTGTTAGAGTTGCGCAAAGCATTACCTGAAAATACGATGATTTCTACCGATATTGGAAATGTCTCTTCCACAGCGAACGCTTATTTAACATTTAATCAATCACGACGACATATTGCAGCATTAACATTCGGAAACTGTGGTTTTGCTTATCCAGCTGCAATCGGTGCAAAAATTGCCGACCAATCTGCACCATCTGTTGCCATTGTTGGTGATGGTGCTTGGGGGATGAGTTTACATGAGGTTTCAACTGCAGTAGAACAAAATATACCGGTAATTGCATGTGTGTTTAATAACCATGCTTGGGGAGCAGAGAAGAAGAATCAAGTTGATTATTATAATAACCGTTTTGTTGGTTCAAATATTGAAGGGCCAAATTTTGCGAAAGTTGCAGAAGCAATGGGTGCATTAGGCTTTACGATCGATAAAGCAGAAGATGTTGGAACTACTATACGTAAAGCATTAGAAGCGAATCGTCCCGCAGTCATTGATATTCGAGTGGATGGTACATTACTTGCACCACCATTTAGAAAAGATGCTTTAAAAATGCCGACGCGATTTTTAGATAAATATAAACATTTAGATTATGAGGAATGGAAAGAATAAACAAAAATTGACAGTAATAGATACACCTAATAAACGAATTTGTGGCAAAGTTTTATATTAGGTGTATTTATATTTTTTAATATTATATATGACCTCTTTAAAGGTTGCACTGCATAAACGGAATACTAGAAAAGGGGAACCGTTATGTATAATAAGACTATTACTCAAATGAAAAAAATCATTCCAGGATTATTACTTTGTATAATAGTTATGTTCTTAGGAGTAAAAGGGGCAGACTTTTTTGGTATATTACTCATCAAATTTGGAGTGTTGGCAGAAGGTAGTGGCTCACCAATTTCGGGGATATTTATTGCTATTATTATCGGTATTTTGATTCGGAATATAGTTGGAGTAAAAGACTATTTTTTGTATGGTATTCGTTTCTCCTTAAAACATGTGTTACGTATTGGAATTATATTACTTGGACTACGTTTAAGTTTAACGGAAGCATTGAAGTTAGGTGCATTAGGGATTCCGTTAATCGTCATATGTATTTCAGCTGGGTTATTTATAACATTGTATTTAACAGGTAAGATGAAGCAATCGACACGACTCGGAACATTGATTGCTTGTGGAACAGGTATTTGTGGGGTAACAGCAATTATGGCAACATCACCAGTGATTAAGGCGAAGGAAGATGAAATTTCTTATGCTGTAGCGAATATTACTATTTTTGGTTTAACTGGGATGGTACTATACCCTTTTATTGCACATTATTTTTTTGCGACAGACCCAGTAAAAGCGGGGATGTTTTTAGGGACGGCAATTCATGATACCGCACAAGTAACGGGTTCTGCGTTAATATATGATCAAATGTTTCGGACAGACAAAGTTGTAGACGTGGCAACAGTAACTAAATTAACACGAAATTTATTTATTATTATAATTATCCCTTTTGTCTCGTATTTATTTTACAAGGGAAAGGATGGGGAGGAGGAGAGAAAAGATTTACCGAAGTGGTATACATTCATCCCATTATTTGTAATCGGTTTTCTTTTTTGTGCATTATTAAGAACAATTGGTGATATGACTATTATCCATACAGGAAAAGCTTTTGGTTTAGTTAATGGTACACAATGGAGTAATATATATAATAGTATCAGTTCTTTCGGTACGACATATTTATTAGGTATTGCAATGGCTGGTGTAGGATTATCAACAAATTTTGCTAAGTTTAAAGGTATAGGCATAAAACCATTTTATATTGGTTTTATTGCAGCTGTATCAGTAGGAATTGTCAGCTTTATCTTAATAGCAGTATTCGGTAGCTACGTTATGGTATAATATGATATTAAAAATATAGGAATTAGACGTGAATAAATGAAGGAGTCGACTATAGTGGAAAAAGATAGTTATATCCCGTTACACGTTCAATTAAAAGAAAATATTGAACAGCAGATTCTTGATGGTAATTATGAAGGCCGTATTCCAAGTGAAAGAGAATTGATGAAACAGTATGATGTAAGTAGAAGTACGGTTAGAGAGGCAATCAATGCTTTAGTACGGGAAGGTGTTTTAGTAAAAAAACATGGAAAAGGTACTTATGTGTCCATAAAGCCTTTAGATAGTTGGTTAGGTCAATTAAGTAGTACAACAGAGGTCATTCATCATTTAGGCATGGAACCAGGTGCAAAACTAATTGAATTCAAAAAAATAAAAGCAGTCGATCATATAAAGGAAATAATGGGAGATAATGAAGTATATTATTTAAAACGAATACGTCTAGCAAATAATATCCCAATAGGAATTGAACAGCAATATTACCCAACTTATATAGGGGAACAATTGTCCACCTATGATTTAAACGAAATAACGTTATATGATGTTATTCAAAATGAGTTAGGTATACCATTTTCAGAAGCAAATCAAAAAATAAACTGTGGTCCTATTCCTAAAAAAGACTTAGAGTATCTTCAAGTAGATGAAACAGTTTGTATTTTAAAAGCTGAAAGGATTATAAAAGGACAAGATCAATCAATCATCGAATATGAGGAAGCTTATTATCGTAGTGATTTATATTATTTCGAAATTAGTCAATCGAGAAAGTTTGGCTAGTAGTATCATTCAACCTACAAGTAGGCAATGAAAAAGAGGTTGTGACATGAAGGAAAATCGAAATTAGCAACACATTATATCATGAAACATTATATAGTTAAGAAATATATGGCGACAAAAGTAAAACTTTCTTTTAAGTTTTCGCCTCATTACTTTCTTTGTATTAACTCGATGCGAACTTATCAGGAGAACATGATACAATTCTTGCACCATACGAAGTGTTCAAATGTGTTTTTGATTTCCATTTTGATTTGCCTCAACCTCTTCTAACTATAGTAGGGGATTCGCTTTTATTTTTGGTAAATATTTTCTAAGGCATCCATTACATGCTCGTAATGGAAAATAAAGTTTTGCTCTAATGCCTTTTTCGGTAATACATATTGCCCTTCTGTAATTAATTGGCCCATTTCTCCAACAACCTTATCTATAATTGGTGTTGGAATAGTAAATAAATTAGGTCGTTTTAATATAGAAGCTAAACTAGCTGTAAATTCTTTATTACGAACGGGATGTGGGGCAGTAATATTAACTGGCCCTGTCATTGTGTCATTTTTCAAAATGAAATAAAGTAAATTGACACAATCATTAATATGAATCCATGACATCCATTGTTCACCAGAACCGATCGTTCCACCGACACCTAATTTTATCGGACGGGCCATTTGTGGCAAAGCACCATCCTGCTTATCAAGCACCACTCCAAATCTAGCAAACACTGTACGAACCCCTAAATCTTCTGCAACTTTAGCGGCACGCTCCCATTTACTCGTAACTTCCCCAAGGAAATCCTCGCTCGGTCTTACCGTATTTTCTGTGAAAATTGCATCCTCAGCAGTTCCATAAAATCCAATTGCAGAACCAGAAATAAAAACTTCCGGCTTTTCCTTCATTTGCATTAACATATTTGTTAATTTCTCTGTTACCGCTATTCTACTAGCGACAATTTTATCTTTCTTTTCTTCCGTCCAAAAACCAAATAAAGATTCCCCAGCTAAATTAATCACTGCATGAATAAAGGGTAACTTTTTCATTGAATAACGGAAACTTATATATGAAATATGTTCTGTATCTTTATATTTCTTAGGGTGACGTGTTAAAACATACACATGATGCCCTTCAGCTACTAAACGTTGTATGAAATGAGACCCGATAAAACCTGTCCCACCAGTCATTAATATATTCAATTTTTTAACCTACTTTCTAAAATATTAAATGATCGAACATTATCCTCTATACATGTTAGAATAAAGAGAGAGGTGAGTCAATCATTGAGCAAAATAACGAAAATAACTACTCAAAAAAAATCGACGAATCGCTACAATATATTTATAAATGAAGATTATGCATTTAGTGTAGATGAAGATACGTTAATAAAAGAACATTTACATAAAGGTCAACAATTAACTACAGAAGATATAAATCGTATCCAACAAACGGAAACGAGACAACAGGCCTATTTATTAGGTGTGAACTATATAAGTTACCGCATGCGTTCTTGTAAAGAATTATATCAGTATTTACAAAAAAAGGAAGTCGATCCGTTCATTATTGATATGACGATGGAACGGTTAATACAAGAGCAAATATTAGATGATAACATGTTTGCCAATGCATTTGTGAAAGATCGAATTTTATTAACGTCAAAAGGGCCGAACGTCATTAAAAAAGAATTAATGGAAAAAGGCATTAGCCCCTCGATTATTGAAAATGTGTTGCAACAATATACTAGAGAAATACAATTTGAGAAAGTATATAAATTTGCGAAAAAAGAATTTCGCAAAAAAAGTAAGCATCCATTCAAAAAGAGAAAAGAACAAATTACACTAACATTAATGCGAAAAGGTTTTGCAAATGATGTTATAGCAAGTGCGATAGCTGAAATTCCTGTTGAAATGGATGATGAAATGGAAAATGAAAAGTTAGTTAAACAAGGAGAAAAATTATATCGAAAACTTGAAAAGAAATATGAAGGTTATGAATTGAAAGAACGTCTTAGGGCATCCCTTTACCAAAAAGGCTTCGCAATGGAACGAATCAATAAATTTGTAGAAAATAAATGTGATTCCATGTAAGATACAATAGAGGAGATGAAAAAATGAGTATTCGTTATAGTGATTATACAGTGGAACAATTAAGAACCGAATTAGGACAATTAGTGGAAGAAAGACAAAAAGCAGAACAGCTAGGAGAAGTTAATAAGGTTGCCATTTTAGAACGAAAAATTCAAATTGTTACTTCTTACACGTTAAATCCAGATTCATTTCATGCTGGGGATATCCATCAATTAGTAGGAGATCCTGGATATAAATTTAAAATTAATTATATAAATGGCATTATGGCATGGGGGCACCGTATAAATTTATTAGAAGAAATGCATGAGCTCGAAGAAGCATTGCCAATCTCTTTACTAGGAGATGTCGTTAAACAATAAAAGAGCTGAGACAACTTGTCTCAGCTTGTTTTATGTTACATTATCTCCAAATAATAATTTACGTTGTAGTTTTTGTTCGGAGAAAATCCAACCAGTATAAGAGTTTGTAATTTGATCATCCCGATCAATTTGTGCGACCGCAACAAATGGATAATATCCTTTTGCGCGATATCGTAAATCGATGAAGCGGACCTCTGTGAAACGGTCATTTTCAACGATTTCCCACCGATATACAGGTGAGAAGGATAGAAAAGCAGAAATATTTTTATCTGTTATCGCAATATTAATCATTTTCGTATCGGGAAGTGGAACACGTTCAAATTCATCAATTAATTGAATATGCCCATTATTTACGGTTCCGACATAAAAACGATTTTTTGTCGTAATTGCCACGCGCCAATCATTTTGTTTCATCGTTGGTGATGTAGCAATATATTCTGTGTCTGGAAAATATTCGTGAATTTTTCGTACGATATCACGTTTATCTAAATATCTTTTTACATAATATAATGCGATGACAGTGTAGACAATGATAAATGTTTGTGCTGGATTCGCCCCTAATGCCCACGCAATAATTCCGGCAACATGTAAAAAGAAAATATACGAATCAAATGTATTGATAAACCCAAGAGCAACCCATTTTCTTTTGAATGGCCGTAATGCTTGGGTACCATAGGCATTGAATATATCGACAAATACATGAATAATTACGGCTAAAAAGGTCCATAGCCATAAATGTAAAAAACTAACTTCTGGTACGAAAAGATAAATGATCGAGGAAATCAAAATTCCCCAAAAAATCACCGCTGGAATGGAGTGGGTAACCCCTCGGTGATTTCGTATATATACAGCATTATTTCTAAGTTTTAAGACGGTATCAAAGTCAGGGGCTTGGGAGCCTACAACAGTACCGACTAATACAGCGTTAAAAAGTGTAGGGTCATTCGCAACGATAGGATCGATTGTTGCTAATCCACCGAGTGCAATTCCCATGACGACGTGGGTTCCAGTATCCATAATCGTGGAAACCCTCCTTTAAATTAGTATGTTTCTTACTTACTATAATTGTACCATAAGGATGTGAGATTTTGACGGAAAAAACATTACATAATTTTGACAAAAATTCTTTTCAAAAGCGTTTAATTACATGGTTTGATGAAAATAAACGGGAGTTACCTTGGCGTGAAACGAGCGACCCGTATAAAATTTGGATTTCGGAAATTATGTTGCAACAAACGAAAGTAGATACGGTAATAGATTATTATAACCGGTTTATTCATACATATCCGAATGTATTTCACTTGGCGAAAGCAGACGAACAAGCGGTATTAAAAGTGTGGGAAGGACTCGGATATTATTCACGTGCTAGAAACCTTCACACTGCAGCAAAAGAGGTAGTAGATGAATATGATGGTATCATGCCAAAAACGACAGAAGAATTAGGGAAGTTGAAAGGAATTGGGCCGTATACAAAAGGTGCGATTTCTTCCATTGCATATGGTCACCCGGAACCAGCAGTAGATGGAAATGTTATGCGCGTCCTATCAAGAGTACTCGCGATAAAGGATAATATTAGTGAGCAACGAACGAGAAAAAGATTTGAAGCAATTGTAAGAGAAATTATTTCACAAGAAAACCCATCGTATTTTAATCAAGGGTTAATGGAATTAGGTGCACTTATTTGTACACCGACATCACCAGGTTGTTTGCACTGTCCTGTACGTGAAAATTGTCGCGCATTTGAGCTAGGTATACAAACGGAATTACCTATTAAATTAAAAAAGAAAAAGCAAAAACAAATTGCCTATTATACATTTATTATTCGTGACCAATCAGGAAATATTGCTATTGAACAACGACCAAATGAAGGGTTACTTGCAAATATGTGGCAATTTCCAATGATAGAAAAACAAAGACTTACAATCGATTCGATGGAAAAAATGATTGAAAAAAATTTGAAAATGAAGGTAACAGTAAACCGGCAATTAGAAAATATTACACATATTTTTAGTCATATAATATGGGATTTATTCGTTTATGATATTACAGTCCATACATTTTTAGAACCTTCAACATTCCAATTTGTAAAAAAAGAAGCATTAGACAGTTATCCAATTTCTGTATCTCATTTAAAAATTAAGCAATATATTTTATAAAAATTCGGATATTTTTTGATGAATTGGGAAACGTAAGTACTGCGGAGGTGATAGCGATGCCGAAAAAGTCAAAAGCAGGGACGAACGTGCAAAAAGTTAGAAAGCAAAATGAACGTTCAGCCCAGTCACAACCTGGACAGTACGGTACGGAATTCGCAGAAGAAACAACTGCGGAGGAAGTGAGAAAGCAAAATCAAAAATCGCAACAAAACAAACAGTAAATAAAAGCAAACTGCAAGTGAACACGCCCCATAAACATAAAAGTACAATGAGAAGGTTCAAAAGCGGACCATATCATTGTACTTTTTTCCATTTATACATACACCATTTACAAACAGTAAACTTTCTTAAAACAAACAAAATGGTATACTTGGTAATACATCCAATAGAAAGGGTGTATGCCACATGATTAAAGGTTCGACTATATCAATCGAAAGTTTGAAGCATGATAAATCGCTTCATCGTCGTTGGGAAACGAATGAAATATTATATACTGACACAAATATTGTGATTGGGAAAAATAATCGAACGATGGTAGTAGAACGAAATGAAAAACGATGGAGAACGAAAGAACCAGCCATTTTTTACTTTGATGATCGTTATTGGTTCAATATTATTTTGTTGTTCGGTGAAAACTATTACTATTACTGTAATATGGCTTCACCATTTACGTATGCCAATAAAAAAATAACGTATATCGATTATGACCTCGACATCATTGTTGATGATTCATACGCTTATCACATAATGGATGAAGAAGAATTTTTGCTTCATCTACAACAATACGATTATGAGGAAGCAGTCATTCAAAAAGTGATGGAACATAAAGAAATATTGATCGAGTGGATAGAAAAGAGAAAAGGTCCATTTCATCCATCATTTATTGAAAAATGGTTACAAGTTATCGAAAAGGAAGATGGAGTGCATGAGTAGTATTAAGCAGTATATGAAGTTTGTAAAACCATATATGGGCCAAATTATATGGACCATTGTTATTGGAATATTTAAGTTTGCGATCCCATTATTTATTCCCCTTATTTTAAAATTTGTCATTGACGATATTATCCAAGGGGATATGACAGAAGCAGCAAAAACATCGAAATTATTATGGATGATGGGAATTGCGTTTGGCGTATTCCTAATATTACGTCCACCAATTGAATATTTACGTCAATATTTAGCGCAATTAGTAAGTAGTAAAATTTTATTTGATATACGAGATAAAGCATTTGATCATATTCAACGTTTAAGCTTGAAATATTATTCAAATAGTAAGACAGGAGAAATTATTTCCCGTGTTATTCATGATGTAGAACAAACGAAAAACTTTGTCGTCACTGGATTGATGAACGTTTGGTTAGATTTAGTGACAATCGTCATTGCAGTTATAATCATGTTAACGATGGATGTAAAATTAACGATTGTTTCGATTATTTTATTCCCGCTATACGGTTTTTCGGTAAAATATTTTTATGCAAAATTACGTGATTTAACACGTCAACGATCCCAAGCATTGGCGGAAGTACAAGGGCATTTGCATGAACGTGTACAAGGTATATCGGTAACGAGAAGTTTTGCATTAGAAGAATATGAACAAGAACAATTTGGAAAAAGAAACAAACACTTTTTAGATAAAGCAATAGAACATACGGATTGGAACGCCAAAACATTTGCTGTGACAAACACAATTACAGATTTAGCACCATTACTCGTAATCACTTTTGCAGGCTACCAAGTGATTCATGGCAATTTAACGATTGGAACGATGGTTGCTTTTACTGGATATATGGAAAGAGTTTATAGTCCGTTACGTCGTTTAATTAATTCTTCTACAGTACTGACACAATCTATCGCTTCGATTGATCGTGTATTTGAATTTATGAATGAAACATATGATATTGATGATAAAAAAAATGCCGTACAATTAGGACGTGTAGAAGGGAATATTCAGTTTAAAAATGTACATTTTTCTTATGATGAGAAAGATGGCGATGTATTAAAAAATATTGACCTACATGTGAAAAAAGGAGAAACGATAGCACTTGTAGGAATGAGTGGTGGTGGAAAGTCCACACTTATTAGTTTAATTCCACGATTTTATGACGTCACAAAAGGTTCGATAACTGTGGATGGACATGATTTAAGAAATGTTACTCAACGTTCATTAAGGAATAATATTGGCATGGTGTTACAAGACAATATTTTATTCAGTGAATCTATTGCGATGAATATTCGAATGGGAAATCCCGAGGCGACAGATGAAGAAGTAATCGAAGCAGCGAAAAAGGCAAATGCACATGATTTTATTATGTCATTACCTAATCAATATGACACTTTGGTCGGTGAAAGAGGGGTAAAATTATCTGGTGGGCAACAGCAAAGGGTTGCTATCGCTCGAGTGTTTTTAAAAAATCCACCAATTTTAATTTTTGATGAAGCAACATCGGCACTAGATCTTGAAAGTGAGCATATGATCCAAGAAGCATTAAGTAAGCTATCAGAAGAAAGAACAACATTTGTTGTCGCACACCGTTTAGCGACAATCACACATGCTGATCGTATCGTCGTCATTGAACATGGGAAAATTACTGAAGTTGGAACACACGAGGAGTTATTACGGAAACGTGGAAGTTATTATGATTTGTATCAAGTACAAGATTTTCATAATGAGGCTGCTGTCGTAAATGAATAAAAAATAAATACAAGAAAATTTGGGATAAACAACAAAGTGAGACACGAAGAAGAGACAAAGTGTCTGTTTCTTCGTGGTTCACTAAAATAAAATGTTTGTTCTTTTATTTTTGTATTGATAGTACTTTTTTAATTTTTTCAATTGCCCAATCTAAATCATCCTTTTCGATGATAAGTGGTGGAGCAAAGCGAATGACATAATCATGTGTTTCTTTGCAAAGCAACCCTTCTTCTTTCAGCTTTTCACAATAAGGTCTAGCAAGTTCTGTTAATTCCATGCCAATAAATAAGCCTCTACCACGTACTTCTTTTATCATCGGGTTTTTGATTTTTTTTAGTTCATTCATCATATACGTACCTAATTCATTGGACCGTTCGGATAATTTTTCATCGATGATCACATTTAATGCAGCTATTGAAACGGCACAGGCTAATGGATTTCCACCAAAAGTGGAGCCATGTGAACCAGGTTCAAACACGCCGAGAATATCTCTGTTTGCTGTTATACAAGAAATAGGGAAAACCCCACCACCTAATGCTTTTCCTAAAATGTAAATATCAGGTTCCACTTCATCCCAATCAGATGCGAACAATTTTCCACTTCTTCCTAAACCTGATTGTATTTCATCGGCAATAAATAACACATTTTGTTCCTTACATAACTCATACGCTTCTTTTAAAAATCCAGCTGGAGGAATATTCACCCCTGCTTCACCTTGAATCGGTTCAATTAAAAAGGCTGCAGTATTTTCATTTATTGCCTCACGTAATGCATCTATATTACCGAAAGGAACCGTTACACACCCCTCTAATAATGGGCCAAACCCTCTTTGATTACTTTCTTCCGATGATAAAGATATAGCTGCCATCGTACGACCGTGAAAATTATTTACACATGCAATAATTTCTGCTTTATTTTCTGGCACTCCTTTTACATCATATGCCCATCTTCTAGCTGTTTTAATTGCTGTTTCCACAGCCTCTGCACCAGTATTCATCGGAAGTGCCATCTCTTTATTCGTTAAAGTACAAATCTTTTCGTACCACGGACCTAATAAATCATGATGAAATGCGCGAGATGTAAGGGTGACAAGTTCTGCTTGTTCTTTTAAGGCAGCGATAATTTTTGGATGACGATGCCCTTGATTGACAGAAGAATAGGCGCTTAATAAATCCATATAATGATTTCCTTCACAATCTTCCACCCACACACCTTCTGCCTTATGAATGACGATAGGTAATGGATGATAATTATTTGCACCATACTTTTCTGTTTGTTGGATTACATTTTCACTCTTATTCATATAAAAACCCCTCCATTTCATTAAATTAGGAATGTTTCGACAAGGATGTTTGGTATAATTATAGCATAAGTATTTATATGTGGAGGGAACCTATCGTGAAACAAATGAAATGGAATAGTCAAAAGGAATTGGAACAGTTAGTCATTCAATTAGTGAAATTTGAAAGTCGAACAGGTACGGAAGGAGAAAAGAAGTTTCCTGAATTTTTGCAGAATATTATGGTGGACTTACCTTATTTTGCAAATAACCCAACACATATTCAACTCATCGATGCAAAGAAAGGGAGACAAGCACTTAGTGCATTATATCGTACAGAAAAAACAGCAAATACAATCGTATTAATAAGTCATTTTGATACTGTACATACAAAGGAATATGGGACATTAGAAAATATAGCATGTGACCCATATAGGTTAGAACAAGCATTATTCGAAAATAAACAAGATTTATCAATGGAAGTACAAACTGACCTGCAAAGTGGGGCATATTTATTTGGACGAGGCACAATGGATATGAAAATGGGATTGGCATTACATCTATCGATAATAGAAAAAGCGACCATCGAACAATGGCCAATCAACATACTATTATTAAGTGTACCAGATGAAGAAGTAAATTCAGATGGGATGAGGGCTGCTGTTGAATATATAGCAACATTACAAAAGGATCATTCATTAACATTTAGTCTTTTTTTAAACAGTGAGCCATCCTTTACGCAAAAACCAAATGATCTATCTTATTATCTATATACAGGATCAATCGGGAAATTAATGCCGACTGCATTAAGTTATGGAATTGAAACACATGCAGGTGAACCTTTAAATGGTTTAAATGCGCATTATATGACATCGTTTATAACGAGTGCAATGGAATTTAATGAACAATTTCAAGAAAGGGTTTATGGAGAATCAACACCATTGCCAACCTGTTTACAAGTAGTCGATTTGAAAAAAGATTACTCCACTCAAACGTCCCACCATGTTGCGGCATATTTTAATGTGCAAGTGATGAAGCAAACAGCCGAAGATGTAATGGGAAAATTTGAACGTACTGTTCAACAAGCAATAGCAAAATGTGAGCAATCGTATCATCAACTATGTGAACGTCAAAATATAACCCCGATTGGAAACATAAATGTGATGACATATGAGCAGTTATATACCTATGCGATAAAAAAACATGGGGAAGCAAACATACGTAACTTCATTCAATTGGAAGATAAAACAATGGATGATCGAACTGCAGTAGCGATGAAGGTTGATCGACTAATGGCAAGTTGTAAAGAATTAGCACCGAATGTCGTTCTCTTTTTTGCACCACCATATTATCCAGCAGTCAATAGTTCAAATGACGATAAGATAAAAAAGCTAGTTACAATAATACAAGAGACGATGCAAGAGGATTTTAAGAAACAAGTATCACAAATTCATTATTTTAACGGTATTTGTGATTTAAGTTATGTGAATTATAATGTACATGATGAAGGTTGGAAAACATATGCCATTAATTGTCCACGTTGGGGGAATGGATATTCTATCCCTTTTGAGGCGATGAAACAATTACATGCACCAGTGTTGAACGTTGGACCGTATGGAAAAGATGCACATAAATTAACAGAACGTCTGCATAAACAGAGTGCTTTTATAGAAACACCGATATTACTTGAAAAAGTGATTCAGCAATATTTTACTGTTACATAGGAAGTTTAAACATCTATTAAAAATGAAATTTCCTTCCAGTATATGATAAGATGAAAGAAATAATTGTAAAATAAAATGGAGGTAATTTGAATGACAGTTGAAGTAGGAAAAGAAGCACCTAATTTTACATTAGATAATCAAGTTGGTGAAAAAATTACTTTATCAGATTTTCGTGGGAAGAATGTTGTTTTATACTTTTATCCGAAAGATATGACACCAGGTTGTACGACACAAGCATGTGATTTTAGAGATAATTATTCGCAATTTAAAGATACAAATACTGTTATTTTAGGAATAAGTCCAGATCCGATAGAACGCCATCAAAAATTTATCGATAAACATGATCTTCCATTTCCGTTATTGGCAGATACAACACACGAAGTAGCAGAGGAATATGGTGTGTGGAAATTAAAGAAAATGTTTGGAAAAGAATTTTACGGGATTGAACGATCTACTTTTATTATTGATAAGGATGGTATTGTACAAAAAGAATACCGTAAAGTAAAAGTGAAAGAACATATTGCACAAACATTAGAAGATGTAAAAGAGTTATCATAAAAGAGGGGGAGAATGATGCGTATATATACACGTTCAGGTGATAAAGGAACGACTTCGCTCGTATATGGAAAACGAGTTGCAAAAACCGATTCGAGAGTAGAAGCTTATGGTACATGCGATGAGGCAAACTCCATGATTGGCTTAGCATTAAGTTATATCCATGATCGAGATTGGGATAAAAAAAAGGCCTTTTTGGAAAAGCTATACAGAGTACAAACTGTATTATTCCATGTTGGAGCTGAATTATCTACACCGAGTGATCGTGAAGTTGCATGGAAATTAAAAGAAGCGCATATAACAGAGTTAGAAGAACAAATTGATGAGTGGAGTGAGATTCTCCCACCATTAACGCAGTTTATCTTGCCTTCTGGGAACAATGCATCTAGTGCACTACATTTAGCACGTACGATTGTAAGACGCGCAGAAAGAATGGCCGTAGCCGTACAAGATGAACTTCAAGATACACTGTCCATTTCGTATTTAAATCGTTTATCTGATTATTTATTTGTCGCCGCAAGATATGTGAACTATGAACTAGGTGGACCAGAGATTCCATTACAAGTTGATATGTGATTCTCAATAAAATATTAAAATTCTCATTTGATTTGAATAAAATGTGAATCGTTCTATTTGTTTTAATACTTATTATCGATTGAAAGTGTTTATAAATTGACAAGAAGCCCTCTAAAGATGTACACTATTAATAATCATTATAATCTGCATGGATTATGAAATTTTAAGTGAAAGTGAGGTGCATGACGATGCTAGACGATAAGATGCAAATTGCGATTGAAACATTAAAAAGGTCTGGCGTTCGGATCACACCACAACGTCATGCGGTTCTTGAATATTTACTTACGTCGATGGAACATCCAACAGCAGATGACATTTACAAAGCACTAGAAACGAAATTTCCGAATATTAGTGTTGCAACAGTTTACAATAATTTACGTATTTTACGTGAAATTGGCTTAGTGAAAGAATTAACATATGGAGACGATTCAAGTAGATTTGATAGTAATATGCATGATCATTATCATATCATTTGTGAAACTTGTGGAAAAATTGAAGATTTCCATTATCCTCCTTTAGACGAAATTGAAGTATTAGCGGAAAAAGTGAGTGGCTTTGATATAAGTCATCATCGTATGGAATTATACGGTAAGTGTAAAGAGTGTTCAGAAACTAAAGTACAATAAAATAGAACGTAAAGAATTTTACAGCTAAAAAAACGGTCATGTTTGCCTAATAAGGTGGAACATGGCCACTTTTTATATAATGAAAGTTATAAACCATATTGTGTACAGAGATTGAATTATTAGTAGGGTCAACAACCGAAAAACTATTAAAAATAAAAATCCATCACAACCATTGCTTAAACAATGATAGTGGTGGATTTTAATATGTAACCCAAAATAACAATCATAAAATTAGAAGAACATCTCTTCCAATAAAGAACAAAAATGTTTTCGAATTTAATTATTTATTACTAACTCTACTTTGATCCATTCGCGCACGCTATTAATAAACCAAATAGCATCCGCAGATGTGATATCTTCTTTAAAAAGAACTTTTTCTTTTACTATGCCATCTCGTACAAGTCCTCTGCGAAACGTACCATTTAACAGTCCAGAAGTAACAGGAGGAGTGAATTTTTCACCATCCACTTCGATAACGACATTTCCGATCGTAAACTCCGTAATTTCACCATGTTCATTCCACAGTAACGTATCAAAATAATCGTCCTGTTGGAATGCTTCATAAAAACTTCGGTTAGTCGTTTTATGAAATAAAAATGGATTATTACTATCGATGTTACTCGAAGCTAAAACAACTTTTGCATTATTCGTTGCTTTTAAAGGGAAAATTTCATGTGTGATGTTTCCGTTTGGATGAAATAAACAACGAAGTCGAAAAAGACCGGTAGGATATTTTTCTTCATATTGTTGTAGAATGGTGTCGAGTTTATCTAGTGAAAGAGCAAAGTCGAAATAAGTTGCCGAATCTTGTAATCTTTCCTTATGTTCATTTAAATAAAGCCATTTCCCATCCTGTAAACCGATCGTTTCAATTAATTCAAATGGTGGTTCCCTATATGTTAATACACTTGTTTTCGTATGAACCTCTTCATATTCACCTTCTACGGTAGATTTTCCCGTAATAGCACCACCAGCACCATATGTAGCAATCCCATTTTGTTGATCAATCACAACAGTACGTATCGGTACATTAAAAATAGCTTCATTATTTGGACTGAAATAGCCGATGGCACCACAATATACATGACGTGGATATGGTTCTACATTCGCGATTAACTGTAAGGTCGCTTTTTTGGGTGTGCCAGAAATAGAACCACAAGGAAATAATCGCTTGAACAATTCTGTAACGGTAATAGAATCACTTACTTTACCTACAATGGTTGATGTCATTTGATAAACAGTCGGATATTTTTCAACAGTAAATGCCTCTGTTACGTGAATCGAATCCTTTTCAGCTACTTGTTCGAGTTCTTTCGTCATTAATGTAGTGATTAACTTATTTTCATATCGATCTTTTTCAGATGAACGTAAATAAGTATAATGTTGTTGATCTTCTTCGAATGTTTTGCCTCGTTTAACCGTACCTTTCATTGGCCGAACTTTGATCGTATCTTCTTTGTAATGAAAAAATAATTCTGGAGAAACAGATAAAATATCCATATCTTCAAAACGTAAATAGGCACTGTAAAGAGATTGTTGTGCATTTTTTAAATCCTGATAGTATTGATAACTATTACCAGTGAAACTTGCTTCAAAAGGA
The DNA here is from genome assembly GCF_037072005.1 of Pseudogracilibacillus sp. SO10305. Taxonomy (NCBI): domain Bacteria; kingdom Bacillati; phylum Bacillota; class Bacilli; order Caryophanales; family Bacillaceae; genus Pseudogracilibacillus; species Pseudogracilibacillus sp. SO10305. The sequence continues at coordinate 474,801 of NZ_JAXHDE010000001.1, read as the reverse complement.
ACCGTGTAGTTTACTTGTTTCGTTACACCATTTTCAATCGCTTCCATGACACGTTGGAAACTTTTCTCGTAATCATCTTTCGTTACTTTCATGTTCCAATTTGTCACATGGTATTCACCAAATATTTCGCTTCTTGGGATAGATGTAGGGGATGAAAAAACACCGAAGGAAAGAAGTGGCATAGACTCATTTTGATGTTTGATGTCTACATCGTAAAATGAATATGCCACTTCATAACTAAAATATCCTGCTACATAATATCCGTCTTGTACAGCTCGTTCGATTTGTTCCATACAAAATTCTACTTCATCTAATTTATTTGCCGTGATCATATATAAAGGATCTGTGAAAACGACCGAATCTTCATCGCTCGTTTGCTTAAAATCAAATTGTAGCAATATATTTTTCATTTTTCTCACCATTTATTCCGATTGTTGTTTTTCTTTCTTTAACTGTTTACGATATGCAGCACTATTATATTTTTCGTCAAATTCTTTTCCTTCTAGATTTTTATCTAATGTTAATGGTTGACGACAGTGCATACACGCATCTACACGCCCGAGCATTTTAGTTGGTTTTTCGCAATTTGGACAAATAATTGGTATCGCCCGTGTTGAAAGTAAACCAATCCAGAAATAAACGACCGTACTAAAAATAATAAATAGAACCCCTAGGACAAAAAATGTCACCATTAACCATGGTGTTTTTTTTAATAAAATTCCGATATACATTACACCGATTCCGATGAAAATTAAACTTAATGCAAAGCTTCGGATCCTATTGATTCTATTTTTATATACTAATTTTTCTCCCAATATAAATCCTCCTCTAACTCATCATTCGTATTATACCATGAATCATATCGTGTTGAACATTGAAAAATATGTCGAAACGAAAAACAAACGGGACATATAACTATCTGTTATGTGTTATGATTAATTGTTAGAAAGGGGTATCCTATGAAACAAGAAAATAACAACGTACAACATAGACAAATACTATTATTTATCGGAATCATTATTGTGGCATTTAATTTAAGACCAGCCATTACGTCGGTTGGACCGATCATAGGTATGGTACGAGATGATATAGGATTTCCGAATTGGGCAATTGCCTTTTTAACGAGTTTACCTTTAATTGCTTTTGCAATTATGTCTCCACTCGTTCCGAGAATAGCTAATAGATGGACGAATGAAATAACTTTAACGATTGGCTTACTTATTTTAATTATTGGTATTAGTTTACGGACAATTTCCTTATCATTCTTTTTATTTACAGGAACATTATTAGTCGGGCTAGGAATAGCTGTTTTGAATGTTTTATTACCAGGTGTGATTAAAGAAAACTTCCCAGCCAAAGTAGCTTTAATGACGAGCTTGTATACAACGTCGATGTCGATCTTTGCGACGGCTGGTTCAGCTGTAAGTGTACCAATTGCAGAAGGAATGGATTTAGGGTGGCAATGGGCTTTATTCATTTGGGTCCTTCCCGCGATCATTGCTTTTATTTTATGGCTTTTTATTTTAAAAGGGAAAAAAGGGAAAAAAGCATCAAGTATGCCATATTTGGAATATAGTCAACGAAGTGGTGGAATTTGGAAAGATGGTTTTGCATGGAAAATCGCTTTATTCATGGGTCTACAATCTTCTTTATTTTACATATTAATCTCATGGCTACCTGAAATAATGATTGATGATGGATTAAATCCAACAAACGCTGGATTTGTTTTAGCGTTATTCCAACTTGTTGCAATTCCGGTTAGTTTTACGATTCCGATGTTTGCAATTCGTTTTAAACGTCAAAGTATGATTGTCCTTTTCGTTAATATACTTTTTATTATTGGAATGATCGGATTAATTTTACAAACGAATTGGACGATTACGCTTATCTCTGTCATGATTATTGGAATGGGATCTAGCGCGAATTTTGCATTATCTCTTTTATTTTTATCCATTCGTGCAGAAAATGCAAAAGATGCTTCTGAATTATCAGGGATGGCACAATCTGTCGGCTATATTGTAGCGGCCTTTGGTCCAATTGTCACAGGGTATTTATACGATGTAACACATAATTGGACGATATCTTTACTCGGTGTCATCATTATATTAATTGCTGTATTACTATTTGGATATCAAGCAGGGAAAGATAAATTTGTACTACAAAAATAAATAATTGATAAAAATAAAACCGTTCATTTGCACTATTAGTTTTCTTCGGATAGTGAAACGAGCGGTTTTTAATTTTCCTATTGATTAAAAAGACAGATATCTGTATTGATTTTGTTCGTCCATAGCAAAAAGATTTCTAGTTTCGTATAATTTTGCAAAAATTTTGTGTATAAAGGATTCTAATAATTGAAAAAACATTCAAATACTGCTAAGATAAAAATAAGTTTACGATGCTTTTAATATGTTGTAAGCGATTACAAATATAGGTTAGGAGGATGGAGTATGAGATATGCAAATCCAAATACAGAAGGGGCAATTGTTAATTTTAAGGAAAGATATGACAACTACATAGGAGGAGAATATGTAGCACCGGTTAATGGGCAATATTTTGAAAACGTGACACCTGTTACTGGAAAAGTGTTTTGCGAAGTAGCAAGATCGACGAAAGAAGATATTGAATTGGCGTTAGATGCAGCGCACAAAGCGAAAAAAGCATGGGGCGAAACATCTCCAACTGAAAGAGCGAATATTTTACTTAAAATAGCTGACCGTATGGAAGAAAACTTGGAAAGATTAGCAGTAGCAGAAACATGGGACAATGGTAAAGCTGTAAGGGAAACATTGGCAGCAGACATTCCATTAGCGATTGATCATTTTCGTTATTTCGCTTCAGCAATAAGATCTCAAGAAGGAACATTAAGTCAAATCGATAATGATACTGTAGCATATCATTTTCATGAGCCATTAGGGGTAGTAGGGCAAATAATTCCTTGGAACTTCCCAATTTTAATGGCAACATGGAAAATTGCACCGGCATTAGCAGCAGGAAATTGTATTGTATTGAAGCCAGCCGAGCAAACACCAGCCTCCATTTTTATATTACTAGATATCATTGGTGATTTATTACCAGCAGGAGTATTAAACGTTGTGAATGGTTTCGGTGTAGAAGCAGGAAAACCATTAGCATCTAATAGTAGAATTTCCAAAATAGCATTTACGGGTGAGACGACGACAGGAAGATTAATTATGCAATATGCATCTGAAAATATTATACCTGTTACGTTAGAGTTAGGTGGGAAGTCACCGAATATTTTCTTCAAAGATGTGATGGATGAAGATGATGGCTTTTTAGATAAAGCGGTGGAAGGATTAGTCATGTTTGCTCTAAACCAAGGGGAAGTATGCACTTGTCCATCCAGAGCACTAGTTCATGAAGATATCTATGATAAATTTATAGAACGAGCTATTGAACGAGTGAAACAAATTAAAATTGGTCACCCATTAGATACGGAGACAATGATGGGGGCGCAAGCTTCGACAGAACAATTAGAGAAAATTTTATCCTATTTAGATATCGGAAAAGAGGAAGGTGCGGAAGTATTAGTTGGTGGGAACCAAAACAAACTGGAAGGTGAATTAGATAGTGGATACTATGTAGAACCGACAGTATTTAAAGGAAATAACAACATGCGTATTTTCCAAGAAGAAATTTTTGGCCCTGTTCTAGCTGTTACAACTTTCTCATCAGATGAAGAAGCATTAGAGATTGCAAATGACACTTTATATGGGTTAGGAGCAGGTGTTTGGACACGGAATACGAATAAGGCATACCGTTTTGGACGTGGTATTGAAGCTGGACGTGTATGGACGAACTGCTACCACGCATATCCTGCACATGCAGCATTTGGTGGATACAAAAAATCTGGTATTGGAAGAGAAACACATTTAATGATGTTAGCACATTACCAGCAAACGAAAAACTTGTTAGTAAGTTATAGTGAAGGACCAACAGGTTTATTTTAATTAAATATAAATTGGAAAAGCCCGTAAACAGGAAAGTGGGAGTATGCTATATACAAGTCGCCCACATAGTGACTTGTTTACGGGTTTTTCCGTATAAAAATCGAAGAGAGGTGTGTGAAATGGTAGAAAAAGTTGTTGCAACAGAAGCAACTATTGAGTTAATCGAAAAATTGAAGGCAATCCATGGAGATTTAATGTTCCACCAATCGGGGGGATGTTGTGATGGTAGTTCTCCGATGTGTTACCCTCGTGGAGAGTTTCGAATTGGGGAATCTGATGTATTGTTAGGCGAAATTGGTGATACACCATTTTATATGTCGAAAGATCAATATGAGTATTGGAAACATACACAACTAATTATCGATGTGGTCGACGGAAGGGGCGGTATGTTTTCATTAGAAGGTCCAGAAGGAAAAAGATTTTTAACAAGGTCACGTGTTTTTACAGATGAAGAAAGAGAAGTACTAAATCTATAAACGAGCACATATACTTTATCAGGATCATATGATATAACTATCTTGATGAAATGAAAGGTGTTTAATGTTGAAGAATAAGTTGTCTTATTACGCAAGAGGTCATACAGCGAAGGGAATGGTAAATTATTGGGAATCGAATGTGAAGAATGTGGAGGATGTATATGTTTTTAAACACCCTTCTCTTTCTTTAACATCTCAACTATTTCAAAACATTATGTCGATGTATGATCAGTTTGGCCAAGTTGAAGTGGTGATGAGTCCTTTTGGGAAAGACTTCATAGAAGGTATCATTATAAGAGACCATTCTATCGCTTTTATGGATGACCATTACGTTAGTAGAGTAGTAAATCTAATCGATTTCACAAAAGGGATGGACGAGAAATTACGAAAGGATCTAGAACAATTAGAGGATTCTATGAAGCAAATATGTGACAGAGCGTATGAAAAGTTTGAAAAAAGTTTAATAATTCATGATACATTGGAAAATTTATTTTTAAAAGAAATGAGTTTCCAACAGGCAGATGAAGAAATTAACAAAACTATTACCGAATTGTTTTCGGATGTACAGAAGAAAAAGGGTCAAGCAGTTCTGTATGAACGCCTATTTGGAACGAAAACACCTGATGGTACAACAGAGTTTGTGAAAACTTTAATTGAACCAATGCAACACCGATATTTTATAAAAGGAAGAGCTGGAACAGGCAAATCACATTTCATGAAACAAATTGTGGATCAATGTATCAACTATCGTATAGATGTTGAACTATACCGTTGTAGTTTTGACCCTGATAGTATCGATATGATTATTATTAGAGATTTGCAACTATGTATGTTTGATAGTACACCTCCACATGAATTTCATCCTACGAGAAATGAAGATATCGTGATTGATTTATATAATATTGCACTAACACCTGGAACAGATGAAAAATACGCGGAAGAAATTCAACGAATCGAAAAGGCTTATAAACAAGAAATGAAAGAAGGGGTTGTTAAATTAAAAGAAATTAAGTCTGTACAACAACAAATTGATCACTTATTACAATTACATGTAAAGAAAAAAACCGAAAATGAAAAACATTAGTTATAAAACTATTGAAATTATTCAGAAAATATAGTAAAATTAATCAACTACTATAAAAGTTATATAGGAGGTGGCAAAATGGTAACAGTAAAATTATTAAAACCTTATTATATAAAGATGAATAGTGAATATATTAGAGTAATTTTAGCATATCAGTATTTTTCGTTAATTATTAACAAAAAGGTCTATCATTTTATACCGATAGAAGGGCAGGAAATTTTAGTTAATAGAAAAACAAAGCAAGTAGTAAATACAGAGACAAAATTTGCCTTCCAAAATGGGAAAGATATTGTGTATTTAACAATGAAAAAGTTAACAACGTTAGAGGATTTTATGAACCAATTAGATGATATTATAAAACCGTATTATGATAAGAAAGTAGAAGAACATAAAAAATATGAAGACAAAATTGATGATCAAACTGCAATCATCATAACAAAATTAGAAAAACAAAATATTATACGTTTAATTGATAAAGCGTTAGATGAGAAGGATGAGAAAATGTTTCAATATTTAACTAAATTATTATAATGAGAGAATTTCTATTATTGGACAATAGAAGTTCTCTTTTTTGTTTCAGAAACAATGAAAAAACACTACTATCCAATGAAATATACATGAATAGTAGTGTATAAAAAGTTATTTTCCTTTTTTAATTTCTTTTAATGCTTTTAATACTTGTTTAGAAGCGTAACTACTCGTACCGATACTCTCTGACTTTTCAGCCATCATAGCAATAATAAGATCTTTATCTTCTGCATGATAGCCGACAAACCAACCGTTTTCAGAACCAGAGCCATCTTTCGTTGACTTTAATTCTGCTGTACCGGTCTTACCCGCAATTGGAAATTTCTCTTCATTAATATTTTTTGCCGTTCCAATTCGTACAACATCACGTAAGTCTTCATCAAGTTCTTTTGCATGGTCTTTACTTAATACATTTTCTTTCCAAGCTTGTCCTTTTTTATCTGACATTAAAAGAATTGGTTTTACCATATCTCCATTATTTATAATCGGCGTATACGCTAAGGCGACATGAAGTGAACTTACTTCAATTTCTCCTTGTCCATAACTCGTATGAGCTAATAATATTTCATCTCGAATACCTTCTTCGTCATTGGAAATTTGTGATGGACGAATCGTTATCGGTAAAGGTAATTTTTCCTCAAAACCATATTCTTTTAAACCTTCGACATAATTTTTGGATCCCATTTTAACTGTTTGTTGTGCAAAATAAATATTATCGGAGCGAACTAACGCATCACGCAAGTCTACAGGTCCGCCAGAACTTGAAACTCTTGTAACCGTTTGGCCTCCCCAGTCTTCTTTCCCCCATGTTAATCCATTAATAGTTAAACCATCATTCGGTTTAATCGTCCCATTTTCTAATCCTACGGCGGCAGTAATTGTTTTCATAACGGACCCAGGTGCATATGTTGCTGCAAAGCGGTTGACAAATGGTTCTAATGGATCATTCATGAGTGCATCCCAATTCGCTTGAGTAATGCCGTATGTGAAATCATTTGGATTAAATCCGGGGCTACTTACAATTGCGACTACTTCTCCTGTTTTTGGATCGACAGCAGCAGCAGTTCCAGGATTTCCTTCAAGAGAATCAAATAATTTTTCTTGGGCATTGATATCGATTGTTAATTGTACGTTTTCTCCGTTTTTAACAGGTGTTTCTGCAATCGTCGTTTTATGCTTATCTTCATTAATAACCGAAACTTTAATGCCTTCTTCACCACGAAGTTTTTCTTCAAAAGTTAGTTCTAATCCTTGTTTTCCAATGAAATCTGTTTCTTTATAATTTCTATCTTTATGTTTTTTCATTTCTTCAGACGTAATTTTTCCGACATAACCAGTTAAATGTGCGGCAGCATCGCCAGCAGGATATGTTCTACCAGATGTCTCCGTGTAAGATACGGCTGGAATTTGCGTTAACTGTTTAAATGTATCTTCTGCCGATCTAGGAATGACTTTTAATGGAATGAAAAAGTCATCTTTTACCCAAGGTTCATCTAATTTCTCATCAATTTTTTCCACAGAGGTACCGAGTAATCGGGCAATTTCTTCTTTTTCATTTTCTTCGCTTTCAAAATCTTTAGGCACAATACCAATTTCATAAGCAATATCATTTATTGCTAATGGCATTTTATTTCGATCCAAAATTTCGCCACGTTTAGGTTTTTCTACATCAATCTGAACTTTCCCACCATCAGCAAGTTCGGGGAAAATTAATCCAGGATTCCAATCAATGACCCAGTTTTCCTCATCATTTTGTTCTGCATACGTCAAATCAATGTCATGTACGAATGTAATAATCCCTGCTACAGAATCCATTTCCACTTCTAACGGAATCTTACCACTTTTATTTTGCTTCATTTCTTTCAATTCATCATTCGACAATTGAATGTATGAAAATTTTAATTCATTAGCAGAAATATCTTCGTATATTTTTTCGTACCTTTGAATAAATTCTTCTTTTTCATATTGTTCTTTCGATTCTGCAGATAGCATGTCATACATATCTGAAAAACGTTCATTTTTCCAATGGTTTAAATATGTATTTAACTCATCTGTAGGGTTAGGCGTTTGAAAGGAACAACTACTAAGTATGAATAAAGATAAAAACGAAAAACATAATAGCCATTTTTTCACTAAAATTCCCCCCAAAATGCGCACAAACATAAATGTATTATAAGGTTTATGTAATCGTTAATTGTATCATAAGTTAATTTGAATTTTGTCACAATAACGAATTTATTGTAAGTGAATAAAAAATCATTTTGTTTATATGTAGAAACAAAATGATTTCACATTTATATACCACTTATTACTTATTTGTTACGTAAGTGTTTAAAATATATTACATCCTTTATTATACATTTAAATGGAAATAGAAACAATTACTATATGAAAAATTACTCTAATATGTTAATTTGATTACAAATTTTAAAATAAGTTGTGAAAAAGTCAAATGTTGTCGTATAATATAAATGTAGTTCAAATTATTTACATAATAAGTATTAATTATATAAAAAGGATGGTTTATGTGGTTGATCAAGATTACTTAAAATCATTTTTGAAAACGTTAATTCAGGATGCGGAAAAAAATGACACAAAAACAGTAGAGGAATTCGTACAAAAAATTGTAGCAGAATTAGAAGGAACCCTCGTACACTCTTAATATACGAAGAGTAACGAGGGTCTTTATACATCAATTTCAATATATTTTTGTTCTATATCTTTAGTATCGACTTGATCATTGGATAAGTTAACAATGAAATCTTTAAATTGTTGAATTTGATTTATATGTACGAAAACATTCATAATGATATGTTCGACATATTCAATATGGTCAATAATATATTCGCTATTTCTTAACTCGTTTTCAATTTTACCTAAAAGAGGATATTCAAAGGTTAATGACATGCCTTGCATTAATTGTCTTTCAACAATCCCAACTTGCTTAATTGTTTCAGATGTTGTCGAGCCGTATGCACGAATAAGTCCGCCAGCACCAAGTTTTATGCCACCAAAATATCTCGTCACTACGACGGCAGTATTTTTTAGTTGAAGCTTTTTAAGGACTTCGAGCATTGGGATACCTGCTGTTCCACTTGGTTCACCATCATCATTTGCTTTTTGAATTTCATCGTTGTCACCGATGATGTAAGCGGAACAATTATGTGTTGCATCATGATGTTTCTTTTTTATACGTTGGATAAATTGTTGTGCTTCTTCTTCATCATGAACCCGAGTAACATAGCCGATGAATCTTGACTTTTGTATGATGATTTCGTGAAATCCATCACACTTTATAGTATAATATTTAGTTAACATATATAATTCCTCCGATATACATATTAATATGATTATAACATAGGTCGGTGAATAAAATGGCGTCAGACAAACGAGCAAAAGAAAGAACGCTCGATATGATTGTGGAAGAAATGAAAAGTGTTGTTGAAAAAACTAAAGATGATATTTTCGATATTAGCGAGGAAGCAATCAGTGAATTAGAAGCTTTAGAACGCAAACTTGCGACTATTAAAAAGAAAATTTTAGATTACATAAAGGCAGAAAATATATTAACACGTGAAGTACAAGCATCAAGACAAAAACTTTTATTAGTAAGCAGAGAGTTTGATACGTATTCAGAAGATGATATTAGAGAAACATATGAACATACACATGAAATGCAATCACGTCTAGCCATTAATCATAAAGAAGAGAAATTACTTCGACAACAACGTGATGAAGTAGAAAGACGAATTATTCGTCTAAATAAAACAGTACATCAAGCGAATGATTTAGGAAGAAAGGTATCTGTTGTGCTTAGTTATTTACATGATGATTTTAACGAATTAAATGAAGTGTTAAAAACAGCTAAAGAGAAACAACAAATTGGTTTGAAAATCATCGAAGCACAGGAACTAGAACGAAAACGCTTGTCAAGAGATATTCATGATGGTCCAGCACAAATGCTTGCGAATATTTTGTTACGATCTGAAATCATCGATTTATCTGTAAAAGGTGGAAATATTACAGAGGCTGTATCTGAATTGAAAAATGTTCGTGGCAATATCCGATCTGTATTAAGAGAAGTTAGAAGAATTATTTATGATTTACGACCAATGGCCTTAGATGATTTAGGAATTATTCCAACAGTGAAAAAACATGTTTCGACAATGGCCGAAACATATAATACACATATAGAATTACAATTAATCGGTGAGGAAAAGAGATTAGAATCAAATTATGAAGTGGCTGTTTTCCGATTAATTCAAGAATCATTACAAAATGCATTAAAACATGCTGAAGCGACAAGTATTTATGTTACTTTACAAATAGAGCAAGATGAAATTACGATTGTTGTTCAAGATAATGGTAAAGGCTTTCGAACAGATGAAACGAAAAATAGTTCCTTTGGTTTAATGGGAATGAAAGAAAGAGTAGAAATGTTAAATGGACATTTTCAAATTAATTCTACCCTAGGAAAAGGGACAACAATCAAAATAATATTACCATATATTGTAGAATGAAATTTTGTTTAATAAATTGGGGAGGGACCTTTAAAATGGTTGAAAATGAAGTAATTACAATTGCATTAATAGATGATCACAAATTATTCCGTGAAGGAGTTAAGCGTATTTTAAGTTATGAACCATCATTTGAAGTAATAGCAGAAGCAGATGATGGTCGCGAGGCAAAAGCAATTATCGAGCAATATAATCCAGATGTCGTTCTGATGGATATTAATATGCCTGAAATGAATGGGATTGAAGCGACAAAGGAATTAATTGAAACATACCCAAATACAAAAGTTATCATTTTATCTATCCATGAAGATGAAACATATGTCACACACGCTCTACAGTCTGGTGCACAGGGGTATTTATTAAAAGAAATTGATACAGATTCTTTAATGGAAGCAATTAAAGTAGTAAATGAAGGTGGATCATATTTACATCCAAAAGTAACGCATAATTTAGTGGAAGACTATCGCAAATTAATTGAGGATAAAGAATTGAACAGCAATAATGTTCATGCGATTGAATATAAAAAACCATTACATTTATTAACGCGTAGAGAATGCCAAGTATTACAATTATTATCAGATGGACAAAGCAACCGGAAAATTGCCGAATCATTAGTTATTAGTGAAAAAACAGTGAAAAACCACGTTAGTAACATTTTGCAAAAGATGGAAGTGAATGACCGAACACAAGCTGTTGTGACTGCCATTAAAAACGGTTGGGTAGAAGTGTTTTAACGGACATAGTAAGGAGAGACAAGAATGAAGTTAGCAGTTGTTACAGATAGTACAGCTTATATACCAGAAGATTTATTGGAGAAGTATAATATTTATACTATTCCATTAAGTGTTATATTCGGAAATGAATCTTATCGTGAAGGGATCGACATTACGACAGAGAATTTTTATGAAAAGGTAAAAAAAGAGAAAAACTTACCAACAACATCACAACCAGCCATTGGTGCATTTGTAGATTTATTTGAACAATTAGCTGAACAATATGATGCTGTCATTTCGATTCATTTATCGAGCAAGTTTAGTGGAACATTCGACGCTGCAAAAACAGCGAGTTCAATGGTAAATGATATTGAAGTTTATCCTTTTGATTCCGAGTTAAGTGCGATGCCTCAAGGATTTTATGCTTTAGAAGCAGCTGAATTAGCGCTAGAAGGTGCACATGTAGATGATGTCATTCAGCGATTAAACCAAATGAAGGAGAAAACTCGTGCATATTTTATGGTGGATGATTTAAGTCACTTGCAACGAGGTGGACGTTTAAATAGTGCTCAAGCCATATTAGGAAGCTTATTAAATATTAAACCGATTTTACATATTGTGGACGGCTTAATTGTTCCATACGAAAAAATTCGTACGAGAAAAAAAGCAGTTGCTCGAATTATGTCCATGTTAGAAGAGGATATTGAGAAAAAAGAAGTAAAACGAGTTGTATTTATTCATGCGAACAATGAACAGCAAGTAATGAAAATTCATGATAAGTTTGCGAAGAAATATCCTCATATCGAAACAATCATTAGTTATTTTGGTCCTGTAATTGGAACCCATTTAGGTGAAGGGTCTATCGGTGTATCGTGGCAAGCAAAATAAAGTGAGGGATGTTGATGAAACATATAGTGAAAACATCTCCATATAGTGAATTAGGGGGAGTTGAGACACTCTCCCAATTTGCTCAATCCCCAAAAATAGAAAAAATTTTAACTCCTACATTACGACAATTTTTTACAAATAAATTACTCCGCAAAGAAGAACTTTCGTTAGAAGAACAGTCATTTCAACTTTTATGGAATAATGGATATTTTAAAACACTTCCAGCAATTACAAAAAATAAAACAACATATATTTGTCAGCGTTGCAATAATAGTAAGAACCATTTATTTGGTTGGATACCTTGTCAACGTTGTCATACCACCCATTTGTATTGTCGAAACTGTATTATGATGGGACGTATTTTACAATGTGATTATTTATTTGAGTGGGCAAAAAATCCTTATGAATGGCCCGAAATAAATGAATCACTAAGATGGGATAGTACTTTATCGGATGCCCAACAATATGCTGCAAGGGAAATCGTGAGTGCCGTAGAAAACAATGAGCAACGATTGATTTGGGCTGTAACAGGTGCAGGAAAAACAGAGATGTTATTTTTAGGTCTTGAACGAGCTTTTGCCCAAGGGAAACGAGTTTGTTTAGCATCGCCAAGGATCGATGTTGTTAAAGAATTAATTCCAAGATTTAAACGAGTATTTCCAAATGTAGCAATTGAAGCATTGCACAGTGATGAAAAAAATAAAAGTGGTATGGCACAGTTCATTATTTCGACAACCCATCAACTATTACGTTTTAAAGAAGCTTTTGATGTAGTGATTATTGATGAAATTGATGCATTTCCATATTATTTGGATCCACATTTGCAATTTGCGACAAAGAGGGCAAAAAAGCAACATGCTGCAATGATTTATTTAACTGCGACACCGAGGAAGAATTTTTTACGAACATTAAAAAAAGAAAAAGTTCCAATCATCTTTGTTCCCGTTCGCTATCATTTACAACCACTTCCAATACCTACAATGTTATATGTACATCGATTAACGGAAAAAATAAAATCAAATCAATCGATCAAGCAAGTAGAACAGTGGTTACAACGGCGTGAAAAGCAGGAGCGCCAAATGCTTATTTTTATGCCGTCCATACAACAATTAATAGACTATAAAGCAATCATTTGTCAAAGTTTGTTAAAGCTACATATTATTCAATATGATGATCAACTTGATACCGTATATGCTAATGATGACATGCGTGAAAAAAAGATAGAGAAATTTAGAAATAAAGAATTAAAAGTTTTAATGACAACGACTATATTGGAACGTGGCGTTACATTTCCTTCAGTTGATGTCATTGTATTAGGGGCAAGTAATCATATATTTGATGTTGCAGCTCTAGTGCAAATCGCAGGTCGAGCAGGAAGAAGTGAAGATGATCCTCAAGGGCTTGTTCTGTATGTACATGATGGTTTAACTAATGCAATGTTAGAAGCGAAAAACATGATTCAGATGATGAATCATAAACGGAAGAAAATGTTGAAAAATAACGTGGTGAAAAAAATATGAGTTACTGTTTATATTGTGAGGAGAGAATAAGTAAAACGATATCTTGGGGGACATTATTCATCTTAGAGGCGGATAAATATAGTTGTGATAAATGTGTGCAAACATTTCAAGCGATAGAAGATAACTATTGTCAATTTTGCTATAAACGATGTGAACAAGAATGTTGTGAAGATTGTTATAAATGGAAAGCAATCTATGATGGGAACGATCCTTTATATAAAAATATATCTATTTACTATTATAATGATAAAATGAAAGATATTATATCGAGGTGGAAGTATCGTGGCGATTATATGCTTGGCAACCTATTTAAACAAAAATTCCAAACCGTTTTTCGAGAGAAATTTTCACATATGAATAAAAATATCTCAATCGTTCCCATTCCATTAAGTAAAGAAAGATTGTACGAACGTAATTTTAATCAAGCCGCTCAATTAGCATCTTTTGTTACACCAAATATTTCTAATATATTAGAACGAACACATACAGAAAAACAATCGAAAAAAAGTAGAAAAGAAAGATTAATGTCAAAAAATCCATTTATTTTAACAGAAAAAGTTCAGACAGATGTCATATTAATTGATGATATTTATACGACGGGACAAACAGTACGTCATGCAGCAAGTTTGTTAAAACAAAGTGGTTGTGCAAATATATATGCATTTACATTAGTTAGAGGGTAAAATAGATAATAAAGAAAAATTTATTATAGGTGATGAAAAATGACGGAATTAGCAAACTGTAATAGTTGTGGAAATGTTTTCGCAAGAGGAATTCGAGATATTTGTCCTGCGTGCTATAAAGAGGAAGAAATTGCCTTTAAAAAAGTATATAAATATTTATCAAGTAAACGAAAAAGAGAAGCGACAATCGATGAAATAGCGAGAGATACAGAAGTTGATAAAGAATTAATTATGAAATTTTTAAAACAAAACCGGTTACGTAATTCAAATTTCCCAAAACTTTCATATCCATGTGAAATGTGTGGTATTGCTATTGTAGAAGGTAAACTATGTGTAACATGTAGTGTTTCCCTTCATAAGCAACTACATCAGCATGAAGAAGAGGAAAAGAAACGAACGGAACGAATTGTCCAAGAGGAAGAAGAGCAACAACAAGTGTACTATACAATAAATAAAGATGAAAAACGTTAAACATTATAAAAATATTGTCGATAAATAAAGTAAGCATGATTAGATACGTATATTAAAGAGAGGTGTGTCGAATGAAAATACAAGGACCGAATCCGTATCTTCAAATATATAATCAGCAAAAACAGTCAACAATTTGTAAAAAGAGTGATCAAAAAACGGATCAATTAAATATTTCTCAAGAAGCAAAAATGATGCAAATGAAACAGACAGGACAATCTGAACGTGCACAATATGTGCAAGAACTGAAAGAAAAAATCCAATCTGGAACATATGAAATAAACTACGAACATGTAGCTGAAAAGATGATCGACTATTGGAAATGGGGAAAATAGTAGGAGGTTAGGGAAATTTCTACACAATTATTAATGAATCATTTACAACAATTACTTCAGGCACATGAGCAACTACTCTCTGTCTCTAAGGAAAAAACAGAGATTATTAAAGCAGGTGAAGTAGAGCGATTATCAAATATTTTAATTGAAGAAAGAAAGCAAGTGCAAACAATTGAACAAGTGGAAAAAAAGCGTTCGCAAGTAACAAATGAACTTTATCATCAGTTACAAATAAAATCTGAAAATCCTTCTTTAAATGAATTAGTAACATATATCGAAAATGGTGCTGAAAAAATAACATTATTAGATCATATGACTAAATTAGTTGAAATAATAACTGCTTTAAAGGCGAACGAATCTTTAAATAAACAATTAATCGAACAATCCATGCAATTTGTCCAGTTATCGTTAAATATGATGGAACCTTCTATGGATCGTATGAACTACGGAGGGGGAAAGCAAACATCGAATCATCAAACAAAACGTTCGATGTTTGATTCAAAGGCATAAATATTAGCAGTAAAAGGAGTAATATAATTGAGTACTTTCCAAGGATTAGAATTAGCAAAAAAAGCTTTATATGCGCAACAAGGGGCATTATATACGACAGGACATAATATCGCGAATGTTAATACAGCGGGATATTCACGCCAACGTGTTAATTTTGAAACGACCTCTCCATTTCCGATGCCTTCACGTGTCATGCCAACGATTGCAGGTCAAATTGGTACGGGCGTTGAAATTGGAACGGTTGAAAGAGTTCGTGATCAATTTTTAGATATGCAATTCCGTGCTGAAAATAGCCGTGCCAATTATTGGAGTGCAAAAAGTGAAGCTTTATCTAGAATGGAAGATTTATTAAATGAACCTTCTGAAGATGGGCTTAGTGCACAAATGGATTTATTATGGCAAGCATTACAAGATTTAGCAGATCATCCGGATAATGATGGAGCAAGATCAGTTGCCGCACAAAGAGCACTAGCATTAACGGAAACATTTAACCATTTGTCGAAAAGTTTACAAGCAATCCAAGGAGATTTAAAAGAACAAATCGACGTATCTACAAAAAATATTAATTCATTGTTATCACAAATCAACGGTTTAAATGAGCAAATCCAAAAAATTGAACCACACGGTATGTTAGCGAATGACTTATATGATGAACGTGATCGTTTAATTGATCAACTATCTAATTACATGAATATTAAAGTTGATTATACGAAGAGCAGTGATAGCTCTTTACAGATTGCGGATGGTTTGGCTTCTATTCAATTAATTGATAGTTCAGGTCAATCTTTTGATCCACCTATTTATTTAATAGATGCACGTGATCGTGATAATTTAATCGTGAATGAATTTGAATTAGCTTATAATGATGCAGATAATGCTGAAAAAGGTTTAGTTTCTAATATTACAGTAGATGGAGTGGACGTATTACAAAATATTTTAAGTTCTGAAGGAGCTTTAAGTGGTCTCATTGAATCTTACGGTGTTGTAGGTGGCGGAGAAAACAACTTATACCCAAATATGCTTGATGAATTAAATAAAATGGCAAAACAATTTGCAGAAGCATTTAATACGCAACATCAAGCAGGTATAGATGCAAATGGAGAAACGGGAAAAGCATTCTTCATCACGAAAGATGGATCTATGGATATTACGGCGGAAAACATAACAGTATTAGGAGATATTGTGAAAGATCCTAACCTAATTGCTGCGAGCGCTGTAGATGGTGGAAGTAGAAATGGTGATAATGCTTTAGACCTTGCTAAAGTATTTGATAAAGATATTGAGGGGCTAGATGATACATCTGTTAGAAAGTATTTTATTGCGCTTATCGGAGATTTAGGTGTAAAAGGACAAAAAGCAAATACGATGAAAAATAGTACAGATATATTAAAATCACAAATTGAAAATTCTAGAATGTCTGTAACAGCGGTATCTTTGGATGAGGAAATTTCCAATTTAATTAAATTTCAACATGCCTACAATGCCGCTGCAAGAAGTATGACGGCAATCGATGAACTAATCGACCGTGTCATTAATCAAATGGGAATTGTCGGAAGGTAAGGAGATAAAATATGCGTATTACACAATCAATGTTGCAAAATAATATGTTGAAAAACTTATACAGTAGTCAAGCACAAATGAATAAATATTTAACGCAAATTAATACGGGAAAGAAAATTTCTCGTCCATCTGATGATCCTGTTATCGTCATGAAAGGGATGGGATACCGTACAGAAGTAACGGAAGTTGAGCAATATCGACGCAACACATCTGAAATCTGGAACTGGATGGACCATACAGATGATGCCTTAGATAAAGCGACAAAAGCGATGCAAAGAATCGAAGAGTTAGCTGTTCAAGCTGCAAACGATACGTATGATAAAGATGAGCGTGAAGCCATTGCAAAAGAGGTGGAGCAATTACAACGTCAATTGGTAGAAATTGCTAACACGAATGTGAATGGAAAGTATATTTTTAATGGAACAGACACAAATTTACAACCAGTGGAAGTAGACGCGGAAGGAAATGTCATTGTTACTGATACAGATGGAAGGAATCAGTATGTGAACATAGAAGTCTCTAAAGGAATTACATTTGATGTTAATATGGATCCAGATAAGATGTTTAATAAAGAATTATTTGCCAACATTGACGATTTTATTTCTGCTTTAAAATCTGATGATTCGAATCAACAGGATGAAATGAACAGTGCACTTGAAAATTTAAGAAAAGGTACGACAGATATCGTTAATACACGTGCAGAGCTTGGGGCTAAAATGAATCGTCTTGAACTTATTGAAGATCGATTATCACATCAAGAAATTATTGCCAAAGATACAATGATGAAAAATGAAGGTGTAGATTTTGAAGAAGCGGTTATGAATTTATTAACACAAGAAGTTATTCACCGTGCAGCATTATCTGCAGGCTCAAAAATTATTCAACCTTCATTAGTGGATTTTCTACGTTAATAAATGGTTGAGACAGTTTACTAGATACAAGTGATCTATGTGAAACATTGTCTCAGCCTTTTCACTATTTTTAGGAAAGGGTGACTCCATATGAATATTCCTCAAATAAGAATGGAATCACAATTTGCCAAAATTGCAATGAGACAGACATATGCTCATTTGGAAATAGAACAACCGAATGCCATCGTTTCAATCGAACAGCCAAAAGCACATGTATCAATCGAAATGAGAAAAGGAAAACTAACGATTGATCAAACGAAAGCATGGGAGCAAATGAATATGTACGGTCCAATTCGAGCAGTTGAAAAAACAGCAGAAGAAGGAAAAAAGGCTATTCAAGAAGGTGTAGCAAGAAGAGCGGAACAAGGGGCACAATTGATTAATATTCATGATGAGGTCAATTATATAGCCGAACTTGCAAAGGAAAATGGTCAACGACCGATGAAGCAATTAAATATAGGTTTTATTCCAGAACCATTTTCAGTAAACATTCAGTATAAAAAAGGAACTGTCGATGTCCAAATTGAACCAAATAAACCTATTATATCTGCCCAAATAAATAAGCCTGAAATTACATATCATCCTGGAAATGTGGAGGTTTTTATGGAACGGGATGCATCATTGAACATTGATTACACGAATGTATATGAGGATGAAACATAAAGGTTGGAGGCGAAACAATGAAAATTAAAACGAAATACTTAAATGAAGTCGTTATTGAAGAGGAAAAAATTATTCATTTTGAACAGGGGATTCCAGGTTTTCAAGAGGAAAAAGACTTTGCCCTACTAGATTTACCTAACAATGATTTATTACAAATTTTACAATCAATAGAGACAGAAGAAATTGCATTTATTGTAACAAATCCACATTTATTTTATCCAACCTACGAATTTACTTTAGAAGACTATGTAGTGGATGCTTTACATATTGAAACAGAAAAAGATATAGCTATTCTTACCATTATGACAATACATGAGCCATTTGCGAAAAGTACGATTAACTTAAAGGCACCTATTATTATTAATACAGTGAATAAAAAAGGAAAACAGTTTATTTTAAATGATGATACATTTGAAATGAAAGCCGCTATCTCAAATTTTTCTAATAATAAAGGAGGAGAAGCGGAATGTTAGTGTTATCGCGAAAAAAGCAACAATCAATTCGAATTGGGAACGATATTGAACTAACTGTTATTGCAATTGAAGGAGATCAAGTAAAATTGGGCATAAAAGCTCCTAAAAATATTGAAATTCATCGTGGAGAAGTATTTGAAGCAATTCAAACGGCAAATAATGAAGCTGTACATGTATCAATAGATGTAATGAAATTAATGAAAAAAAATCCGTTATAATTTTCTTATGAACACTTCACATTTTTCTAATAATGGTCGATATAAAGGGTAGAAAAGAATAGGGAGTTGTTTTAGATATGAATATTTCCGATAAAATATCTCAACCAATGACTATGTCACAAAATTCCCCCTCTTTGGAGGATGCAACAAATCGATTATTACAAACGAAATTAATTAAAGAAGTACATAAAAATGTCAAAAAAGAAGATGTGCAAAATGCGGTGGAGCGGATGAATAGTTTTATTGATCCGTTTCAAACACATTTGAAATTTGTGTTCCATGAAGAATTAAATGAATATTATGTTACCGTTGTAAACCCGGTAACAGACGAAATTATTCGTGAAATACCACCGAAAAAAATGTTAGATATGTATGCAGCAATGACGGAATTTGTCGGTATCGTTGTAGATGAACAAGTATAGAGAGAGGACGGATAAAAGATGGTTATGCGTGTAGGTGGAATCGTATCTGGTATGGATATCGAAGCAATGGTGAATAAATTAATGGAAGCTGAAAGAACTCCATTAACGAAAATGAAGCAACAACAAACAACATTAGAATGGAAAAGAGATGCGTTTCGTGAAATAAATAGTGCATTGTTAGAACTAGATAATATTGTTCGAGACATGAAATATACACGTGCATACAACTCAAAATCAACCACATCTTCATTAAACAATGTTGCAACCGCGACAGCTGGTACAGCAGCAACGAACGGAACATACAACATTGATGTAAAATCATTAGCAACGAGCGAGATGCAGGTGTTTTCTGCTCAAGCTGACACTGTATTTGAAAATGATGGACAGTTTACATTTAATACATATGACGATAAAGGAAAACCAGTCGAACATACAGTTGAGGTGAAAGCAGGCGATACATTAAAAACAGTGTTGAAAAACATGGAAAATGCCAGTGATGGAAAGGTACGTGCGTTTTTAGATGAAACATCAAACAAAGTTGTATTGGAGACGACTCGAACAGGTATATACAATGAAGACGGTCCAGAAATTGTTTTCAAAGGCGATGATAACATCTTCTTAAGTAAAGTAACTAAAATAGATGAACAAGGGCAAGCGGCTTCGAATGCTCAATTTATTTATAATGGCGGTTTAACAATCGATTCTCGTGATAATAATTATTCATTAAACGGTATTACGTTCAATTTACACAGTGTTGGACAAACAGATATTACAGTGCGAACGGATGTTGATGCTGCTTTTGATAATATCGTAAAGTTTGTGGATAAATATAATGAAGTAATTGAAAAAATGAATACATCACAAACAGAGGAAAAGTTTCGTAGTTATCAGCCATTAACAGAAGAACAGAAAAAAGAAATGTCAGAAGAACAAATTAAGCAATGGGAAGAGAAAGCGAAAAGCGGAATTTTAAAAGGTGAATCTTCACTCCGTGATGGCATGTTTACATTGCGTAGTAGTTTACAAGGAGTCGTAGATAATGACGGTCCATTTAAATTATTAAGTGACCTCGGCATTACGACGACAAAAAACTATTTAGATGGTGGAAAACTAGAAATCGATGAAGAAAAATTACGTAGCGCATTAGAAACAGATGCGGATGGAGTATACCAATTATTTGTAGGGGATGGAGAAGGTAAAACGAAAGGATTAATTCATCGATTTGATGAAGCATTAGATAGTACACGCGCAAAAATTGAAGAAAAAGCTGGGAAAGCAACACATACTTTAGATAACTATGCGATTGGAAAACAAATGAAAGATTTAAATGCGCGCATTGCTGATTTTGAAAAACGTATGGTACGTGTAGAAGAACGTTATTGGTCACAATTTACTGCGATGGAAAAAGCAATTTCGAATTTAAATCAACAATCATCTTATCTATTCTCACAATTTGGCTCATAAGAAATAAATTTATTATGTAGGAGAGTGTCATAATTTATGATGGCAAAACAGTACCAAGCATATCAAGATAATTCAGTGACGACAGCCTCAGGACCACAATTGACCTTAATGTTATATAATGGTTGTATTAAATTCATCAATCAGGCAAAACAAGCTTTAGAAAATGAAAATATTGAAGCGAAAAATGAATTCATTCAAAAAGCGCAAAATATTGTACAAGAATTAATGATAACATTAGATCCAGAAATTGAAATATCGAATCAAATGATGCCTTTGTATGAATACATTCATTATCAGTTACAACAAGCGAATATAAAGAATGAGTCATCTTATTTAGATGAGGCATATACGTATGTAGTAGATTTCCGTGATACGTGGAAAGAGGTTATTAAATTAGCAGCGAAAAATAATAAGCGAGAAAAGATCTAATGAAAACATTACAAGCTTTGTATGATCTTTCCGTTAACATGCTTACCTCTTTAGAAAAGGTGCCAGTTGATATCGAGGAACGTGAACAGGTTGTTGAATTAGTTCAATCATTTATTGAAAAACGGGAACAACTTTTAAGACAAATTAAAGGACCATATAGTGAAGGTGAAATGCAATTAGGTAAACAGTTGATCCATCTCGATGAGCAAATTACTCATAAAATGAATGATTTATTACAACAAATTCAAATAGACATGAAAAAAGTAAAAGAAAAGAAAAAATTAAATCGTTCCTATATTAATCCGTACGGCAATATTAAAACGACGGATGGAATGTATTTAGATAGTAAACAATAAAAGGGAAATTAATTCCTTTTTATTGTTTATTTTTTTGTTTTTTTTTACAATTAGTGGTATTGTATAATGTAAGCACTTACATTTATTGTATTATGTGAACGTAAAATGAAAATTGTTGTAATTTACGGAAATTTTACATAAAACATAGTATAATAAAAGTATAAAGAAAAAAGGAGGACACTTATATGAACTATATCATTCGTGGCGAAAATATTGAGGTGACACAGGCAATACGTGAGTACGTAGAAAAGAAGATCGCAAAATTAAACAGATACTTTGATACACCTCCGACATCTGATGTCCATGTAAACTTAAGTGTCTATAATGACGAGCAACAAATCGAAGTAACGATTCCAATGCCAAATTTATTATTACGTGCAGAGGAGCAAAATCCAGATTTATATGCAGCGACAGATTTAGTTGTAGATAAATTGGAAAGACAAATTAGAAAACATAAAACGAAAGTAAATCGTAAGTTCAGACAAGAAGGATCTGTGAAACACATTTTTGCTGAATTAGAGAAAGAGGCAAGTCAAGTAGAAGAAGATTCAGATGACATTGAAATTGTACGTACAAAACGTTTCAATTTAAAGCCAATGGATTCAGAAGAGGCAGTTTTACAAATGGATATGTTAGGACATGCATTCTTCGTTTTCACAAATGCTGAAACGAACGACACAAATGTCGTATACCGAAGAAAAGATGGTACGTACGGTTTAATCGAACCGACAAATTAATAAAGCTGTCATTGTGACGGCTACATGAAAAAAAGAAGACGATGTTATTTATACACTCATTATAAATAACATCGTCTTTTTGTGGCTCTTGTCCAAAGAGTGTTGGTGGAAAAAAAGAGATCGCTACTGATTAGTTAGTGACAGTTGTGTGAAAATTAAATATAGGGTGAATTTCTTATATGTAAGTTTATGAATAATGTATATAATATCTTTTTTATAGTATATATTTCATTCAAAATTTAGTCATTTGTTTTGAGGCTGTAGTAACCTCCTAAGTTGTCATCTAAGTTTGAATAGTGGTATGATTAATATTGGGCTATAAGTTAGTTTCCATATGAAAAGGAGCGTTCAGTATAGTGAGTTTATTAAAGAAAATTTTTGGTGATGGGAATCAACGCCAATTGAATCGAATACAAAAAGAAGTAGATAAAATAGAAGCTTTAGAAAGTGATATAGAAGCTTTATCTGATGAAGCATTACAACATAAAACAGTGGAATTTAAAGAACGTATTGAACAAGGAGAAGAGTTAGATCAATTATTACCTGAGGCATATGCCGTTGTACGTGAAGCATCTAAACGTGTATTAAATATGCGTCCATTCCCGGTGCAATTAATAGGGGCAACCGTTTTACATGAAGGTAATATTTCAGAAATGAAAACAGGGGAAGGGAAAACATTATCTTCTACAATGCCGGCTTATTTAAATGCATTATCTGGTAAAGGTGTCCATATTATTACAGTGAACGAATATTTAGCAAATCGTGACGCCGCAGAGATGGGAAAATTATACGAATTTTTAGGATTGACTGTCGGTTTAAATATTAGTGGAATGTCTAAAGAAGAAAAGAAAATGGCGTATGAATGTGATATTACGTACGGAACGAACAATGAATTCGGATTTGATTATTTACGAGATAATATGGTGCTTTATAAAGAACATAAAGTACAACGTGGTTTGAACTTCGCAATCATTGATGAGGTGGACTCTGTTTTAATTGATGAGGCGAGAACACCACTGATTATTTCAGGAAGTGCTAAAAAATCTGCCAGTTTATATGAGCAGGCGAATAGCTTTGTCGTCACATTAAATAAAGAATCAGATTTCACATACGACGAAAAAACGAAAGGTGTACAATTAACAGAGGAAGGGATGAATAAGGCGGAGAAATTTTTCAATATCGAAAATTTATTCGACTTAAACAATGTTTCGTTAACACACCATATTAACCAAGCGTTGAAAGCACATGTTTCCATGCATCGAGATACAGATTATGTGATTGAAGAAGGCGAAGTTGTCATCGTTGACCAATTTACAGGTCGATTAATGAAAGGGCGCCGTTACAGTGACGGATTACACCAAGCAATCGAGGCGAAAGAAGGATTGAAAATCCAAAATGAAAGTATGACTTTAGCATCGATCACATTCCAAAACTATTTTAGAATGTATAACAAGCTTGCAGGAATGACAGGTACTGCGAAAACAGAAGAAGAAGAATTTAGAAATATTTACAATATGGATGTTATTGCGATCCCAACAAATAAACCAATTGCAAGAGAAGATCGACCAGATATGATTTACAAAACGATGGAAGGGAAATTCAATGCTGTCATTGAAGCAATCCACCGTCGCCATGCAATTGGCCAACCAGTATTAGTAGGTACAGTTGCAGTTGAAACATCCGAGTTAATTTCACAGTTATTAAAAAAGAAAAAAATTAAGCATGATGTATTAAACGCAAAAAACCACTATAGAGAAGCAGAAATCATCGAAAACGCGGGACAAAAAGGTTCCGTAACTATTGCGACAAACATGGCAGGTCGTGGAACAGATATTAAGTTAGGATCTGGTGTACTAGAACTTGGTGGATTAGCAGTGATCGGTACAGAACGCCACGAATCTAGACGTATTGATAATCAGTTACGTGGACGTGCCGGACGACAAGGAGATCCAGGTTTATCTCAATTTTTCTTATCGATGGAAGATGAGTTAATGCGCCGTTTCGGTTCAGATAATTTACGTAGTATGATGGATCGTTTAGGAATGGACGACGATCAACCAATTGAAAGTAAAATGGTTTCTCGAGCAGTAGAATCAGCTCAAAAGCGTGTGGAAGGGAATAACTATGATGCACGTAAAACGATTTTATCTTACGATGATGTATTACGTGAACAACGTGAAATTATTTATAAACAGCGTGATGAAATTATCGCTGCCGAAGATAGTATCCGTACAATTATTGAGGAAATGATTCATTCCACAGTTACTCGTCTCGTTCATAACCATACACAAGACGAAGATGATACAGAATGGAATTTAGAGGCAATCGTTCATTATGCACATGCAAATTTATTAAATGAAGAAGACATTTCTGTGGCAGATCTAGAAGGAAAAGATCCTGAAGAAATGATTGCATTTATGATGGAAAAAGTACGCCATCATTATGATGAAAAAGAGCAAGAATTGTTAGAAGAACAAATGCATGAATTTGAAAAAGTAATCTTATTACGAACAGTAGATTCTAAGTGGATGGATCATATTGACCAAATGGATCAATTACGTCAAGGAATTCATTTACGTGCATATGCACAAAATGATCCGTTACGTGAATATCAATTAGAAGGTTTCAATATGTTTGAAGCGATGATTGAAAGTATAGAAGAGGAAGTTTCTAAATATATTATGAAATCGCAAATTCGCCAAAACCTACAACGTGAAGCGGTTGTGAAAAATACACAAGCTGTATCAGGTGGCGGAGAAGAAAAGAAAAAGGTTCGTCAACCTTACGTGAAAAAAGAAACGGTTGGACGAAATGATCCGTGTCCATGTGGAAGTGGAAAAAAATATAAAAATTGTCATGGAAAACAGTAAATTTGCTGTTTTCCAAAGAGGTGGATAATATGGATTTAATGGAAGTAAAGCAAGAATTAGATAAGATGGAAAAAAGAATCGAAGACTTTAGGGGGTCTCTTTGACTTAGACGAAAAGAAAAGTGACATTGCGTCTTTAGAAGAGAAAATGTCTGCACCTAACTTTTGGGATGATCAACAATTAGCTCAAAAAGTCATCGATGAAGTTAACTTTTTAAAAGGAAAAGTAGAGCAATTCGAATCGCTAGAAAATAACGTATCAGATACAATCGTTATGTATGAAATGGTAAAAGAAGAAAACGACGAAGATATGTTAGGTGAATTGCAGGATGAAGTAAAGCAGTTACTTGTGCAAACAGAAAGCTTTGAATTAGAAATGTTATTAAGTGAACCATATGATAAAAACAATGCTATTTTAGAATTACACCCTGGGGCTGGTGGAACAGAATCACAAGATTGGGCGAGTATTTTATTACGTATGTATCAAAGATGGGCAGAAAGCAAAGGATATAAAGTAGAGACTTTAAACTATCTAGCTGGAGATGAAGCAGGTGTCAAAAGTGTTACTTTATTAATTAAAGGACATAATGCATACGGCTATTTAAAAGCTGAAAAAGGAGTTCATCGTCTCGTGCGTATTTCTCCATTTGATTCATCAGGAAGAAGGCATACGTCATTTGTTTCATGTGATGTATCACCGGAATTAGATGACACAGTTGAAATAGAAGTAAATCCAGACGAATTAAAAATTGATACGTACCGTTCTAGTGGTGCTGGTGGACAACATGTTAATACGACAGATTCGGCTGTACGAATCACACATATTCCGACAAATACGATTGTAAGTTGTCAAAATGAACGTTCACAAATAAAAAACCGTGAAGCAGCAATGAAAATGTTAAAATCAAAGTTATACCAACTTGAAATTGAAAAACAACAACAAGAATTAGCGGAGATTCGTGGAGAACAAAAAGAAATTGGTTGGGGAAGCCAAATTCGTTCCTATATTTTTCACCCGTATTCTATGGTGAAGGACCACCGAACAAATTTAGACGTTGGAAATGTACAAGCAGTAGTAGATGGGGATATAGACCCGTTTATTGATGCATATTTACGAGAACATATAAATTAAATGGACAAAATTAAGACAAATTAATGAATTTTTACCAAAAGTGATTTTAAATCGACAAAAATCGGGTATAATAGAAAATGAATTCAAATATAAGTGAGGGGGATTTTCACTATGAAGAAGAGTTTAATGGCTGTTCTTTTTGCACTTATGTTAGTTTTAGCTGCTTGTGGTGGCGGAAATAATGATGCTACTAATAACGATGCAGGTAATACAAATTCTAATACTAACAACACAGAAGAGAACGCTGGAAACAATGAAGGAAATGACAACGCAGGAGATTCAGTTGACAGCGCTGCTGCAGAAGATGTGTACAAATCAAGCTGTGCTAGCTGTCACGGACAAGATTTATCAGGTGGAGCAGGTCCAGACTTAACGAGTGTAGGATCTGAATTATCAGCCGACGATATCTTATCTGTTATTGAAAATGGACAAGGGTCAATGCCTGGTGGTTTAATTTCAGGTGACGACGCTCAAGCAGTAGCAGACTGGTTAGCAAGCCACAAATAATAAAAAAATCCACATAACGTATGTTATGTGGATTTTTTTATGTATGTTCACCTTTTTGAAGCCGTTTTTGTTCTAGTTCTTTACGAAAGCAGTATTGTATAATCTTGGAGCGATCACTTTCTAATATGTCCGTAAATTTAAAGGATATTGCCCTCTCTTTTGTTTCCTCATTTATATCTTCATATCGAACGACCGTAGCGACTGTATCAATCAATATTTTTTCTTTGTGAACTGATTCTATAAGAAGACTAATTTCAATAGCATCATTTATTGCAATTTGTATATTTTTACGGATATACACCTTCACACCGCCGCCGCTTAAATCGATTGTTGTTGCTAAAATCGGTTTCTTTAATTTTAAAGTAACTTCTGTTAATACATTTATCCGAGCAAAAGATCTTCGTTGAATTCGTTCATATGATTTTGGTATTTGACATTGAATAATTGGCATCGTTTCTTTGATGTTTTTAATACTTAAAGTTTCATATTGGTATACTTCCCCGTACTTTGTCGTAATCGTCATTAAAAATGACGTTTGTTCAAAAAAGAATGTCGTTTTACGGGTTCTTTTGTTTGTCGGTTGTTCAATGTAAAAGGATGTATCATTTACTGAGACAACTTTAGAATAAAATATATTATCTAAATTTATTTCATTTTGGATTGGTAACTGTTGAATTTTAATTGTTTGTCCGATAGAAAACATCTTATCTCATCCTATCTTCATCATTATATTCAAATTTTTAAAGGTAAATTTTACCATGACCTTTATACTACCAGAAAATAAAAAATGTTTCTACAAAGATGATTGAACTTTTAAATAGAAAAAATTAGCAACAAATATAGTTCATGTCTTGAAATTTTTAATTGATGCGTGATACTATCGCTCTTTGAAGAAGATTATCGTTCACTACTTGTTAATATATTTCAGTTTGAAATAAATTTGTAACCAGATTATTACTAAAAAAATTGTTGATTTATGTTATGCTATATATGATGTGATTTTAGAAAGTTGATAGAAGCTATCGTGAATATAAATATTGAAGGTGAAAATATAAATGATAACAATGAAAAATGTTCATAAAGTGTACCCAAATGGGGTTACAGCAGTAAACGGCATCGATGTCGAAATTGATAAAGGTGAATTCGTTTACATCGTCGGACCAAGTGGGGCTGGTAAGTCTACATTTATCCGACTTATTTATCGAGAAGAAGTACCAACTAAAGGAGAAATTATTGTACAAGGTGTGAATGCTTCCAAATTAAAAAATAAAGAAGTCCCGTTATTTAGAAGAGATATTGGAGTTGTTTTCCAAGACTTTAAATTGTTACCAAAACTAACAGTCTATGAAAATGTTGCATTCGCTCTAGAAGTAATTGAAGAATCAACAACCGTTATTCGGAAACGAGTGATGGAAGTATTAGATTTAGTAGGTTTAAAACATAAAGCACGATCGATTCCAGATGAATTATCGGGCGGAGAGCAACAAAGAGTTTCTATTGCAAGGGCGATTGCGAATCATCCAAAAATTTTAATTGCGGATGAACCGACAGGGAACTTAGACCCTGATACATCTTGGTCTATTATGAGAATACTAGAAGAGATTAATGCACGAGGTACAACAGTAATTATGGCAACTCATAGTAAAGAAATTGTAAACACCATTAAAAAACGAGTGATCGCAATAGAAAATGGAGTAATAGTAAGAGACGAAAGTCGAGGAGAATACGGTTATGAAATTTAGTACATTGAAAAGACATATAAGGGAAGGTGTCAAAAACATATTCCGAAATGGGTGGATGTCTGTTGCTTCCATTGGAGCAGTGACAGTGGCACTTATTTTAGTAGCAATCTTTGTTACAGTTATTTTGAACATCAACCAAATGACATCGAATGTTGAGAAGGACGTTGAAATAAAAGTCTTAATTGAACTGACAGCAGATGAGGATCAAATAAAAACGTTAGGTGAAGAAATAGAAGATATTAATGGAATTGAAACGATGCGTTTTTCTTCTAAAGATGATGAATTGAATTTATTAGTAGAAGGAATGGGGGAACAAGGGGAAGCTTGGGCACTATTCGAACAAGATAACCCATTAAACCATGCTTATGTAGTGAAAGCGAAAGACCCTCAACAGACAGAGGTAATTGCAGCGAAAATCGAAAATTTCGAAAATGTTTATAAAGTAAACTTTGGACAAGATGTTGTCCCACAATTATTTAAGTTTAATAACTATGCAAGAGCGACAGGATTAGCGCTTATTGCTGGTCTAGTGTTTATGGCAGTATTTTTAATCTCAAATACGATTAAATTAACCATCCATGCACGTAGTACAGAAATTGGAATTATGAGATTAGTAGGAGCAACGAACAACTTCATCCGCCTTCCATTTTTTGTAGAAGGATTTTTATTAGGTGTGTTAGGTTCCATTATCCCAATTGTTGTTACTTTAATTGGTTATCATTTTGTTATAAAAAATGTGAGTGGACAAACATCCTTTAATTTTGTACAACTACTTCCATACAATCCTTTTGTATGGCAATTATCGTTGTTCATCGTATTAATAGGAGGGATTATCGGGACACTTGGAAGTGGTATGAGTGTGCGTAAGTTCTTAAAAGTATAGAGACAAATGAAAAGGAGCTAAGAGATGAATATGAGAAAGTATGTTAAGTTAGTAGGTTTATTGTTATTATCTTTTTCAATTGTCTTCATTTCAAATCATGGCAAAGTAGAGGCAAAAACTACAAATGATTTAGACAATGAAATCAATGAATTAAATAAAAAGGGAAACGATGTAAATAAAAAGAAAAAAGATGTTTCAGACGAATCGTCTTCTGTAAAGAAGGAAAAGTCGAAAAATAAAAAAGAGCAAACATCTGTGGAAGAACAGTTAGCTGAAATAAATACCGAATTAGAAGAAACAAAATCAAATATTTTAGCAAAAGAAGAAGAAATAGAGAAAACAGTTCAAGAAATAAATGATTTAGATAATGAAATTGAACAATTAAAAGAAGATATTATTGAATTAGAAGAACGGATTGAAAAAAGAGAAGAACTTTTACGTGATCGATTACGTTCGATTCAAGAAGCTGGTGGAGACATTCCATTCTTATCTGTAGTGTTAAGTTCGAAAAGTTTTAATGAATTAATTAGTAGAACTTCAGCAGTTAACTCCATTATGGATCAAGATAAAAATATTATGATTGAACATGAACAAGATCAAAAAGAACTTGAAGAAAAACAAGTTGCTGTAGAAGACAAGAAAGCAAGTGTAGAAAAGAAAAAAGAAGAACAAGAAAGTCAAAAAGCAAGTTTAGAGTCATTAGAAGCTAAGTTAGATAAACAAAATAAAGAAAAAGAGTCTATCATGGCTGCATTAAAAGAAGAATTTGAAGAACTTGAAAATTATGAGTTTACACTAGATGAAGAAAAAGAAATTTTACAACAGCAAGAAGAAGCAATACTAAAAGCAAAGGAATTAGCTGAATCAGAGAAGGCAGAAATTGAAGAAGCTGAAAGACAAGCTAAACTAGAAGCGGAACGTCAGGCGGCAGCTGAAAGAGAGAAGGAAAAAGAACAAGCGAGCCAAGCATCTTCTAGTAGTAATGCTTCTACATCCAAAAAGCAATCGAGTAATACACAATCTTCGGCATCAAGTGGAAATCCAGCTCCTCCATTACAAAGTGGTGGGAATGGCGTATTAAATTGGCCTACAGCGTCAAAAAATGTTTCGTCTGGATATGGTCCGAGATGGGGAACAGAGCATAAAGGAATTGATATTGCAGCAGGAAAAGGAACAGCAGTGCACGCAGCACAAAGCGGTGTCGTTAGTCGAGTTGTTACAGGTTGTGTAGAAGGAGACCGTTCTTGTGGTGGAGGATTTGGAAACCATATTATGATCGTACACCAACTAAACGGCAAAACGTATACAACAATTTATGCACACTTATCTAGTGTGAATGTTTCAAATGGACAATCAGTTAGTTCAGGACAACATATAGGAGGAATCGGTAATACCGGAGACTCCTATGGGGCACATTTACATTTCGAAGTACACCCTGGTGGTTATGGAGGTAGAGGTACTGCCGCAAACCCGATGGGATATTTACCGTAATAGGATGGATAAACATCTCTAAATTAGAAGTTTCTCTAATTTAGAGATGTTTTCTTTTATCTGATTGTATACATGTTAGGAATGGACAATAGTTTTATGGTAAAATAAAAGGTAGAGTAAATTTTCACAATATTTGAGGTGAACGACGTGAATAAAAAAGAGTTAATTATATTCGTTATTTTTACATTTTTCGTCGGTTTTTTAGGAGCTTTTGTTGGATTAAAAGTGATGGAACCGAAACTAGTAACGAATGAAAACATAAAAGCACCTGCAGCTTCTGAAAATTCGAATGTAGAAAATGAAAACATGCAACTCATTCAAGAAGCTTATGAACTAATTGAAGGAAATTATGTAGAAGATGTGGAAGATGGTCAATTATTAGAAGGTGCTATTCAAGGAATGATTGATACATTAGATGATCCATATAGTTCTTATATGAACGTAGAAGATATAAAAGAGTTTAACGAACAAATTGAATCATCCTTTCAAGGAATTGGTGCGGAAGTAAGTTTAGTGGA
Organism: Pseudogracilibacillus sp. SO10305; assembly: GCF_037072005.1. Lineage (NCBI taxonomy): Bacteria > Bacillati > Bacillota > Bacilli > Caryophanales > Bacillaceae > Pseudogracilibacillus > Pseudogracilibacillus sp. SO10305. The sequence goes on along the minus strand of NZ_JAXHDE010000001.1, from coordinate 442,733 downwards.
TGGGATTGTAACTATTGTTTCTCCAATTAAAAATTCCCCAGCAGAAAAGGCTGGCTTACGTCCAAATGACCAAATATTAAAGGTAGATGATGAATCACTAGAAGGTTTAGACCTAAATGAAGCTGTCGCAAAAATTCGTGGTGAAAAAGGGACAGAAGTTGTTATACTCGTGCAAAGAAAAGGTGTATCAAAACCGAAAGAATACACACTAATCCGTGATGATATCCCGATAGAAACAGTATATAATGAAATAAAAGAAGTTGATGGGAAAAAGACAGGTATTATTGAAATAACGTCCTTTTCTGAAACGACTGCTAAGGAATTTGAAGAAGCTTTAACAAAATTAGAAGATAAAGGAATGGAAGGATTAGTGATCGACGTTCGTGGAAATCCGGGCGGTTTATTAGATTCGATTGAAGATATTTTACACCATTTCGTTCCAAGTGATGTTCCTTACTTACAAATTGAAGATGGAAATGGCGAAGTTGATAAATTTTATACAAAGTTAGATGAAAAAAAATCGTATCCAATCAATGTAATAGTTGATGAAGGAAGTGCATCTGCATCAGAAATATTAGCAGTCGCAATGAAAGAAATTGGTTATGATATTGTTGGAGAAACTACATTTGGAAAAGGTACTGTTCAACAGGCTGTGCCAATTGGAAAAGATAAAGACCAAAATACGGTGAAATTAACATTTTATAAATGGTTATCTCCAGAAGGGAACTGGATCCATGAAAAAGGTGTGAAACCAACTGTAGAACAAAAACAACCAGCATATTTCTATACGAGTCCCATTCAAGTAGAAAAGACATTCGTTTTAGATCAAAACGATGAGGAAATTGCACATGCACAAACGATGTTAAAAGGATTAGGTTATGACTCAAAACGTGATGATGGATACTTTGATGAGACTACAAAGCAAGCAGTTCAATCATTTCAAAAAGATCATGATTTAGAAGTAACTGGTGAAATAGATGAAAAAACAGCAGGAAAAATTGAATCGGAAATTTTAGATATTATCCGAAGTGGCAAAGAGGATCTACAATTAGAAAAGGCACTAGATGTTTTATATAAATAGAGAAAAATGATAGTAGGTGAAAATCGATGCTAGAACAGTGGGCGTTCGAATTATTAAAAGGTATTGGTAAAATATTTTTACACCCATTATTGTATTGGACTTTCTTTTTGTTATGTATTATCGGGTATAAACGTATAAAAAAGGAACGTTATAATTTTGGGACAAAAATTTATCATTACTTCACAGAAATTAAATATACATTTCCATTAACAGTCATAGCTAGCATCGTACTTTCAGCTGCTACAATTCTATTTGGAATTGTACTTTCTTATGAAGTAATGATCGTTTTAGCGATTGTTACGATTGTATTTAGCTTATTTGGTTCACTACAATTTTTATCTGCTAGTTATACCATTGGGATGACGTTTATTTTATTGTTAGTGTTGCCGTTTTTACAGCGCTATATAGATGTACCGTATGTAGATTTTACTACCATATCGATGGTGCATTTTGTCGGATTAACATTATTACTTGCGTTGTTATTACTTTTTGAAGCAATTTTTATGACAAGAACAAAATCGAAACCGGCATTTCCTTCTTTACATTTGAGTGAACGGGGAGTTTGGGTAGGACAATTTGAAGCAAAACGGATGATGATGGTCCCATTTTTCATACTGATTCCTTCCGATAGTGTAACTGCGATTACACCATTTTTTCCCTATTTTTCTTTTGGTGATCAAACCTTTAGTTTAATATTATTACCATTTATTTTCGGTTATCAATACCGTATGCAAAGTGGGTTGCCAAATGAATTATTAGGAAAAATTACGAAACGGACATATGTTTTAGTTGCCATTGTCATTGCAGGTGCTATTACAAGTATTTTCTATCCATTCGTATCATTTATTACTATTTTAGTTGCATTAGTTGGTAAGGAATGGATGACGTATCGGCATAAAGTAAGAGATAGAGAAAGCTCACCAATGTTTCATCCTTTAGATAAAGGTATTAAAGTGTTTGCAATGATGCCGAATAGTCCTGTTGAACGATTAGGAATTAAAGTCGGAGAAATTATTTTAAAGGTAAATAATGTTAATGTTACAAACTCATCTGAATTTTATGAAGCATTACAAACGAGTCAAACGAATTTCAAAATAGATGTTCTAGATGAAAATGGTGAAATAAGATTTGTTCACGGGACATTCTTTGCTGAGGATCATTATGAACTAGGTTTATTATTTACCGAACAACCACACAAGTATAAAGAAAAAGAATGAATATAAAATCACACTTTCATATATGGAAGTGTGATTTTTCGGCTCTTTTAGAAAAGTACGAAATATTTATAAGTTTATGTAAATGACAATATAAGATAGATATGAATAACTTCGCATATATACAAACTATATGTTCCTTAAATATATATGGAAAAATGAACAATTAGTAAATACGTATGTTTGAAAGAGAGGAATGTTGAGCAATCATAATGGAATGTTCGTTCGTATATATGATACAATTAATGTAAGAAAACATGATAATATGTGAAGATTGGAGAACTTAACATGGCGGAAAAGTTTGAACTTGTTTCATCTTTTAAACCACAAGGAGACCAACCGAAAGCAATTGAAAAGTTAGTAAAACAAATAGACGAAGGTGAAAACCATTTAACATTATTAGGTGCAACAGGTACTGGAAAAACATTTACTGTATCGAATGTTGTGACAGAAATTAATCGACCAACACTCGTTATTGCACATAATAAAACGTTAGCTGGTCAGTTATATAGTGAATTTAAAGAATTTTTCCCGAACAATGCAGTGGAATATTTTGTTAGTTATTATGATTATTATCAACCAGAGGCATATGTTCCATCAACAGATACATTTATTGAAAAAGATGCGAGCATAAACGATGAAATTGATAAATTACGACACTCAGCCACATCGGCTTTATTTGAGCGTCGCGATGTGTTAATCGTTGCTAGTGTATCTTGTATATATGGTTTAGGTTCACCGGAGGAATATAAAAATCAAGTGTTATCGATTCGTACTGGAATGGAAAAAGAGCGTGATATATTATTGCGAGAACTAGTGGATATTCAATATGCACGAAATGATATCGATTTTTCGCGTGGGACATTCCGAGTTCGGGGAGATTCTGTTGAAATTATTCCGGCATCAAAAGAAGAGCATTGTATACGAATTGAATTTTTTGGAGATGAAATTGATCGTATTCGTGAAGTAGATGCATTAACCGGAGAGATTATCGGTGATCGAGATCATGTTGCTATTTTCCCAGCGTCACACTTCGTGACAGGTGATGAAAAAATGAAAATTGCAATTAAAAATATTGAACTCGAATTAGAAGAACGTTTGAAAGAACTTGAAGCAGAAAATCGTTTATTAGAAGCACAAAGACTTGAACAACGAACGAATTACGATTTAGAAATGATGCGAGAAATGGGCTTTTGCTCAGGGATTGAAAATTACTCACGTCATTTAACCCTGCGTGAATCTGGTTCGACCCCATATACATTACTTGATTTCTTTCCGGATGATTTTTTAGTCGTCATTGATGAATCACATGCAACATTGCCACAAATTCGTGGGATGTATAATGGAGATAGAGCAAGGAAACAAATGTTAGTAGATCATGGATTTCGTTTGCCGTCTGCATTAGATAACCGCCCATTAAAGTTTGAAGAATTCGAACTGAAAACACATCAAAATGTATATGTTTCTGCAACACCTGGACCTTATGAACAAGAACATACGAAAGAAATGGTGGAGCAGATTATTCGTCCAACAGGATTATTGGACCCTGTCGTTGAAGTTCGACCGATTGATGGACAAATCGATGACCTTATTGCAGAAATAAATAAACGGATTGATCGGAATGAACGTGTGCTTATTACGACATTGACGAAAAGAATGTCGGAAGATTTAACGGATTATTTAAAAGAACTTGATTTTAAAGTTGCTTATTTACATTCCGAAGTGAAAACATTGGAACGGATTGAAATTATTCGTGATTTACGGGTGAAAAAATATGATGTTCTCGTTGGTATTAATTTATTACGTGAGGGACTAGATATTCCTGAAGTATCACTTGTTGCAATACTGGATGCAGATAAAGAAGGTTTCTTACGTTCTGAACGTTCCTTAATTCAAACGATGGGACGTGCCGCACGTAATGAGAACGGACAAGTTATTATGTATGCAGATAAAATTACCGACTCGATGCAAGTTGCAATCGATGAGACGAATCGTCGTCGTGACATACAACAAGCGTATAATGAAGAGCATGGTATTACACCGAAAACGATTAAGAAAGATGTACGTGAATTAATTCGAGCAACGGTTGCGGCAGAGGAAGAAGCAGGTTATGAAGTAGACCGTATTTCCGAAATCCGAAAAATGCCGAAAAAAGCTCGGGCAGAAGTAATCGAACAGATGGAAGAAGAAATGCGAGAAGCTGCAAAACAATTAGATTTTGAGCGCGCAACAGAATTACGAGATATAATTTTTGAATTAAAAGTAGAATGAATGATCAAAGGAGGCAAGGAAATAGCGAAATGATAAAAAACATCAAGAGCTTATTTTCATTGCCTTTTTTCATCGTATGAAATAGCAGTTGGAAGGATGGAGTATATGTCAAATAAACATATTAAGATACTCGGTGCACGTGCACATAACTTAAAGAATATTGATATAAATATACCGAAAAATAAACTTGTTGTTGTAACAGGTCTTTCAGGTTCAGGAAAATCATCTTTAGCGTTTGACACCATTTATGCAGAAGGACAACGGAGATATGTGGAATCATTGTCTGCCTATGCAAGACAGTTTTTAGGACAAATGGATAAACCGGATGTAGATACGATTGAAGGACTGTCCCCGGCCATTTCTATTGACCAAAAAACGACGAGTAAAAATCCACGTTCTACTGTTGCGACAGTGACAGAAATATACGACTACTTACGTTTATTATATGCACGAATTGGACATCCTTACTGTCCGATTCACGGTATTGAAATAGCCTCACAAACGATTCAACAGATGGTCGATCAAATTATGGACTACCCGGAAAGAACGAGGTTACAAGTATTAGCACCAGTCGTTTCAGGACGAAAAGGTGAACATGTAAAAGTGTTAGAGGATTTAAAACAAGAAGGATATGTTCGTCTTCGTGTCGATGGAGAAATGCGCGAAATTAATGAAGAAATTGTACTTGATAAAAATAAAGTACATTCGATAGAAGTTGTGATTGATCGGATTATCGTAAAGGACGGAATCGAAAGTCGTTTAACAGACTCTTTAGAGACAGCTTTACCACTTGGAGAGGGACGTGTCATCATCGATATAATCGGTGAAGAAGAAATTGTAATGAATGAAAATCATGCATGTCCGGAATGTGGCTTTTCAATTGATGAATTAGAGCCACGCCTTTTTTCTTTTAACAGTCCATTTGGTGCTTGTCCTACATGTGATGGATTAGGTACAAATTTAGAAGTTGATATCGATTTAGTTATTCCAGATTGGGATAAGTCGTTAAAAGAACATGCTATCGCAGCGTGGGAGCCAATAAGTTCGCAATACTATCCACAATTATTACAGTCAGTTTGTACTCATTATGGGATAGATATGACGATTCCAGTGAAAGATATTCCGAAAAAACAGATGGATATTATTTTATATGGTAGTGGGAAAGAAACATTAACATTTACGTATGTGAATGATTTTGGAAAAACGAAGAGCAGTAAAATTCAATTCGAAGGTGTGATGAATAATATTGCACGCCGCTATCATGAAACATCTTCCGACTTTATTCGTGAAACATTAGAAAAATATATGGCAGAAAATGAATGTCCATCTTGTCATGGATATCGATTGAATGAAAAAGCATTAGCAGTATTCGTCCAAGATAAACATATTAGTGAAGTAACAGATTTTTCAATTTCAGAAGCATTGGCATTCTTTCAAGGATTATCATTAACGGAGAAGGAACGTCAAATTGCAAATATGATATTAAAAGAAATTAATGATCGTTTATACTTTTTACAAAATGTCGGTTTAAATTATTTAACGATGTCCCGTGCATCAGGTACATTATCTGGTGGAGAAGCACAGAGAATTCGTTTAGCAACACAAATTGGTTCAGCCTTGACAGGTGTGTTATATGTGTTAGATGAACCGTCTATTGGATTACACCAACGAGATAATGATCGCTTAATTGAAACGATGCAACATATGGTTGATTTAGATAATACATTAATTGTAGTAGAGCATGATGAAGATACTATGCTAGCTGCGGATTGGATTGTCGATATAGGTCCAGGAGCTGGAGATCATGGAGGAAACATCGTGGCAAATGGCACACCGAAACAAGTAATGCGATCCGCTAAATCGTTAACAGGACAATACTTATCCGGAAAGAAAATTATAGAAATACCAGAAGAGCGTCGTCCATTAACGAATCGATTTATAGAAGTAGTCGGGGCGAAAGAAAATAATTTAAAAGATATATCCGCACAATTTCCGATTGGTGTCATGACTGTTGTGACAGGAGTTTCTGGTTCAGGAAAAAGTACACTTGTCAATGAAATTTTATATAAGTCATTAGCTAAATATTTATATAATGGAAAGCATAGACCAGGTGCACATGATAAAGTAAATGGATTAGAACATATTGAAAAAGTTATTGATATAAACCAAGCGCCGATTGGAAGAACGCCGAGATCAAACCCTGCCACATATACTGGTGTGTTTGATGATATTCGTGATGTGTTTGCCGAAACGAATGAAGCGAAAGTACGAGGCTATAAAAAAGGGCGCTTCAGCTTTAATGTGAAAGGTGGCCGTTGTGAAGCTTGTCGTGGAGATGGGATATTAAAAATTGAAATGCACTTTTTACCTGATGTATATGTTCCTTGTGAAGTATGTGAGGGAAAAAGATATAATAGAGAAACATTGGATATTACATTTAAAGGAAAAAACATTGCTGATGTGTTGGATATGCGTGTAGAAGAAGCTTTGCAATTTTTTAGCAACATTCCTAGAATTCAACGTAAACTACAGACAGTGCAAGATGTTGGACTCGGTTATATTAAATTAGGACAGCCGGCAACAACTTTATCTGGTGGAGAAGCACAGCGTGTGAAGCTGGCAAGTGAATTGCATAAACGATCAAACGGAAAAACTGTTTATATTTTAGATGAACCAACTACAGGGCTTCATACAGATGATATAAAACGTTTATTAGCGGTTTTACAACGACTTGTTGAAAATGGTGATTCTGTCATCGTTATCGAACATAATTTAGATGTTATTAAAACAGCTGATCATCTTATTGATTTAGGACCAGAAGGTGGAGATGGTGGCGGTGAAATTATTGCAACAGGTACACCAGAAGAAGTAGCAAAAAATAAAGCTTCTCATACAGGGAAGTACTTAAAAATCATTATGGAAAGAGACCGTCAACGAATGGAAGTATTAGTTGAAAAAGCAATGAAAAAAGGGTAAACATAAATTTTGACGGAAATCTTAAATGTTTGTAAGCTATAAAGAGGGATGAAAGAGGGGGAGTATGTAACGTGAAAGCTATTAACAAAACGGAAGTACAAGAAATACTAGATCGTTTTAAAGGCAAAGAAGTATATTTACATTTAGAAACGACAAATGGCGCATATGCGAGCCATTTTGGAAATAAAGGTGTTAATGTTGGTGCATATATTCGAAATGCAAAACTAACGTATACAGAAGGAAGAATTGAAGGTACACCGGAATCTTATCGAATCGGTTTGAAATCAGAGCTTGGTTGGGTATATGCAGAAGGGTTAAGAGAATGGGAAATGTTTGAACAAAAACTATTAGTTGCCGGTCATGATACAGAAGGTCGATTAATGGTTGCATTCCAACTAAGTGAAACGCCATTCGAATAAAAATAATAGAATTATATTTTAAAATGTGGGTGGACTGTTTCTATATGAAAATTCGTACTTGTCCTATAATAAACATTGATAGGATAGTACGAATGCCATACATGGAATGAGCAAGTATACTTGTTAAATGTGTAGTAATAGTGATGTTTTACTAGTTCAACATACGGCAAGGAAAAAGGCAGTGCCTCATTTTCAATGGAAATGACAAAAGCTAATATATGGCATGATAGAATTGATTAGAAAGAGGGAATACGATAATGGAAAAACATAGACATGTTGTCATTGTATATCCACATCCGGATGATGAATCATTTGGTGGTGCTGGTACAATATATAAATGTAAGGAAGCAGGGGTTCCAGTAACATATTTATGTGGAACTTTAGGGCAAATGGGGCGAAACATGGGAACACCTCCATTTGCAAATAGAGAAACATTATATAAATTCAGAGAAAAGGAATTAGAGGATGCATGCAAGTTTTTAGGTATTGATTATAAGTTGCTCGGATATCGTGATAAAACATTAGAATTCGAAAACAAAGTAGCACTTGCGGCACATGTGAAATCTGTTTTAGAAGAAATTAATCCGTCACTTGTTATTACACATTATCCAGAACACGGGGTACATCCAGATCATAATGCATTAGGAGAGGCGACAATTGAAGCGGTTCGCTTAATGGAACACGAAAACCGTCCGACAGTTTGGGCTTCGGCGATTACAAATGATTTTGAAAAAGTTCTGGGAGAACCAGAGGTAACGATTGCACTAGATGATGACATGGTAAAATTCAAACTAGGAGCTATTTTTGAACATAAATCACAAGCACAAGGGATGCTAGAAAAAATGAACGAACAAAATCCTTCAGCTGAAACGAAAGATTATTTAGAACGTATGAAAGAACGTTTAGGAAAAGAACGTTTTTATATTTGGAAATATGACTAATTAAAACCAATTGGAGGTTGATTTTATGTTTGGAAGAATGTTCATAAGTTGGTTCATATCAATCTTTCTATATGCAGTTGCATTAATTGCTGTTACACAATTATTCGAAGGTTTTTATATTGAAAATTTCCAAACGGCATTGTTAGCTAGTATCGTCTTATCGATACTAAATGCATTTGTAAGACCATTATTAATTATTTTTACATTACCACTTACTATTTTTACATTCGGCTTTTTCATTTTAGTTATTAACACGATTACGTTATTATTAGGCGCAAAGGTGATGGGGTCAGCATTTGAAATTGATGGCTTCCTTATCGCATTCATTGCATCGATCATCATTTCATTACTGAATACTTTTTTACATCGTTTAGTTGGAGATATAAAAAGAGCATAAAGATAATGAAATGTGCAAAAGAGGTTAGGGCACAAATTAGTAAGCTTCTTACAAAAACTTACTTTTTGTTCTGCCCTAACCTCTTTATTTTCCGTATCTATTGTTTTCGATAGATATATTATGTAAGAAACGGTAAAATGAAATTGTTGAAATGATTTAAACATACATACTTTCTTGGGGGTAGAGCAGATGCGTGTCGTAAGAACGGAAGACTTATTAAAAAACTTTAATCTTACACTAGTTGCTGGTGAGGATGGCATATACCGTGAAATTAATTCGAATGATATTCATCGTCCTGGCTTTGAAATGACTGGATTTTTTGAATATTACCCGAAAGAAAGAATTCAAATAATTGGAAAAACAGAGATGAATTACTTTAAAAATTTATCGAAAGCTGATCAGGAAGATCGTGCTCGACGTTTATGTACTGATATAACGCCTGGCATTGTTATTTCTAACTGGATGGACATTCCAGATGTATTGCTTGATGCCGCAAATGAAGCAGGAGTTCCAATTTTAAAATCGCCACGAACGACGAATAGAGTAATTGTTCGAATTACAAACTATTTAGGTTCAAAATTTGCACCGACGACAGCTGTTCATGGTGTACTCGTCGATATTTATGGTGTTGGTGTTCTTATTATGGGACAAAGTGGTGTTGGTAAAAGTGAAACGGCATTAGAGCTTGTTAAACGTGGTCATCGACTTGTAGCGGATGATAGTGTTGAAATTCGTCAAGAAGATTATGATACTTTAATAGGAAGTTCGCCTCCGTTAATTGAGCACTTATTAGAAATAAGGGGATTAGGTATATTAAATATTATGACGTTATTCGGTGCAGGTGCCGTAAAAAATTATAAACGTATTTCTTATGTCGTACAATTAGAATTATGGGATGATAAAAAGCAGTATGAACGACTAGGCATTGAAGAAGATACGATGAAAATAATGGATGTACATGTACCAAAGGCAATCGTTCCCGTACGACCAGGACGAAATTTAGCTGTCATCATTGAAGTTGCCGCGATGAACTTTCGTCTAAAACGAATGGGTGTGAATGCCGCAGAGGAATTTTCACAACAGCTTGCAACGATGATGAAAAATAATAATGAACAATAAGATGTAGGAGTGATTATGTTGATGTGTGAAGCAGAACCGTTAAATAGGGTTTTTCTTGAAATCGGTTCTTTATCTATTTATTGGTATGGCGTCATCATTGCAACTGGGTTGTTTTTAGGGTTGTATTTGGCGACAAAAGAGTCGGAACGTTTAGGATTACAAAAAGATATCATGATCGATCTCGTTGTATTTGCAGCACCAATTGCAATATTATTTGCAAGAATATATTATGTTATATTTGAATTTGATGCATATCGAGGACAGCCATGGTGGAAATTTATCGCTGTATGGGAGGGCGGTATCGCTATTCATGGTGCTTTAATTGGGGCAGTATTAACAGGAATTGTTTTTGCGAAAGTGAAAAAGGTATCCTTTTGGCAAATTGCAGATATAGCTGCACCTAGTATTATTTTAGGACAAGCGATTGGCCGTTGGGGAAACTTTATGAACCAAGAGGCACACGGGGGACCAATTAGCCAAGCGGCATATGAAAATTTCCATCAATATTTGCCGAATTTTATTATGGACCAAATGTGCATTAATGGTGTGATGTATTATCCAACATTTTTGTATGAATCGATTTGGAATATAATTGTCTTTACAATATTAATTTTAATGCGAAAATATAATCCATTACGTGGAGAAATTTTCTTAAGTTATATTGCTTTATATTCTGTCGGTCGGGTCTTTATCGAAGGATTACGTACAGATAGTTTATATTTTGGACCACTTCGTCAAGCACAGTTACTATCAATTGTTTTAATTGTAGGAGCTATTATCATCATTATTATTCGTCGTAAAAGTGGTCAAATTGATCGGAAATATGACGGATCGAACATTTCATCTAAGAAAAAGAAAAGGAAGTAATAGGCATGTTTGGAATTGCATCACGGGGGTTAAAAGAAGGGGCTAGTGTATTTTTAGTGCTAGCAAAAATCATCTTTCCAGTTACAGTTATTATAACGATTTTACAATATACACCTGTTTTACCGTTTTTCATTGAATTAATTGCACCGTTCATGCATGTGTTAGGTTTAAGTGGAGAAGCTGCTATGCCATTAGTGTTGGGGAATGCACTCGGATTATATGCTGGTATTGGAGCGATTATTTCGTTTGATTTTACAGTCAAAGAAGTGTTTATTATGGCGATGATGTTATCATTTTCGCATAATATATTTGTCGAGTCAGCAGTTGCATCACGAGTTGGTGTAAGCTGGTGGCTCGTTTCCCTTATAAGAATTGTTTTAGCAATTCTTTCAGCACTGATTATTAATCTCGTATGGGATGGTGGTGCTGAAATAGCGCAATATGGATTTTTAGCAAGTTCGGAAGTAGTGTTGCATAGCTGGGGAGCGATTGTTTTACATGGGTTTAAAACGGCTCTCATGGCAATTGTTCAAATTTCACTCATTATTTTTCCGTTAATGATTATGATGCAATTTTTAAGAGAACTTGGTTTTTTACATAAAATATCAAAATTATTTGCGCCATTTACGAAAATGCTCGGAATGAAGGAAAACACATCTTTTACATTAGTCGCTGGAATGATTGTTGGTTTATCAATGGGAGCAGGCGTAATGATTCAGGCAGTAAAAGAAGATGGGGTGTCAAAGAAAGATACGATATTAGCACTAATCTTTCTCGTATCATGCCACGCCGTAATTGAAGATACGGTCGTCTTTATTCCACTTGGAATTCCAGTTTGGCCACTATTATTCATTCGATTCCTTACTGCAGTTGTTTTAACAGTGATTGTTGCAGTTGTATGGAATCGTATGGAAAAGACTCAGAAAGGAAGAAAATTAAAATATGAACATTGATACAATTTTATTTGATTTAGATGGGACATTGTTAGATACGAACCGATTAATTCATGAATCTTTTGTATATACATTAGAACAATATGGTTTTCAGTTTTCAGATGAAGAAATTTTGCAGTTTAATGGACCACCTTTAGTCCATACGTTTACAGAATTGAATCCTGAAAAAGTCGATGAAATGGTACAAACATATCGGACACATAATTTAGCACGACACGATGATTACGTTACATTGTTTCCCAATGTAAAAGAAACATTGGCACAACTAAAACAAAAAGGGATCAAAACAGCCGTCGTATCTGCAAAGATGCGTCCAGGAGTAGATAAAGGGCTACAATTTACAGGGATTGAACCATATTTTGATACGATTGTAACGATTGATGATGTACATCATCCGAAACCACATCCAGAATCATTACAACTTGCTATGGACCGTTTAGGCAGTAAACAAGAAAATACGCTTATGATTGGTGATAATTATCATGATATTGAAGCGGGAAATCGGGCGGAAGTGGATACTGTTGCAGTAAGTTGGACACATAAAGGTATTGATTTTTTAAAACAATATAATCCGACGTACGTGATTGATGATATGAAACAATTATTAGATATTGTTGGGGTGTAAACAATGCGAAAAACGGAACGATATAAAGTAGAGGATGCAAATTCATTATGGCGTATTTATAAAACTGTTTCTTTCTTTAAAGTAATGAAAAGTTTTATCGTCATTCAAATCGCTCGTTATACACCGTTTTTAAGTGTGAAAAATTGGTTATATCGGACGTTTTTAAAGATGAGAGTTGGGAAACAAACATCTTTTGCATTAATGGTCATGCCTGATACGATGTTCCCAGAAAAAATTTCTGTCGGGGATAATACGATTGTCGGCTATAACACAACAATTTTAGCACATGAATATTTAATTGATGAATATCGTATAGGAGAAGTGAATATCGGAAGTAATGTCTTAATCGGTGCGAACTCGACGATTTTACCTGGTGTAACAATTGGGGATGGGGCAATTGTATCGGCAGCATCACTTGTTCATAAAGATGTGCCTCCAGGTGCATTTGTCGGTGGAAATCCGATGCAGTTAATCTATACAAAAGAAGAAATGGAAGCAAGAAATAAGAATGAATCATAGATTGTGCAATTGTGAGCATATTAATAGAAAATAAAATGTGATTCAATTAAGCTATAGATAGAGAGATAGTAGATGAAAATTTACGTGTGAAAGGGAGATAAAAAATGGCAGATGAAAAAGTATATGATGTCATTATAGCAGGAGCTGGACCAGCTGGTATGACAGCTGCAGTGTATGCATCAAGAGCGAATTTGGATACGCTAATGATCGAACGTGGCATGCCAGGTGGACAAATGGTCGATACAGAAGCAATTGAAAACTATCCTGGATTTGAAAGTATTTTAGGACCGGATTTATCAACAAAAATGTTTGATCATGCGAAGAAATTTGGAGCAGAATATGCTTATGGAGATATTAAAGAAGTAATTGATCATGGCAATCATAAAGAAATCATTGCTGGGGATAAATCATATAAAGCGAAAGCAATTATTATTTCTACAGGTGCAAAATATAAGAAATTAGGCATTAAAGGGGAAGAAGAGTTAACAGGTCGTGGAGTTTCCTACTGTGCTGTTTGTGATGGAGCGTTTTTTAAAGAGCGTCATTTAGCCGTTATTGGTGGAGGAGATTCTGCGGTTGAAGAAGGTATGTATTTAACGCGTTTTGCGAGTAAAGTAACGGTTATTCATCGCCGTGATACATTACGTGCTCAAAAAATTTTACAAGACCGTGCATTTGCTAACGAAAAAATGGAATTTATTTGGGATACGGTTGTAGAAGAAATAAATGAAAAAGATGGTAAAGTTGGTTCTTTATCATTAAAGAATAGGAATACTGGCGAAGCTTCAGAATTTGATATTGATGGTGTATTCGTTTATATTGGAATGGATCCATTAAGTGAACCATTTACTTCTTTAGGAATTGTTGATGAAGAAGGATATATTGAAACAGATGAAAATATGGCGACGAAAGTTCCTGGTATATATGCTGCGGGCGATATTCGTGTGAAAGATTTACGTCAAGTTGTAACGGCAACAGGGGATGGAAGTATCGCAGCGGAGTCGGCAATTAAATATATTGAAGAAACAGCTTCAACAGTAAAATAAGGAGAAATGCATCGATTAAAAAAAGTAATCACTTTTTAACTTTTTTGTAATCGATTGGCAACAATTATTTTATATAATGTATGTATAAACTAATTGACCCCCTTTAATAAATTAGTTCATGGCACAAGTATTTTACTTGTGCTTTTTTTATGGGAAAATATACAACTGGACGATTTTAACATATGCACCAACTCAATAAAGAGTCCCTCACAACTAATTCCCCAACACTTACATATGAAATTCAAACAATATATAGTCCTTTTCATAATAAAATCGATCAAAATTATCGTTTTTTAGAAACTATGTCGAAAACATATACATCGTGTGATGATTCATTTTCATCTTTCTTGTATAATAGAATATATAGAAATATATTTATGTTGAAATGGGGGATTTAAGATGCCAAGTGGGGAAACGAAGTTTGTGATTATTACAGGAATGTCAGGTGCAGGAAAAACAGTTGCAATTCAAAGTTTCGAGGATTTAGGGTATTTTTGTGTTGACAACTTACCCCCAACACTGATTCCGAAGTTTTTAGAATTATTAAAGGATACGAATAACAGTATGCAAAAAGTCGCCTTAGTTATTGATTTAAGAGGTCGTGACTTTTTTGATGAATTGCACGCATCCTTAGATGAAATTGCGAAAGAAGACTGGATTGAAGAGCATATTTTATTTTTAGATGCGACAAACGATACGTTAGTAAGACGTTATAAAGAAACACGTCGTTCACATCCATTAAATATTGGTGGGTTACCTTTAGAAGGAATAAAAAGTGAACGAAAAATTATTGATCCTTTACGTGGAAGAGCACAAAGGATTATTGATACATCTACATTGAAACCAAAAGAATTACGTGAAAAAATTCATCAATTATATGCAGGGGAAAAAGAATCTGTCTTTTCCATCCATTTTGTTTCTTTTGGATTTAAACATGGCGTACCGATTGATGCAGATATTATGTTTGATGTACGTTTTTTACCAAACCCATTTTACGTAGAACAAATGCGTCCATTAACAGGTCAGGATAAAGAAGTATCTGATTATGTGTTTAAATGGTCAGAAACAAAAACATTTAACCAAAAATTAATCGAACTTTTGCATTTCACCATTCCATTCTATAAAAAGGAAGGAAAATCACAAATCGTTATCGCAATCGGTTGTACAGGCGGACAACATCGCTCTGTTGCGTTAACCGAATATTACAAAGAAGTATTCGCACCATCCTATGTTACGCATATTACACATCGTGACATAGAGAAGAGAAAGGCACATTAATATGTTTATGCAAAAGCCAAAGGTTGTTGTCTTAGGTGGCGGCACAGGAATGCCAGTATTGTTAAAAGGGTTAAAACATCTTCCGATTGATTTATCTGTCATTGTAACAGTAGCTGATGATGGGGGAAGTTCAGGGAAAATTAGGCAAGATATGGACATTCCTGCTCCAGGTGATATCCGAAATGTCATTGCTGCTTTAGCAAATGTGGATGATGAAATGAACGAAATGTTTCAACATCGTTTTCAAACAAATAATGAATTATCTGGTCATGCATTAGGAAATTTAGTACTCGTTGCTTTAAATCATATGACTGGAAATTTTTATGAAGCTGTAAAAAAGTTAGCGAACATCTTTCAGGTAAATGCGAATATTATTCCGGTCGTTAATGAGGCAGTCGTGTTAAATGCGTTAATGGATGACGGTTCCATTATTATTGGGGAATCTAATATCCCCGTCCACAATAAAAAAATTGATCGAGTGTTTCTCACACCGAATAATGTAAAACCGCTACCCGAAACAGTAGAAGCAATTTTGGAAGCGGATGTGATCGTCATATCACCGGGAAGTTTGTATACGAGTATATTGCCGAATATTATTATAAGTGATATTGTAAAAGCTTTAAATGAAACAAAGGCAAAAACAATGTATGTTTGTAATGTGATGACACAGTTGGGAGAAACGAATGACTATGATGCGACATCACATGTTCAAGCGATTTATAATCATATTGGTCCACATACGATCGATGCGATTGTCGTACATAAGGAGGCTATTTCAAAACCAATTCGTCAAATATATGAGAAGGAACAATCATTTCCAGTTACGTATAATATAGAAGAATTAGAACAATTAGGATTAGAGGTAATGGAAGAACATATATTAGATCCTCACAAAACAGTTGTTCGTCATAATAAAGAAAAAATTGCGGAAATTATTTATGATTATGCAATGAATAATATGAATGGTAAAGGATGACGTGAAATGTCATTTACTTCAGAAATAAAAAAAGAACTTATTACATTAGAAGATGATCTCTGTTGTAAAAAAGCAGAGTTAACTGCACTTATCAGAATGAATGGTGTTATTTCTAATATAGGTACATCTATTATGTTAGATGTTCAAACAGAAAACGCTGCTATTGCTCGAAGAATTTTCACATTAATGAAAGAAGTATTTCCGAGTAATATAGAAATTCTCGTTCGAAAAAAAATGAAATTAAAGAAAAATAATATTTACATCGTTCGTATGAGGGAAGCGGTCGATGAATTATTTTCAATCCTACAAATAGAATATGAAGATGAAGGATTTGAATATGGTCCAATTTCAGCAATGTATGAAAATGATTGTTGTCATCGTGCCTATTTACGTGGGGCATTTATCGCGAGAGGATCCATTAATAACCCTGAAACTTCTTCGTATCATTTAGAAATATTTAATCTCGACCCAGAACATAACCACGAGCTATTGCAATTAATGAATGAATATAATTTAAAGGCACGTGAACTACAACGAAGAAATGGATATATCGTTTACATGAAGGAAGCTGAAAAAATAACAGAATTTCTTAATATAATCGGGGCACACAAAGCTTTATTTAAATTTGAAGATGTCCGCATTGTCCGTGATATGAGAAACTCAGTAAATCGTATCGTCAACTGTGAAACGGCTAATTTGAATAAAACGATTAGTGCATCAGTAAGACAGGCGGAAAATATTAAATATATTAAGGAAACTGTAGGGATTGAAGCATTACCAGAAAGGTTACAAGAGATTGCAAAAGTACGGTTAGAATATCCAGAAGTTCCGTTAAAAGAACTTGGGGAATTACTTCCTTCCGGTCCATTATCCAAGTCTGGTGTCAACCACCGATTAAAGAAAATTGAACAATTTGCACAACAACTTCAGGCAAATGATAGCGAATGAATTCGTTTTCATTTGCTTGATGTAAATGATATAATAAGAATAATTTAAAATTTGATCTAATACATACAGATAGGAAGGGTGAATGTGATTGGTTGAAAAAGTTGTAACAGTTTCATTAGAATCTGGACTACAAGCTCGACCAGCAGCACAATTCGTTCAAGAAGCGAATCGCTATAGTTCGGATTTATTTTTAGAAAAACAAGGAAAGAAAATTAACGCAAAAAGTATTATGGGATTAATGAGTTTAGCGATCATGAATGGGGAAGAAGTAACATTGATTGCTGATGGAGAAGACGAAGAAACAGCAATTGAAGGATTAATTGCATTCATCACAGAATAAACATGATAAAAGATGCATGTTCAATATGAGCATATCTTTTATTATGGTAAAATTTCAGAAGATTCCAATACTTCTTTTGAGGTGAGAGGATGAAAGACTACACATATTATAACGATGTATTACAAAACGAAGCAAAGCCTACTTTATTTCTTGAATTAGAAGCATTTCGGGCAAATTTGAAAGCGGTTGCAAATAGTGCGAAAGGGAAACGGATTAGAGTAGCGAGTAAATCGATTCGTAGTGTTGAGGCATTACGTTATATATTTAATTATTCATCCGTTTTTCAAGGGGTAATGTGTTTTACAGGGGAAGAGGCACTGTATTTACATGAACAAGGTTTTGATGATTTATTAATAGCATATCCGATATGGAATGAGAAGACATTAAAAGCGATTTGTGAAAAAGTAACAAAAGGTGCCATCATTACTGTCATGACAGATAATATAGAACATTTAAACCGGCTGGAAGAAATCGCTAAACAAACAAATGGACATTTCTTAGTTTGTATTGATATCGATTTGTCGACAAATCATTTTGGTTTGCATTTTGGTGTGCACCGTTCTCCATTAAAAGGGCTTAAAGAAATTAAGGATTTTATTGATATTGTTTATGAAAATGATTATTTTACATTGGATGGTGTAATGGGGTATGAAGCGCAAATTGCTGGTGTAACGGATGCCGACCCAAGGCATACAATAAAAAATACGACGATCCGTAATTTAAAAAAGCAATCGCGAAAAGAAATTATTTCAAAGCGAAAGAAAATAATGAAATATATAAAAAAATATAAAATTGATGTCCGTTTTATAAATGGTGGGGGAACAGGTAGTTTACATGATACTGCAACCCAGCAAAGTGTAACAGAAGTAACAGTTGGTTCAGGTTTTTACTGTCCACATCTATTCGATAAATATGATGAATTCAAATTACAGCCAGCATTATTTTTTGCATTAGAAATAACGAGGAAACCTGCAAAAGATATATATACATGTTTTGGTGGTGGATATATTGCTTCTGGTGCTGTTGGAGAAGATAAATGGCCTGAAATATATGCACCTGAAAAAGCTAAGTTCACGGCAAATGAAGGTGCAGGTGAAGTACAAACACCAATTGTATATAAGGGGAAACAGCATCTTAACTTAGGAGATATCATTATTTTTCGTCATAGTAAAGCTGGAGAAATATGTGAACGCTTTCATAAAATAGCCGTGATTGATAAAGGGAAAATATTAGAGCATTGGGAAACATACAGGGGGGACGGACAATGTTTTTTATAAAAAAGAAACGGGCAGTATTTTTTAAAAATTGGTCTGAATCTGTACATTGTTTACCAAATCATTATGAAGAGCCAGAAGATTTACATGCGTTAAAAAATATTATCGAGCGTGCTTATATGGAAAAAGAAACGATTCGCGTGGTTGGTTCCGGGCATTCATTTACACCACTTGTTGCGACGAGTGAAGTATTAGTATCTATTGGGAAATTATCTGGCATAGAAAAAATAGATAGAGAGAATCAGCTCGTCACAGTGTGGGCGGGTACGCCATTAAAAGAATTAGGGTTACAACTGCATAAAGTAGGGTATGCTATGGAAAATTTAGGTGATATTAATGAACAAACGATTGCAGGAGCAATAAGTACAGGAACACATGGTACTGGAGCAGAGTTAGGTAGTATATCGACACAAGTACATAGTTTAACAATTATGAAGGCAGATGGGCAATTATTGCATATTAGTCCTAATGAAAATGCATATTTGTTAAATGCCGCAAAAGTTTCTTTAGGATTGCTTGGGATTATTGTAAAAGTAACATTACGTGTTTTACCGGCATATCAACTTACAAGCCATAGCTATAAAGAAAGCTTTATGCAATCTTTACAGCAATTAGAATTATTACGGCGATCCAATCGTAATTTTGAATTTTTTTGGTTTCCTTATACAGATACCGTTCAAATTAAAATAATGAATGAAGATAACTATACAATTACAGAAACAAAAAAACAAAATATGTTTAAAAAGGTCGTCATTGAAAATGGGTTATTCTTCGTACTTTCAGAAGTTAGTAGAGTCGTCCCAAAAACAGCCAAAATGATTAGTGCCGCATCTGCAGCAGGTGTACCAATTGGAACAGAAACCGCGCATAGTCATGAATTATACGCGACCCCTCGTTTAGTGAAATTTAATGAAATGGAATATTGTATTGATGCCAAATATATGCCAGACGTATTAAAGGAAATAGATACATTAATTCGTACTTATGAATTTGCTGTTCATTTTCCAATAGAATGTCGATATGTTAAAAAAGATTCTATATGGTTAAGTCCATCATTTGAAAGGGATTCTGCTTATATTGCTATTCATATGTATAAAGGAATGGAATTTAAGCGATATTTTGAAGAAGTAGAGAAAATATTTGCGAAATATAATGGGCGACCACATTGGGGGAAAATGCATATGATGCAGTATGAACAGTTAAAAGAAGTGTACCCTAAATTAGAAGAATTTTTAGACTTACGAAAGGAACTTGATCCTGAAGGAATGTTTTTGAATGAATACGTACGAGAGTTGTTTCATATTAGGTGAAAAAATGGGACAAAGTCGTTATCGATATTGTCCCATTTTCTATAAATTATTCTTTTTTCTCTAATACTTTGTCGATTAAACCGTACTCTTTTGCCGCAACCGCTGACATGAAGTTATCACGATCGGTATCGGCTTGAATGACATCAAGTGGTTGACCAGTTCTTTCAGATAGAATTTCATTTAGCTTTTCACGCATTTGAATAATTCGTTTTGCATGAATTTCAATATCTGAAGCTTGACCTTGCGTACCACCTAATGGTTGGTGAATCATTACTTCACTATTTGGTAGTGCATAACGTTTACCTTTTTCACCTGCAGCAAGTAAGAAAGCACCCATAGATGCTGCCATTCCTGTACAAATTGTTGATACGTCCGGTTTGATGAATTGCATCGTATCATAGATTGCCATTCCTGCAGTGATGGATCCACCTGGTGAATTAATATAAATAGAGATATCTTTCTCAGGATCTTCTGCTTCTAAAAATAAAAGTTGTGCAACGATGGAGTTTGCAACATTATCATCAATTGCACTTCCTAGCATAATAATTCTGTCTTTTAATAAACGTGAGTAAATGTCATATGCACGTTCTCCACGATTTGTTTGTTCAATAACTGTAGGTATTAAAACCATTTTTACATCCTCCTTTTAGTAGGTAAATGTCCCATATCTAATGAACCTAATTATATCATACATAATTGGTCAATAAAGGTCAAAAGATACGTCTTCCATTTTGACTTTCTTTTTACTATTGCCACTTCTTTTCACCTTTAAACTATTGGGACATGAAAAATATTCCATACACACTAAAAAGTATAGCTTATATATAGACAAAAATAAACTGTTTCTTTTTAATAATGGAAAGAAAAACTTGTCAATTGAAAATGGGACAGGTATAATTACTTTTGTATATCATTTGCGTCCGTAGCTCAGTCGGATAGAGCAACGGTTTCCGGTACCGTGAGTCGGGGGTTCGATTCCTCTCGGGCGCGTCAATTGTCAGATGAATGAAAGTAAGAGCACAACTTTTTGTCTCTTGCTTTTTTTCATATATAAAACTTGTAAACTAAAAGATAAAAAGTTTTTTAGTGAAAAACAATCATATTAACCAGTTTGCTATTATATGAGGGAATATACATATTAATTGTTTTGCTATTGGAGGATGGAGAATGAAACGAACTGTTCTTTTCATTTTAGGGATTTTACTTGGTTTTGCCTTATCAAGCAGTATTAATATGAAGGCATACTATATAACGGGAATTATTCTATTATTTTGTGTAATCGTATTGTTTATTTTTATGAAAAAAAGAAAAGGTAATGTCGAGGGAAAAATGGAATGATGGACAATTAGGATGTGTTTGAATGAAAAAAATCGGAAAGATTGTCATTGTTGTAGCATTGTCACTATTATTATTGAGTTGTTTCCAAAAAGATGTGACATACGAATCGAGCATAACATCCATAGAAGTATATGATTGGGTCGAGACGAAATTAATTCAAACGATTGAGGATGAAGGAATGATAAAGCAGCTACAGCAATCTTTAGAGGATGCCTCAACATATTCGACAGCAAACTTAGATTATCCATTACCACCTTATAAATTAGTCTTTAAAGACGATGAAGAACGAGTTTTTTCCATCGGATATTACGATGAAGTTGTCAATTTAAATGGAAAAGGTCAATTTTTGGATGTACAAAATGATTTACTTTACGGCTTAGAATTTTCTATATTTTAATAACAATAAAAAGTTCATCTACCTAAAAGAAGCATATTTTGTTTCTTTTAGGTTTTTTTATACAACACTTCTTTTCATACATCATACGATAATAATAGTAAGTATATAAAAGGAGGAGTATGATGTATGATTTTACTTTTCTCGTTGCAGTAATTATAGGCTTAACAGAGTTAACAAAACGTGTGACACCATTAAGGAAGAAGTTTTTGCCGTTAATATCTTTATCACTAGGTATAATTGCGAGTATTCTCTACGTAGATGGAATATGGAAAGATAAACTGATGATTGGAGTCATACTCGGTTTAAGTGCGGCTGGATTATTTGATCAGTCAAAAATCCTTGATCGAACATCAGAAGAGGAGGAAAGAAGATGAAGCTAATATTAGATGTATCTCATCATCAAGTACCATCTAAAATGGATTATGATGCACTTGCCAAACAAATTGACCTCGTTATTATTCGTACACAATATGGTTCTAACTTAATTGATAGACATTACAAAAAGCATCATGAGGAATTTCAAAGACGTGGCACACCGACTGCCGCATATGCATGGGTACGTGGTGTGTCAGAAAATGATATGAAAGTAGAAGCGCGAGACTTTTATAATCGGACCAAACAATTCCAACCAACTTTTTGGTTTGTTGATGTAGAAGAAAAATCGATGGCTAATATGCGTGCTGGTATTAGTGCATATATAAAAGAATTACGACGACTCGGTGCGAAAAAAGTTGGGATATATGTGGGGCATCATTTGTACAAGTCATTCAATTTAAAAATGGAAGAGGCTGATGCAGTTTGGTTACCACATTACGGCAAAAATAATGGAACGGTCAATAGCACACCAAAATACCCATGTGATTTTCACCAATATACAGATAAAGGAAGACTGAAAGGGTATAATGGACCTCTTGATTTAAATAGGGTTTTAAGTGATAAACCGTGGAGTTATTTTGTTCATAAACGTGGTGGACAACCAACTACTAAACAATTTGCCGTTACACGAAATGTTGGAGCGTATCGAACGGCAAAACAGGCTAAGGAGAAGAAACAACGTGTTGGAACAGTTCAATCTGGCACCTATTTTATTTTTAATGAAAGTAATGGCATGGTTAATGTAACGAAGCAAAAGGGGATACCAGGTTCGTGGATTGATCCAGCTGAAATGCGCCAAACGAAACAATATTATACCGTAAAACGTGGAGATACTTTAAGCCATATTGCAGCAAAAAATGGATTAACCGTATCCCAAATTCATGCATTAAATCCACAAATAAAAAATGTGAATATCATTTATGCCAATGAAAAAGTTCGCATTAAGTAATAAAAAGCTAGAGATGTAATGAAGGCATCTCTAGCTTTTAGTTTTATTTTAATTCATTGACACGTTCAACAAGTAAATCCATTTCGTCTTGTTTCGTGCCATCAAAACGATCAACGACTTCGCCATCTGGATTTATTAAGAAAAATGATACTGTATGCATCACTTGATCATCTCCATCACCAGGAGGAAGGAGGGAACTTTTAAATGATGTTTCTGATATGTTTTTTACAGTATCAAAATCATATCCGGTTAGGAAGTTCCATGTATCAAAATTTGCTCCATGATTTTCCCCATATTCTTTTAACACTTCTGTCGTATCACGTTCAGGATCTACGGAAAAAGAGACGAGTTGTACATCGTCTAATTCAGCCTCTTCTAAGCCGTCTTGTAAAATTTTCATATTACGAGTCATTGGTGGACAAATCGTTGTACAGTTCGTAAACACGAAATTCGCTACCCACCATTGTCCATCAAAATCATTTAAAGATACTTCCTTTTCGTCTTGGTTTATCGCTTCAAAAGATTCGACACTATCAGAAATCGTTGTTGATTCCATTGGTTGTTTCGATGATTCTCCATCTACATTATTTCCAGTATCATTGCTACAAGCCGCAATGCTTAAAATAGTCAATAATAAGAAAAGTGCTAATACTTTTTTCATGTTCCTTTCCTTCCTTTACATTTTTCTTCTAAAATTAGCATACCATAAAATGTTCGTGAGGAAAGAATGAACTTTTACTATTGTGTGAACGAAGGGATATAATTTAGGAATTTGGCTTAGGTACGTTGTTTATACGGTATACATCTTGTGACATATAGTGAAAGTGAAAGGAGTGATCAATATGAAAAAAAGATGTCATTGCCATGGCCGTTGTGGATGTGAGAAAAAAATTGTACACCCAACTAGAGAAGAAGTGAAAAATGTGTATACAGAAGAGACGATCAATCATGTATATCCAACACATACGACGGTTGTCAATAACCATCTCATTCGAAATGTATATTCTTACCCACACTCGACATCCCATGAAACGAGAGTTCGAGAAATCGATGAAAGAAATGGACGTGTCGGAGGCGTAGGGGATAATGGAGGATGTTCAAACTCAAGAGGGGTAAGAGGAACCCAAACTGAAGGAGGAAAATGTGGTTCCTGTTCTACCTCAAGATGTAGTTGTAGACGTGGAGGATTTTGGTTTTAACCATTCATGAATATTATGTTAGAAAACAAGGATGAATATGTAAAGCACATGGAATAATATATGAACATTAATGATTAAATTTCTATTGACATATTTATATATAGTTTTATCCATGGAAACTATTTATTTTTCACATGCTAAAAATTATGTTTAAATTGTACTAAGTTTTCTATGTAAATGATTCATCTGTTACGAAAAAATCTATTTTTTTAATTGCTTGTTTGATAAGGAATTGGGTGGATAATGGAAAATTTATCCACCCACTTTTTATGGACTTTTATATATAAAGTCGATAAGATATGAATGAAAGGGCTTTTTAAAAATGAAAAAGAAGGTAGATGAAAAATGTTAAAAGCAGTCATTTTTGATTTGGATGACACATTACTATGGGACGATAAAAGCGTTAGTGAGGCGTTTAAAGCAACATGTGAAAAAGCAACAGAAAAATATGCGATTGATCTAGAAACATTAGAGGAAAATGTTCGTAAACATGCACAGGAAATTTATCCAACATTACCTACATATCCCTTTACGAGCAATATTGGAATCGGTACATTCGAAGGAATGTGGGGGACATTCAGTGACGAATCAGACGATTTCAAATTAATGCGTGATACATTACCTACATTTCGCAAAGAAGCTTGGTTTAATGGGTTAAAAGATTTGGATATTGTGGATGAAGCATTAGCTAGTGAATTGGCAGTAATGTTTCCAGCTGAACGAAAAAAACATATTTTCTTATATGAAGAAACAATCGATATATTAGAACAGTTACAAGGGAAATATAAGCTTATTATGCTTACTAATGGTGCACCTAGTTTACAACATACAAAACTATCACTATCACCACAGTTAGCTCCTTTTTTCGATCATATTATTATATCGGGAAATTTCGGACAAGGAAAACCGAGTGTAGACATTTTTAAACATGTGTTACATGTTGCAGGAGTCGATAAAAATGAAGCTGTGATGATAGGGGATAACCCGATGACAGATATTTTAGGTGCTTCTCGTGTCGGCATGGATTCGATTTGGATTAATCACCATAAACGTGATCTTACAGAGGTCACTCCGACATATGAGGTGAAACGATTAAAGGAAATAATGCCTATTATTAAATCTTTAAGTAAATAATCGATGAAAGAAGATAAAATCATTTGTTGATTTTGTCTTTTTTCATATGAAGGGGGTTTTTAAATGAAGGTAGGTTGGATATATGTGTTTCTTGCTGCATTCATTGAAATATTTTGGGTGTTAGGCTTAAAATATTCCGTCAATTTGTGGATGTGGACAGGAACTATTATCATTATTATTTTAAGTTTTATTTTTGTCATTAAAGCATGTGCAAAACTTCCGTCTGGAACAGTTTATGCAGTATTTACTGGGTTAGGTGCGGCTTCGATTGCAATAGTTGATTTTGCATTATTAGGAGCGGATTTTACATATGCAAAAGGATTCTTTATATTTTTAATTATTTTAGGGGTTGTCGGGATTCAGTTGACGACGACTGAGGTAGAATAATAGGGAGCGTGTGTTCATGGCATGGTTTTATTTATTCATTGCTAGTTTCGGTGAAATATTCGGGATGACATTTATCAATCTATATTTACAAAAGAGGCGTTTCATTTGGTTATTTTTCCTCGTCGTTAGTTTTTCGTTAGGCTTTTTCTTTTTAGCGTTAGCAATTAAAGACATTTCACTAGGTGTTGCATATGCGATATGGTCTGGAGTTGGTGCGACAGGATCGGTGTTAATGGGCATACTGTTTTTTAAAGAGTCAGCTAGTACGAAGCGAATGTTATTTTTAAGTTGTATAATTATCGGTGTTGTCGGGTTAAGAATAGTCGGATAATGTAACAAACATCACATCGAATTAACGATGTGATGTTTGTGGTATTTGGACAACGTTTCCGTCTGTATATTCAAATGTTAAGATGCCTTTTTTCTCGAGTAGTTTTGGAATACCTTGTTTCAAAATCGGATGTACTCCATAATTTTCTTCATCTAAAATCCAGTCGATTGACTTCCATTGCAAAATGCCATCACGAGTTTTGGCGATTTTATTTTTCATCAATGTTTGGTCTAAAGTAAATAAGTAAACATTGATCCCTTGCGTTTCTCCTTGTTCGTTTTTCCACGTAAATGTTCCTTTTGAATAAAACTGTTCAACACTATAATTCGTTTCTTCGAAAATTTTACGTTTCACACTCTCATCTGGATGGTCTTTTTGTTCGATTTCGTTAATAATTCCATTCCATAAACCAGGCATCGGTTTCGCATCACGGTTCACCATTAAAATATCATGATCATTTTTTAAAAAAGAGACATTATATTGGAACATTCTTATTCTCCTTTCACAATGTATATGAAGAAATATTTTAACATACTTTAGAAAAGATGAAAGCATTTTGAACATAAAATTTATAAAAAGTTAAAAAAGCTTTTTTAAGAAAATATTTAATACGTATCTGATTTATTTTTGGGAGAGTATAGAGAAAAGACTAGACATACAAAATGTCTAGTCTTTATGTAAAATTTAATCGTATAATTCCCACGCTAGTTTTAATGAATCAATAATATAATCGGCGACCTCTTCTGGATTGAATTGATCGGTTACCAATTTAGAATTATGTTCATCATATGTTTTTTTACGTTCATGAAACAATGTTTCAATATCTTCAATCGATTTATCTTGTAGGACAGGGCGACTATCAACAAGCATATGAAGTCGATCTTTCCATGAATCCCATGAAATATCTAAATAGAACACGATACTATGGTCTAAACAAGCATCACGAATATCATCTTGTAAAAACGCGCCACCACCAAGTGATATAATTTTTAAAGGCTGTTTACAAAAATGTAATACATATTCTTTTTCCTTTGCGCGGAATTGTTTTTCACCGATCTTTTTGAAAATCTCCGTTGTCGACATACCGTATTCTTTTTCAATTTCGACATCAATATCAATAAAGTCACGAAAAAGTTTTTGAGAAACGAGTTTTGCAACGGTCGTTTTCCCGACACCCATAAATCCGATAAATACGATACTTTTTTCTTTAATAGAAGAAACATTACGAATCATTGCATTTACTCCTTATGCGTGTTGTTCGTGAAATGCTCTTTCTACCTTTTCTCTTCCTATTTTAATTTCTGGGTGGAATTGGATGGAAGCAGCATCACGAGTCGCTTTTACTTGTGCTATTGCTTGTTCTAATTTATCACGAACACCCCCAGTTTGCAATAGTTCTTTTACAATAGATAATCCAGCGACGGTACCTTGATCACGAGCTACTTTAGAACTTTCAATACCAGTAATGTTTCCAGCAACATAAATGCCATCTACCGGTGTTTTCATCGTCTCGTTATGGATTGGTACGTGTCCACCTAATTCTTCGCTAAATTTAAACGGACATCCTGCAACAGATGCAAGTTCTGATAATGGGTATAATCCACCTGCAATACAAACAAAATCAACTGGAACTTCTATTTCTGTATTACGAATAATATCACCGTCCATTGTGACATCAACCATCGTAACAGATTCAACTTTATCAGTACCGTTAATTTGCTTTACTGCTTTGCGTAAATGAATTGGCATATCCCACATTTTAATTCCGTCTTTCGGATAATGTTTTAATGCAATGTTTTGTGCAAATTTAAATTTCGCAAATTTACTACCGAATTGAATGAATTTTGAAGGTGCTAAATGTGCGATATGTGATAATCGATCCATGACAACTCTTGGGTTACTTTGGTCATCTGAAACAACATTTCGCGCTGGAAGAACCATACTATGAAGTTCCGTTCCAGCTAGTTGTAATTCACGAGCAATTGCAGCTGATAAAACGTTTACTCCGATAACAATTCCACGCTCTCCCACACTTACACGATGCACATTCGTCATAACTTGTGCCGCTCCAATAGACATAACTCCTGGTAAAGTCCAACCTGGGATAGGTGCAGCTGTTTCAGCAGCTCCAGTTGCAATTAATACTTTTTTAGCAGGAAATGTTTTTTTATTCGTATGTACGACGAAATGATCTTCCAATCTTTCAACATGGTGTACAGGATAGCCAAGTAAAATTTCTGTTTGAAATTTACGAGCTTCTTGCACTAATTTTCCAGCTTCTTTTACACCGTTCCACCATTCTCCATTAGGTTCTTCGTGTAATTGGCCGAGTAATCTTCCACCTGCTTTAGGAAACTCATCTAAGACGACAACAGATAAGTCATGTTTTCTACATTGAACTGCTGCAGCTAATCCAGCAGGACCAGCTCCGATAATTACTACATCATGCATTATTTGTCGCCTCCTTGGTCAAGATATTCTTTATATGTTTTAGGTAATGTACCTTCATTATTTGGATTTAATGGATCTGGTTGTTTTTTTCCACTTTCAACAATCATATTTTCTTCAATTGGTGTTACACATGCACGAACATTCGAAATGTTATCGACTGTACAACGGCATTCGAAACAATGGCCGATATTACAGTAAATTCCACGTGGGTTTCCACTATGTTCGTGTTCACGAAGCGTACGCACACCGTTTGCTAGTAATGCAGAGGCAATGGTATCGCCTTCAATTCCTTCATAAATTTTGCCATCAAAGGTAAAAGGAACAGGGTGTTGATCTGTTAATTTACCTAATACTGGATGATCTAAAATACGTTTAGTCATTGTTACCTCCACCTCCAAGATCTTGTAAAGAAATAGGACGTACTGGTGGTGCTACTTTTAATGGAACGTTATCTGTAGGATGTTCATTCGTTAAATCAGAAATCACTTTATCTACAGCAGGGCGACAAGTTCTCCCACCACAGAATCCCATACCCGCTCTCGTTCTTAATTTTAATTCTCTTGCAGTACAGTTAAATTGTTTTGCAGTTTCTTCTAATTCAGCTAATGTTACTTCTTCACAGCGACAAATTATTAATTGTTGCATAAATTAGCCTCCTTGTTCTAAAATAGTATTAAATATTAAGCGATATTTATATAATAACATAAAACATTCTTTATTTTCTTCAAAAAATAGAATATAATGAAAAAAAGTTCAAAAAAATGTAGCTGGAGGTTTTGGCATGGCTAGAAAAAACTATGAAGTTGCAGTAATTGGCGGTGGAATCGTCGGTTGTTCTGTTGCATATTATTTAGCAGAATCAGGATTGGAAACGGTTTTAATCGAGAAGAATGACATTGCAAGTGGTACGAGTTCGCGTTGCGATGGAAACGTAACCATCGTAGATAAGGATCCTGGTTTTGATAGTCAAATGTCTTTAGTAAGTCAGGAATTATTAAATGATTTAACAAATACATTGAATATTCCTTTTGAATTCAGAGAACATGGTAGTATTTTAGTTTGTGATAATGATGATGAGATGCAAGCGGCTGTTGATTGGGTAAAAACGCAGAGTGAATCAGGGTTAAAATTTAATGTACTAGATCAAAAAGATATTCGTAATGAGTCGCCATTTTTTGCCCATGATATTCCTGGGGGACTAGAATGTGAGACGGACTCCTTAATTAATCCTTATTTATTTTGTTATTCATTAATTGAAAAAGCAGAAAAAGATTTCGGATTACAAGTAAGAGACCAAGCACCTGTCACAAATGTGAAAAAAGTAGAAGATGGTTTCATTGTTGAAACACCTGAGGAAACTATTCATGCAAAAAAGGTTGTAAACGCAGCAGGTGTATGGGCACCGTTTATTGGGGAAATGCTCGGGGTAGAAATTCCGATTATTCCAAGAAAAGGACATATCATTGTTGGTTCGAGACAAGAACCTGTTATGATGCGTAATGTTATGGAATTTGGTTATTTAATGAATAAGTTTGGTCGTGAGCGTATTGCAGATGAACGTACTGCGGAACATGGGGTAGCACTAGTGCTTGAGCCGACGGAAAGTCAAAACTTCTTATTAGGTAGTAGTCGTCAGTTTGTAGGATATGATAGTTCTATTGATATTCAAGTTGTTCAAACGATCGCTCGTCGTGCATTACGATTTTTCCCGAAAATGGACGATTTTAAAATTATTCGCTCGTATACAGGGTTCCGTCCTTTCACAGAAGACCATTTACCAATTGTTTCGGAAGTGGAAGAAATGCCAGGATTTTATATTGCGGCTGGGCATGAAGGTGATGGAATTAGTTTAGCGACTGTAACAGGAAAACTAATTGAAGATATTATTCATGAAAGATCCGAGACAGTTATTCCGACAGAGCCACTACATTTTAATCGTTTTAAAAAGACAACAATCTAATGAATGAAAGAAAATGAATCATTGGCTAGAGGCTTGATTTGTTTCAAAAATTTAGCCAAGATTCGTTTTTTTATTTACACGAATGGTATAGCGCTTACATAAAAAGTGGTAATGTTTTCTATAGGTTGTTATAATACAGCTTATATATAAAAAAGAAATGAGGGATGAAACACATGATAAGGGTATTAAAAATCGGTTTCGCCTTTATGGGGGTTATCGTAGGGGCTGGATTTGCTTCCGGGCAAGAAATTTTACAGTATTTTACAAGTTTTGGAACGCTAGGAACGATTGGAGCAGTCGTTTCAACAGCATTATTCGCTTATTTAGGAATGATTTTAACGAATATCGGAAGCAGATTAAAGGTAGAATCCCATAAGGATGGAATTTACGAAATTAGTGGAAGATGGTTAGGGTATATTGTAGATGCAGTTATTATATTTACACTATTTGGTGTTGGAGTGGTTATGATTGCAGGGGCAGGTTCTACGTTAAATCAACAGTTTGATATGCCAGTCTTTTTAGGTAGTTTACTAATGGTTATTATTGTTGGTGCAGCAATGATGATGAAGTTAGATAAAGTAATTGCAATTATAGCTAGTATTACACCGTTCTTATTATTATTCATTTTAATTATTTCTGTATATAGTTTTACAACGATGGATGGAACATTTAGCGAGTTATCAAAAATTGCTGAACAACAACCAAAGGAATTCCCAAATTGGTTTGTAGCATCTATTAACTATGTTTCGTTCAACATTGCAGTTGGTTGCGGAATGGCTTTACTGACAGGTGGTGCTGAAAAAGATTCTCGTATTGCTGGTCTAGGAGGATTAATTGGGGGTCTCGGTATTGGGGTTATGATTATCCTTGCACACTTAGCAATCTTCTCTCGTATTGAAACAGTTGCAGCATTCGATTTACCGTTATTAAAAATCGTAGAAGAAATTTCGCCAATTTTAGCAATACTTATGGCAATTATTTTATTTGGAATGATCTTTAATACAGGTCTTGGAATGTTCTACGGATTTGTTGCACGATTTTTTGAAATGAACACAAAAAAGGCGAATATTGCTACAGTAATTACTTTAGCAATTGGCTTCGTGTTAAGTTTTGTAGGATTTACAACTCTAGTTTCAAAATTCTACTCATTAATTGGATATTTAGGTTTATTCCTCATCTTCGCATTAATTTACGCACCATTTAAATTGAAGCGAGAAGGGAAGTAAATATACGCATTGAAAATGCCATGTACCATTCGGTCATGGCATTATTTTATTGGATAATAATCGTATGCAATAAATTAAGAATGAAAAGTATTGTTTTTATTTATTTTATGGTAAAATACTATGATGAATTACGTCGCGTAGGAGGAATTAGTTTTGATTGATAAACGCGTATATATGTTAACGATCATTGCATTTATCGTTGGCATGGTCGAATTAATTATAGGTGGAATATTAGATTTAGTAGCAGATGATTTAGATGTCACGATTGGTACAGCTGGGTTGTTAATTTCCATTTTCTCATTAGTTTTTGGAATTTCGGCTCCGATTTTGCTTGTCGTGTTTGCCAAAACAGAAAGAACAAAGTTAACATTCGTATCTTTGATTATCTTTTTAATTGGAAATATCATTGCAGTGTTTAGTTCTTCGTTTGAGTTACTTATATTATCGCGAGTTGTTTCTGCGGCAAGTGGTTCACTTGTCATTATTTTATGTATTAATTTAGCTTCGAATATAGTCGAGCCAGCATATCGTGGTCGTGCAATTGGATTAGTTGTCATGGGAGTAAGTGGCTCCTTAGTATTAGGCCTTCCAATTGGCGTAATGTTAGGGAATATGTTCGGCTGGAGAGCACCTTTTGTGTTAATTTCTATTTTAACGATTTTATTAATAATCGCAGTTCCAATTTTTATGGAAAAGGTAGCACCGAAACAACCTATTCCTATTCGTAAACAAATTGCGACATTGAAAAATGCAAAAATATCGCTTGCACATGCAACAACATTTTTCTTCCTAGCAGGTCATTTTACATTATATGGCTATTTAACTCCGTATACGAAAGAAGTGTTAGGATTTAGTGGAACGACTATCTCTGTCCTTTACTTTGTTTATGGATTAGCTGCATTTTCCGGGGGAGGACTCGGTGGACTTGCAGCAGATTATTTAGGAAAAAGACGAACAATTTTATCGGTCATTGTCTTGTTGGCAGCAGCTTTATTATTAATCCCAACTGCATCACATGTTGTTTGGGCGTTTTGGATTGTCGTTATTATATGGGGCATCATGAGCTGGGGTGTGACACCTTCCATTCAAAGTCATTTAATGGAGTTATCACCTGAAACGTCTGATATTCAGCAGAGCTTAAACAATTCGGCCCTTCATTTCGGTATTGCTTTTGGAACGTTCTTCGGTGGATTCGTCGTGAAGTATGCGGGCATTGAACATGTCAGTTATTTTGGAATCATATTTGTCGCATTAGCTTTTGTTTCAGCTACATTATCGACAAGAAACGAAGCACAAAAATTTCGCCGCAAACCAGCACATACACATTCATAAAAAATGCGGGGAATTGAGGGCGTATATTCGTAATTTTATCGTGGGGGTTGGTTTAACTTGCGGAATTAGTTGATATATCCGCAAGTTCCTGTAGAAAATTGCTCCAACTTGCGAAATTACTTGATATATTCGCAAGTTCCCGTAGAAAAGCGCTCCAACTTGCGAAATTATTTGATATATCCGCAAGTTCCTGTAGAAAATTGCTCCAACTTGCGGAATTATTTGATATATCCGCAAGTTCCTGTAGAAAAGCGCTCTAACTTGCGAAATTAGTTGATATATTCGCAAGTTCCTGTAGAAAAGTGCTCCAACTTGCGAAATTAGTTGATATATCCGCAAGTTGCCATAGAAAATTGCTCTAACTTGCGAAATTAGTTGATATATTCGCAAGTTCCTGTAGAAAATTGCTCTAACTTGCGAAATTAGTTGATATATTCGCAAGTTCCCGTAGAAAAGTGGTTTAACTTGCGAAATTACTTGATATATCCGCAAGTTCCTGTAGAAAAGTTGTTTAACTTGCGGAATTAGTTGATATATCCGCAAGTTGCCATAGAAAATTGCTCTAACTTGCGAAATTACTTGATATATTCGCAAGTTCCTGTAGAAAATTGCTCCAACTTGCGAAATTACTTGATATATTCGCAAGTTCCCGTAGAAAAGCGCTCCAACTTGCGAAATTATTTGATATATCCGCAAGTTCCTGTAGAAAATTGCTCCAACTTGCGGAATTATTTGATATATCCGCAAGTTCCTGTAGAAAATTGCTCTAACTTGCGAAATTAGTTGATATATCCGCAAGTTCGCAGAGAAACCATCCAGCACTTGCGGAATTAACCGTTACTCGCAATCCGTCATTCGCAATCCGTTACCTATTCTATCTACATTCTGCTCTGGTTGATTCCCACATATTAGAATACTAGTAAAACCACCAACTACGAAGAAATTTTGTTTATTACCACCATTATCCAGCGCCCTTTATGGATAATTTTTTGCTAATTCCATTTTAAAATATTCCACTGCGCGTAACATTTTTACTCCATACCAAAACATTTCGCCATCGACGAGTAGTGGCATAGCATTTGTGTCTATTTTTAAAAATTCTTCCTGATGCTTTTCACGAAATGGATATGGTTCTGATGCTAATAAAAAATAATCGAGTGCTTCTGCACGCAAATCCTCTATCGTCACTTCAGGATATCTTCCCTCATAGTACAAAAATGGATTAACAAATCCGAGTCGTTCTAATAATGACTGAATATACGTATTCTTGCCAACGACCATATATGGATCTTTCCATATCACATAAGCGACACGTTTTCCGGTGTAATGGGAGGGGATTGTCGCAAAATCTTCTACAATCCGTTCATATAATAATCTTGCTGAGTCCACACAATCCACTAATTTTCCTAAATCGAGAATCATATGTAAAGCATCATCGACTGTCTGTACTTCAAAGACAAATACTGAAAATT
This sequence comes from Pseudogracilibacillus sp. SO10305, assembly GCF_037072005.1. Classification (NCBI taxonomy): domain Bacteria; kingdom Bacillati; phylum Bacillota; class Bacilli; order Caryophanales; family Bacillaceae; genus Pseudogracilibacillus; species Pseudogracilibacillus sp. SO10305. Next base: position 407,628 of record NZ_JAXHDE010000001.1, on the reverse strand, counting down.
CCTTTTCTAACTGCTCGACCATTTCTTTCGTGTTTTCTTCTTTTTCCGCAATGATCAAATCTGGTTGTAAAGCTCGGACACGCTCGATTTTCATGTCCTTTGTTCCACCGACATTCATTACGTTTGCTACCTTTTCTTTTGGATGAATACAAAACCTAGTACGTCCGACAACTTCTTCCTCTAAATGCAATGAAAAAAGAGTATCAGTAATTGCTGGAGCAAATGAAATAATTTTCTTCGGTTGTTCAGGAACATTTACTGTTCGGCCAAGATGATCTACAACAGTTTTCATCTTTCATCCCCCGTTTCTTTATATATAATGGTAATCGACAAGGAGGACATTTTCAATCAAGGAAAAAGTATGTTTTAATAAGAGTAACTGAAAAAGGAAGGAAGTTTGTTATGGAAGAAATGTTCAGATTGCGCCCTGTAGAGCAAGAGGATAGTAATTTTTTACACCGATTATTTAATGATCAAGAGGTAGTGAAGTTTTGGTTTGTAGAACCATATTACTCAGTACAAAAAATTAAAAATATAGTTGAAGAATCATTAAAGGATAGAGAAAATCGCCGTTTTATTTTTCAGAATGACAAAGAAAAATTAGGCTATATAACACTTTATAATATAGAAGAGGTGCATGGGAAAGCTGAATTTGCAATTATGATTGATCCGGCTCAACAAGGAAAAGGGTATGCAAAAGTAGCGACAAAACTTGCGATGGATTATGCATTTCGTGTGCTTAATTTAAGAAAATTGTATTTAATTGTTGATGCGACAAATACAATTGCTCGAAAAGTGTATGAAAAAATGGGATTTGAGGAAGAGGCTGTTTTAAATGAAGAATATTTTGTCGATGGTGAATACCATGATGCCGTACATATGAGCATTTTCCAAAGAGATTATTTCAAAAAATAACGTCACATTCTTTGCTAGAAAAGGAAAAGTACGTAATACTTTTATGTAAGGGATTAAATTTATTGGAGGTAGCAACATGGAAACAAAAATTTTATTTCAAACGAATGATGAAACATTACTACAATTTATTAAAGGACATCCAAACGCATTTGCAATAACGATTGCGAATGGAAAACAAATTGTATTAGTGAAAGAAGTGAAAGAGAAGAAACAAACATATGATGAGGTTCGTACGTTAGCAGGGACGATTGCACGTGAAGTACAGAAACGTGAAATCGAAACGGTACAAGTGGATGCAAAGGAGCTTACAGAAGCGTTCGCTACATTAGATGAAAATAAGGTAATCGTTGCCTTTACAGAAGGTTGGCATTTAGGTGCATATGCATTTGATTCGTATAAAACGAAAAAAGCGAATGCTATACCTGCATTACAATTTTCAAACGCAGATGAAGCATTAATTACAAAAGGGGAAGTTCGTGCATTTGCAATGGGACTTTCTCGTGATTTAACTAATGAAATTCCGAGCGTATTAAATCCAGAATCATTCCCAACGATTTTACAAAATACGTTTGCAGATACGGATGTAGAAGTTATCGTTCATGATAAAGCAAAATTGGAAGCAATGGAAATGAATGGTTTATTAGCTGTTAACCGTGGAAGTAAATTTGATCCAGCATTTATTGAATTGCACTACAAAGGGGATGAAACAAAGCCGTTAATCGCACTTGTTGGAAAAGGTGTAACATTTGATACAGGTGGAATTAGTTTGAAAAATTCCCGTGATTTAAGTGATATGAGAATGGATATGGGCGGCGCAGCGGCTGTTGCTGGAGCGATTCAATTATTAGCGGCTTCTGGTGCAGAAGTAAATGTTGTCGGTTTAATCCAAACAGTTGAAAATATGCCTGACAAACATTCTATTTTACCAGGAGATATTATTACGTATAAAACAGGTCAAACAGTACAAGTTGGCAATACAGATGCGGAAGGTCGTTTAATTTTAGCGGATGGATTAATTCGAGCAGGTGAATTAAACGCAGATTACATCGTTGATATTGCAACATTAACAGGTGCTGTCATGGCAGCTTTAGGAACAAAAGTTGCGGGAATTTTTGGAGAAGATGATTTATTACAAACAATGAAAGCAATTGGTGAAGAAAATGGTGATTTTGTATGGCCGATGCCACTCGTAGATGCGTATGATAAAATGTTAGATAGTGATTATGCGGACTTCCGTAATATTAGTCATTCCCCATATGGTGGTTCGATTACAGCAGCATTATTTTTACGACGTTTCGTACCTGAAAATAGTAAATGGATTCATGTAGATATGGCTGGAACGATGGATACGAAGCAAGAAGGATATTATGCAAGTGGGGCAACTGGTTTTGGAGCAAGACTGCTAGCAGATTACGCAGAAAAAATTAGTGAATAATGACAAAGGCAGTTTATTAGTGATGTGTACCCCACAAGTTAGACTAAATTCTAATTTGTGGGGTGTTTTTATATTATCTGAAACTCGACATAAATTTCTTAAAGTGCTGGTGGGCTATCCCCATGTTCATACATATGCCGTTTTTTTCGTGATCCGAGAGCAGACACAACGCTGTGCAAAATCATGCCGAAAATAACGAGTAACATTCCAATAATTGAGACAAAACTTGGCAGTGGTGCACTTAAGAAAAACATTTCCCCAAGTAAAGCAAATACAACTTCTCCCGATTGTGTCGCTTCCACACCTGCTAGTTTATGGTCATCGCCATGAACAAGTTCTGTCGCATAAAAAAATAACGCTGTAGCTATAATACCGGATGAGATAGCGACGATAAATGTTTGCAATACTTGACTACCTCCCGGCATACCATGTGCGAATGCACCGTAGATAGATAAAATCAGCCAGAAAGGCATCGAGGCAATCGTCATACCGAGAATTCGCTGGAATGTATCTAAATCTTTTCCGACTAACTGCATCATTTTTCGATTGCCAAGAGGATAGGCAAACGCTGAAATAATGAGTGGGAGGACGGAAAGAATGACACTTACAAGTGAAACAGTTGTCGCATGTTCAAATTGGATGATACATACTCCAGCCAAAATAATGAGTGATATAAATATAGCTTGAATCGGGATGCGACTACCTTTATTCAAGAGTGGAACGAGTAATGACCCCGCTATAATAGTTAATTGAAAAGTTGCAGCAACAAGCCATCCAGGTCCATAAATAGTAGCAAAAGTCATTGGAGCATAGAAAAGTCCAAAACCGACCGTACTCCAAACGAGCCAAGCTGCAGGATGTTGTTTCAGATGGGCCCATACTGGTTGTATATCTCGACGCCAACCTACAATGATAAGTAGAATTAGTAACATAAAAATAAATCGTAAAGAGGCACTCCATACCCAGCTACCGCCATCTAGTTCCATCGACCGATTTAAAATAAATGTTACGGAAAAAAATAGAGCGCCTAATATACCAATCAAAATTGCTTTCATCAAAGTCCCTCCAAAATTTGTTCGAACTAATCTGTAATATACCTTAAAATAGCATCTAGTATTACCTTATAATATGTACATCATATTTCCACAAAAAGATAAATATAATATTTGTTGAAAATTATCTTAATAGTTAGTTTACCATATAAAATATGAATCTTATAAATATTCAAAATAAACATCATTAGAAATAATCATTAGTCATTTTTTGTAGAGTGTCGCATATATCAAATTAGAGGTGAAAATATATGCAACTATTAATCGGTATTACTCCGAACATGAAAGATGATCAGTATAATGTAGCACAAATTCATAGTGATATTATGGAGGATCTTGATGCCATCCCATTTATATTGCCATATGTTGAAAAAGAAAAAACAATCGATTCTGTCGTTACGAAATTAGATGGTTTATATGTAACAGGTGGAGATGATATTGATCCTACGTTTTTTAACGAAGAACCTATAGAAGGGCTCCGCTATATCATTCGTAAACGAGATATGTTTGAACAAAAATTGATCCAAAAAATGCTGCAACAAAATAAACCAATTTTCGCAATATGTCGAGGCGTACAAATATTAAATATAGCAACCGGTGGAGATATGTATCAACATATATATGGTCAAATAAAGAAACAGCTATTACAACATGAACAGTGTGCAAATCGTAATCATCAATCCCATTTTATAACTATAAAAGAAGGGACAATATTATATGAGATGATGCAGAAAAAAAGAATGAAAGTAAATAGCTTTCATCACCAAGCAAATCGTAAGGTGAAACAACCGATGATCGTTTCGGCAACAGCATCTGATGGCATTATTGAAGCGATTGAAAGCACGGCACATAATTTTGTCGTTGGAGTCCAGTGGCATCCAGAATTTTTATATGAAACAGACATCGGTACACGGACATTGTATAAAACATTTATAAAAAAATGCGAAGAAAGGAAGCGATCGAGTGAAAATCGTAGACACACATTGTGATGCACTTTGGAAAATGCAAAAATTTGAACGAGAAAATCGACCCTTTTCATTTCAACATTACCCTTTATTACAAGTCAACGAAGAAAGATTACGAAAAGGTAATATAAAACTGCAATTTTTTGCAATATTTGTTGAAACAAATGTACCGATAGAAGTGAAGTGGCAAACGGCACTGGCACAAATAGAAATATTTCATCGACATGTCATCGAACCGAATCCATCTATCATTCATATAAAAAATTGGGCGGAAATTGATTTGCTTCAAGAAGGAGAAATAGGGGCAGTATTAGCAGTAGAAGGACTTGACATCATTGGTAATGATTTGACGAAATTACGTTTCTTAAGACAACTTGGTTTGTTATCGTTTGGATTAACTTGGAATGAAGCAAATTTATTAGCGGATGGAAGTTTAGAAAAAAGAGGTGCTGGACTAACATCGTTTGGGAGGGAAGTCATCAATTATTTCAACGAACATCAATTGCTAACAGATATTTCACATGCGAGTGACAAAGCAGCAATGGAAATGATCGAACTTGCAACATATCCGATTGCAAGTCATTCTAATTGTCGCGCTGTATGTGATCATCCGCGGAATATAAGTGACTTCACATTGGAAATGTTGTTTCAAAAAAAAGGTATGATACATATTAATTTTTATCCACCATTTTTATCCAATGAAAAAGGGAGGGCAACGATAGAGGATATTGTTCGTCACCTTGCACATGTTTGTGAAGTTGGTGGAGAAGATTATGTCGGTTTTGGTTCGGATTTTGATGGGATCGACCAAGTTGTAAAAGGAGTGGCAAATGCAGGAATGTATCTTTGCTTGTTGGAGGAATTGGGTAACTATTTCACGGAGAAACAAATAGAAAAGTTTGCTTCAAAAAATTTCCTGAAGTTTGTCGAGAGAACGAAAGCAAGAAAAGCAATGATATAATTTTACAAATATGAAACATCTATTGAATAAAAGAGCGAAAAAATGAACGTCGTGCTCCGTGTACGATACTAAACAAACTAACATTTAGATAATCCTTTAACAGAAAAGATGTACAAGAGTCGACGTTCATTACAGGATACATGAATTTATCTTCAAAAGGTTGTTCCTGTCATTACTTCCGCGATAACCATCCAAGCACCAAGAACGATACCGATAAATGATATGAACTTTAATAATTTTAATTTTGTAAAATGGCCAATTACAAATAATAATACAGCAACAATTAAAACAGCAATAACGGTTGTTGATAAAATGACTCTCTCCTCCTACTATGTACAAAGTAAATGAATAACAACAGAGAAAAACAAACAATATCCTAAATATAAATGAATCATGCGTCGGCGATACGTTGTTCGGATGAATCGTAACCAACCGACAAGGACCATCGCAATTAAAATGATTAATGTAAGCAATCCTGAAAGCATTTTTATATTAGTACCTTGCCACCCAAAATAATAAAGTACGACACTTGCATGACCGATGATAAACATAAGTGCAACTGTACCAGTATATTTATGAAACGGTAATACTTTTTTTGAAAGTTTGGCAAACTGAATTTTTCGCTTTCGGCTAATATTTGAACGTATGGTGGAAAATACTGCATGCCTTGTCCAATTATATAGAATAAAAGTTGCTCCAAAACCGCCTAATATAATATGTATTCCTAATGAACTAGAAAAAACTTTCCATAACGCAAATATAAATACGAATGCGTTTGCAAAAAACCACATGCTCATAATTACACTTCTTTCAGTAAATGAATTTACTACTCAAATAATAGCATTATTTACATGAAAAAAGTAGTGAGAAGGGAATTTCCTTCTCACTACGTTTATTTTTCTTCTTCATATTCCAATTGTTTTCCATCATTGAATTGGAATTCTATATCAAATTCAATATAGTCATCAGATAAATCAAACGCGTTTAAAATTTGTTTGAAAACCTCTTGTTTTTCACTATTACTCGTTAAGTCTAACTTTTCTAGTCGTGGAAAAAGCTCCTCAAAGGCATCACGTGCTTTTAATTTTACACCATTAATATCATCTTCAACTTCTACATCATATGTTCCATCGTTATTTAAGTCTACTTCTGCTTCATATTCTTTACGATCGGCATATTTGATTTCTACTTGAAAATCATTGAAGTTTAATGTTTCCATTTTTTCTTTAAAATATTCTTGATCAGACGATGCCGTATCGGTTGTTCCGTCTGTGCTAGTATTGTCATTTGCACTATCATCATTCATATTGCCATCATTCGAATTATCATCGTTTGCGTTATCCATATCATTTTGTTCCGTATTAGTTGCATCATCATTTGGCATTGGGTCATTATTCAATTCCGTATTATCATTATTTCCACATGCAACAAGGACAAAAGAAAACATTAATATAAATAATCCTTTTTTCATATTATCACTCCATTCTTTCTTAATATACCCAAAAATGTTCTTTTAAAACGTCCAAGCGATGAATAGAACATGCTATAATAATGTTGGTGGTGAACTTATATGAAAATATTTATAAAAAATGACCAAATCCTCGCGTGTATGACGATGAAAGATGAAACGAAACTAGAAGCTAATAATATGGCACTTCATTCATGTAAAAATGAAGCGAATATTATCGAAAATAGAAAACGAATCGCAGCAGAGATTGGTGCTTCCATCGATGATTTTGTGTTTCCAACACAAACACATAGTGCTAATTTTTATAAAGTAACGGAAGCTGATAAAGGTCGTGGGGCAACGACGTTAGACGATGCGATTGCTAATACGGACGCATTATATACATTTGAGCCTGATATTGTTTTATGTAGTTTTTCAGCAGATTGTGTCCCGATTTTATTTTATCATGAAACAGCGAATGTGATCGGTGTGATTCATTCCGGATGGCGTGGGACGATTCAAGAAATTGCGAAAAAATTTTTTCAACATTTAATCGAACAAGAAAATTGCTCTGTAAAGGGTTTTCGAATTGTAATAGGACCGGCTATTTGCAAAGAAAAATTTGAAGTAGATGAAGATGTTGCATCCCTATTCCGAGAACTTGGTTATGCTAAGGAATGTATACATTTTAATCAAGAAAAGAATAAATTTTTCATTGATAATCAACAAACGATTATTCAACAATTGCAATTAATCGGAATAAAACAGCATCAAATCATGATCGATGATACATGTACATTTCAACATGAAGCAGGTTTTTCCCATCGACGTGATAAAGAAAAAGGCCGTCATATGGCGTTTATTAGGAGGTCAAAATCATGTCAATAGATGCAATTCAAAGGGCTAGTAAAAAAATACGACCGATAGTAAAAGAAACACCGATTCTAACATCCAAACAATTATCGGAAAAATGTAACAATGATATATTTGTGAAAGCGGAACATTTACAAACGACAGGTTCTTTTAAAATTCGTGGGGCAATGAATAAAGTTTCGGATGTAGCGGCTAAAGGAGAAACAGCAATTATCGCAGCATCTTCCGGTAACCATGGACAAGCCGTTGCTTTTGCAGCAAAAACATTCGGCCTGCAAGCGACAATTGTCGTTCCAGAAGATGCAGCAATACCAAAAATAAATGCTATCCAAGCCTATGGAGCGAACATTATTAAACATGGATATACGTCAGAGGAACGTATCAATTATGCAAAAACGTTAGAAGGAACGTTTATTCCTCCGTACGATGATCCACTTATTATGGAAGGACAAGGAACAGCTGGCTTAGAAATTTTAGATCAAGTAAAAGACATTGACATCGTTTTAGTACCTGTTGGTGGTGGAGGGCTTTTATCTGGTGTATTATTAGCGATTAAACAGACAAATCCAGCGATAAAAGTGATTGCATGTGAACCAGCCATTGCAGATGATACGTATCAATCCTATAAACAAGAAAAAAGAGTACATATCGGGCAAACAGAAACGATTGCAGATGGATTAAGAACGAGCATTCCTGGTGAAATGACGTTTCCAATCGTACAACAATATGTTGATGATGTCGTATTAGTGACGGAGGAAGAAATAAAAGCTGCGATGATGTTTATGTATGAAAGAATGAAGCAAGTTGTAGAACCATCAGGAGCCGTTACTATTGCAGCATGTCTAGGAAAAAAACTACAAGTAACAGGAAAACGTATCGTACCAATTGTCTCAGGTGGTAATGTGGATTTATTTTCATTACATCATTACTTACCATAGAGCAGCATAAAGGGGACTAATATGACAAAAAGAAAAATTACATTAAAACATATATTCATCATTATTCTTTTCGCAATGGTATTATTTGGTTTCCGTTATGTTTGGCTGCAACATTTTAGTAATTCTCAAAAAATTGAGGTAGAAAATGGTGAAGTATTCATAAAAGAGGAATTAGAAGGGGATAAACACGCACAATTAGTTGGCGAATGGGCTTTTTATCCGAATGAATTATTAGAAGAAGTGCCTATTGAAAATGAAAATCATATGTTTTTACAAGTCCCTGGCGGATGGTCTGATGGTTTTGAAGACGAAAGTACATATGGGTATGGAACGTATCATTTACGAATTCATGTTGATCCAGAGGAAGAGCAATCATATAGTTTACGAATGTATAGTGTACGTAGTTCTTCCAAAGTCATTACAAATGGATATAATGTTGGTAGCTCTGGAACAGTTAGTGATAAAGAGGAAACGTATGAAGCATTCAATGTACCTTATAATACATATTCTATCCGACCAGATGAAAATGGTATCATTGATATACTCGTTCAAGCATCTAATTTCACAGACCCTAGATCAAGTGGAATTGTTCGTTCTGTTTATTTTGGAACTGAATTAAGTATAGAATCTACGACTTATATTTCAAGTGTGCTCCAAGTTTTTGCTGGAACAATTTTTATTTTGCATACTATTTTTGCGATAATTATTTATTTTGTTGGGATAAGAAATAAGGAAATACTTTATTTTTCATTAGGTTTATTCATGCTTGCTATATTAAGTTTAAATGCGGGCGACGAAAAAATTATTATGCAATTAATAAAAATGGACTATGTTTTTTCCTATAAATTTTCAATGGTTATTTTGTTTATTCTAGCGTTAGCAATCATTCATGGATTAAAAAGAAATGTCCAACAAATCCATCCGAAAATAGTGCCAGTCTATTCTAGCATACTAATTATTTTAACAGTTCTTAGTATGATTGTTCCAATGGAATATTTAGTAACGGCAGACATGGTGACGATTGGGTCGGTTTTTGTATCGATGGTGATTGTAATTATTAGCTTAATTCGCTCAAAACTTTCTTTCAGTGATCATTTTGGACTTATATTAGCATCCGTTGCAATTATTAATCATTTTGCGTGGTTTAGCTATGCGTTAAAATCTGGAACAAAGGTTATGTTTTATCCATTTGATTTAATTATTGCCGTTATTTGTTTAGCGACTGTATGGTTTAAACATTATTATGATATGAACGTGAAATTTAAAATACAAGCGGATAAACTGGCAAAAGCCGATAAAGAAAAAGATTTATTTTTGGCAAATACAGCACATGAAATAAAGAATCCACTTCATAGTATTTTAAATATGTCGAGTGCTGTGTTAGAGCGTGAAAATAAATTTTTAGAAGAAGAGAGTAAGAAAGATTTAGAAACGGTTTTAGCAGTGAGCAAACGAATGACGATATTAGTCAATGATCTATTAGAAATGTCCCTTCTAAATGATCGTAAACCAAAGCTATTCATACGAAAAACATCTCTACAAGGTGTGGTGCAAGGTATCATTCATATGAATACTTACTTGCTTGAGAAAAAAGATGTTGAAATTGTTAATCGAATTAATATGGATTTTCCTTATGTGTTAGCAGATGAAAATCGTTTAACACAAGTCATGTACAATTTAGTGCATAATGCAGTGAAATTTACAGAACGAGGGACAATAACAATAGATGCGGATGTAGAAGATGGAACAGCTTATATAAGTATTACAGATACAGGAGTTGGAATAGATGAAGCAATATTATCTGATCTATTTTTACCGTATCATCAAGGAACGATTCCATATCAAGCGAACGAGGCTGGCGGACTCGGACTTGGATTATATATATCGAAGCAATTAGTAGAGCATATGTCTGGGGAAATTAATGTACAATCAACTATTGGAGAAGGAACGACCTTTACCTTTACATTACCTATTGGAGATGAAGCGGGTACATATGAGCATAAATCTATTATGAAAAACAATGGGGCACATGTGCATGATGGAGAAGTATTTACTGATCAAGGAATTTTATTAGAGGCACATGATGTGAAAGAAATTGCTCATACAGTAATAAGGGAAGGTCGACCGAAAGTAATTGTCGTCGATGATGATCCAATAAATTTACGTGTAATGGAAGTTGTTCTGCATAATGAACAATATGATGTAACGACTGCATTATCTGGTGTGGAAGTAATGCAAATACTTGAACAAGATGAATATGATTTAGTTATATCAGACGTCATGATGCCACATATGTCAGGGTTTGAATTAACGAAGAATATTCGAAAAAGATTTACGATGTCTGAATTACCGATAATTTTATTAACTTCTCGAGATCGGATTCGTGACGTCAAACATGGATTTGATGTTGGAGCCAATGACTATATTACAAAACCAATTGATGCTATAGAATTAAAAGCACGTGTAAAAGCATTAACAGATGTAAGAATTGCAGCACGTGATAGTTTATATTTAGAGGCAGCATTCCTACAAGCACAAATACAACCACATTTTATTTTCAATACGATTAATTCGATTTTCGCATTATCAGAGATTGATATAAATCGAATGCAAAAATTACTTGAAGCGTTTAGCGATGTGTTGCGAAGCAAGTTTCAGTTTAAAACGATGAAAGAATTTGTTGACTTAAAACAAGAGTTGCAATTAATTGAAGCATATTTATATATTGAACAAGTTCGTTTTGGTGATCGTGTGAAAGTCGTGTGGGAAATAGATGATTATAAAAATGTTCAAATACCGGCGATTACTATTCAACCATTAGTCGAAAATGCGATTTTACATGGTATTACAACCCGTTCTAGTGGTGGAACGATTACGATGAAAGTGATCAATTGTGAAAGAGAAATGGAGATTATCGTAGAAGATGATGGTGTCGGTATTTCTAAAAATATTTTAGATCGGATACACAACCAAGAAAGGGTTGGTACATCTGGTGTTGGTATTTACAATACAAATCTTCGTTTACTACGAACATATGGAAAAGGACTTCATATTGAAAGTGAAGAAGGTAAAGGTACAAAGGTATCCTTTAAAATACCGAAAGAGGAACCGAATCAACAATAAAAGGTCGTTTTCCCTTCCATAGAAAAAGGAAGGGGAAACGACCTTTTAGTTTGTAAAAACCTTCTTAACTCTCTCAGAACGGATAAAGTAAATAACCCAAATGATACTCATTGCTAAATTGAAAGTATCTAAACGAAATCCATCTACACCAACTAGATAAGATAAGTTCCATATGGCATGAATGACAAAATAAAAAATCATTAAATATGGAGTATATTTCTTTCGTTTGATCCAAGCATAGAATGTAATAATTAATAAGGGGATATAAGCAAAGTCGGTCCAATATATAAACAGGTCAAAGCCTGCTAATGTACTTGGATTTTGAAAAGTAACCATGACAATAGATCCGAGAAAAGTTAATAATGCTGCAATAAATGGTAAAATTAAAAAACCTTGAAAATGTGCATAAGGATGACTTGGATCTATCGGCATTTTCGGAATAAGTTCTTTTTTGTTTTTATGTTTAACAGATGAATCGTTCATCATACACGCTCCTTTAATCATAGCAAGTCCACTATGTATTTTACTAAATAGTGTATGGTGTTGCAATGAACACGTATAGACAAGATAAGTTCTAATTGTGATCCGTCTACAGTATAATTTTACAAATTAAATGATTCAAACAATAAAAATGGGTCATCCATGTGAGATGGATAACCCGTTTATTTATGGATTCATTGCGACGAACCCTTCTCCAAATACGTCACGAACATCGTGAATAGCGACGAAAGCATGTTCATCTGCCGCTTGAACAATTCGTTTTAATTTAACTACTTCTTGACTACTAATAACAATGTACAAAATTTTCTTCTCTTCTTGTAAATAATATCCATGTCCAGAATAAACTGTCACACCACGATTCATCTTCTTGTTGACGTTTTGAGCAATTTCATCTGGATTACGAGAAATGATTGTAACTGCCTTCTTCGTACTAAATCCTTCAATGATAAATTGCATCACTTTCGTTGCAATATATAGCATGACGATAGTAAGGAGTAATTTTTCGATTCCGATGACGAAATAAGATGATAATACGACAAGCATATCGAAGAATAACAATCCATAACTAATGTTCCAACCGAGATATTTATTTGTAATACTTGCTAAAATTGTCGTTCCGGCTGTCGTACCCCCTACCCGAATAATAAGGCCGATACCAGCTCCAACAATTGCTCCACCAAAAATCATATTTATAATAATTTCATTTGAATCGATCGCCCAGTTTCTCGTTAAATGTAAAAACAATGAATTTAATAGTACCGCGATAATCGTATACCCAATCGTATTCCGGCTTAAAAATTTATATCCAATGATTAATAATAAACCATTTAAAATAAAGTTCATTAAACCTGGTGACCAACCATATAAGTAGAACAAGATAATGGTAATCCCAGTTACTCCGCCTTCCCCTAAATCATTTCCTAATACAAATACATTAATTCCTACAGCGAAGATAAATGATCCAAACACGATAAAAGATAAATCATAGATTCTCTTTTTCATTCATTCCACCCCTCTATTTCATTATGTCCTAATCCGATTCACTTCAGACATAGTCAACAATAACATATTGCGTACTATTTTGCTTGAGATTTGCAAAAGAAAATAATAATAATTTTTGCAAGATATTATGGGTGGAATTTTACCATTAAATGTGCGTGATTTTAATAATCTATCGAAAATATATTCCTTTAATGAAGGGGAAAGAATAGTATTCACTCATGAAAAAGTTTATTTGGAAGATCATTGAGGAAAGTATGGATGTTCAACTGACATGTGAAGGGGAGATATATACATTTTATTAATTGAAAATGATAGAGAAATAAAAATGTAGAAAAAACTTCAAATAGAAGATACTAGAAGAATAGTCATCTTGAACTTAATCTTATTTAAAAAATCGAAACCTATTTTTATACAAGGTTTCGATTTTTATATAAATATATGTACATTATACTAGTTCGTTTTTATAAAATTCTTCCCAAAAATAATTAATCGCTTCTCCCAATTGTACGGGGTCACATTTTAAATTTTTATAAGGAATATTTATTTGGCTATCCATCAATTTTTTATTCATTTGATTCATTGTTTTTTGAAAAGCATTTGTTCGGTTAATAATTAAATCTTTATCATATGTGTAGATGGATAAGAAATGTTGCCTGCTGAAAGTGGTAAACTGGATATCTTTAATTTCATTCCATTTTACTAATCCGACTTGAAGAGCAGTAGAATGATCTGTAATCCCGTTTTCATCAATAATTAATGCTGGTTTATGTTCTATCGTCTTTTTGAATATGACAAGAAAACAAGCGCCGAAAAACAATATGCTAATGAAACCAATTCCTTTTATAATGCTGGGTGAATATGTAAGTTCTAAATCTAAAAACAAAAAAATGAACCCTAAAATAATAAATATAAATGAACCTAATAAAAGTACGAGCAATTTCAATTTATTTTGATATATGATGAACGGTGACAAGGTCCGACCTCCTAAACGATTATTATCTTCCATAATATCATAAGAAATAAATTACATTCAATATCAATTTCGGCTTAATTTTGCTATTCTTAAATATGGAGAAAATTATTCGTTATGTTGGAGGCATCATATTGAAGAAGACATATTTTTATCAATTTTTAGAGCCAGTATCTGAAGAGCTCGCATACAATTTACAAGAATTAGAAGGAACAATTTTTACTGGGCCACGCAAAATGATTGCCCATAGTCGAACATTAATGGAAGTTGTTTTAGATAAAGTGTTAATCCATGAAAACTTACGTTTAAGGGCGCCAGAAAATACGCTCGTTCATAAAATAGAAAAATTAGTAAAACATGAATTAATTTCATCTACACAAAAACTAGCATTTGAAGAAATTCGCTTATTAGGAAACAAGGCTACTCATGAAATACGAGAGTTTCGTTTTTCTGAAGCATTGAAAACATGGGAAAATATTCATGTCGTCATGAAATGGTTTGTAGAGATATATGTATCCTATAAAATAGATGTACCTACATATGAAGATCCAATGATTAATCAGGAATATCCATATGAATTAGATGAAATCCACGTTCGGCTAGAAAAATTTGAGCAATTGTTGAAAAAGTCGATGGAGTTTGAACGACCGAAAGAAGAAAAAGAAAAGGTTCAAGAAACCGTGCAGAAAGTTCAAATGAAAGAAAAGTTAACGTCTCTCCATTTAGACGAGGCACCAGGGGTTACGACTGTACGAACATTAACTTTCCAAGGGGAGGAAATTCATATCCCACATTTTTTAAGAGATGCATTTCTACTACCACAACGTTTTGAAAGGTCGGAACGGTTTTTACTACGATTAAATGAGGCACAGGAAGCAAGAATTATGAGTGAGTTGCCTACTTCGTTAGATAATTTTCATGAAAGAATTGTTCGATTTAATTTGTCGCATGTAGAACAATTTGTAGAAGAATTAAAAGTTTTCATTACGGAAGAAAAAAGAAGACGACTATTGCTACAAAAACGTTCAGGTGATTTATTTTTATTTTATGAAGGGGAACAAATAGTCGTTACAGATAAATTAGGAAACATCGCAATTACGAAGGAAACCTTCCCAGGTTCTCCCAGTTTAATAGAACAGCTCCATTCGGATGGCATGCAAATAGTGAAAGATTTACCGAAGGAATTTATCATTATTGGAAAGTATAAAGGAATTGGAAAAGGTCGTGTGACAAACTTCTTTGAACAAATTAAAGCGATGCAATAAAAAACTGGAAGGCAATAATAGCTTCCAGTTTTTTCGTTCTTTGGTGGAAAAGTTTCTCCACAAGTTAGTGAAGGGAAAGAAGCGAAATTTAATATGCCGCAAATTTTTATCTCATTTATCTTGAAATAAATATTGCATAATATCTTTACGTGCAACAATTCCAATTAATTGGTCCTCATCATCTAATACAGGTAGTCGTTTTATTTTATGGTGTACGAGCAAATTCGCTGCTTTTTCAACTGTATCGTCTGGATGGATCGTAATAAGCTCCGTAGACATTATTTCATGTACGTATAACCCCATTGTTTTTTTTACATCTTCAAAAAACTTATTTGGGTTATCTAAATAAATAATCCCGCCGAGAAATTCTAAATATGCAGGAGTTTGTACATCGGTTTTTCGACGAATTAAATCTCCCTCAGTTACTATACCGACTAATTTGCCAGCATCGTTTACGACTGGTAGGCCACTTAAACGGTTCGTCGATAAAATGTGGGCACATTTTTCAATTGTTGCATCTTCTTGTACGGTTATCACCTGTTTTGTCATAATTGTTTCTACTGTCATATGTATCTCTCCTAACGAAATATTATTGTACTTCTCTTGCATTCGTTTCATTGTCTTTTGAGTAGACGACCATTCGAGGTGATGGGATTTCAATGCCATGTTCAAATAAATAAGCTTTTACATCTTTACGAATTAATCTTGCACCTTCCCATTGCATGACAGGGAAGGTTTCAGCACGAACTCGCAATACATAGTTAGATAATTCTAATGCTGTCACACCTTGAATAAAAGGTTCATCTACAAACACATCCGGATAATTTGTTTTAAACGTTGGTAAAATATGTTTGATCATGTTTTCAACTTTGACAATATTCGTTTCATAAGGAATATTAATTTCAACCATAGCATACCCATTGCTTGCAGAGTAATTTGTTACAATATTAATTTGTCCATTCGGAATCACATATGTTTGCCCGTAAAAACTTCGTAATTTTGTCGATCTAAGACCAATTACTTCGACATCTCCCTCGATTGCACCGATTTCAATATAATCACCGACCGAAAATTGGTCTTCAAAAATAATGAAAAAACCGGCAATGACATCTTTTACGAGACTTTGTGCTCCAAAACCAATTGCGACACCAGCAATTCCAGCACCTGCTAACATTGTGCGAATGGGCACATCAAATATATCTAAAATCATTAAGACGACAATAAATAATAAAACATAGGATAATATATTTTTAGATAAGTTCTTTAATGTTTGTTCTCTACGATTTGATGTAAGACGAATCGGGATAGTTTTTTTATCTTTGAAAATAATATCAATAACTCGATAACCAATATTTCTCACGATAAATGCAAATAAAATAATGGTCACAATTCTTAATAAAGTTGTGCCAATCCAAATCCATAACTCCTCGCCAACAATATACGAGTATAAATTTTGCCAAACAGATTCCATAAGCTTAATCATTTCCTTTAATATTTATTATTTATATAATTCCCTAAACATATACACTTAAAACGTGGCTGGATGGAATACAATAAATAGTTTGTCATCTTTCATACTTGCGTTCGTTTATATTGCAAAGACCGCAATTTTTTCTAGATTTTTTGTGTGTTTTAAATATTGCGGTGAAATAAATCGGTTTAATATATTTGTTAATTTTACATTTGCACCATAATAATATGCTTGCACGATTAATTTAGAACAATAGTTTTTCTCTCTATTTTTAATATTTGAATTTAAAATCCAATAATCTTTCACATTACCTAAGTTTTCCGTCACCCATTTAGCGGCAGCCTGTGCACCAGATGGCGCTCGTAATAATGTGATTTTATCGCCTTTTCGATGTCGATTCCACATTTGATTGATCGTTAATGAATGTCCAGAAGGTTTTCCTGGAATGGATTCTTTTACAAGATAATCTGAACCAATCATTACTGTATGACCGACATAATAGGTTGAGCGGCCAATCGTTGAATATAAAATATCCCCTTGCTTCACTTCAATATTGCTATTAGGATAATATAATGTCATGTTCGTAAACTCCCTTAAATTCCGTCTTGTTTCTATCTTTTATTATATCAACCTTATTTAAAAAGAGAATGAAAGTGTTTGTTTGTATTTTTAATTAACATAATCGTGACTTTTGGATAGAAAAGTGATTAAATATGAAGTATATAAAGATAGTGGATTATAGACTTAATTTTTTGTTTTTGATGTCCTACATACTCCATGCATACATGTTATTGTTCTAAGTTATTTTAAATGCGAATATAAAAACATTATCCAAAGCTTTTATATTGACGAAGAATAGATGAATAATGAAGGTGATAATGATGAGTAATATTGATAAAATGATAACCCAATATAATACACGTAAAAATATGTATGAACAATATACTACCTATTTAGAATCGCTTTTAACTGCATTAATTGAAGAAAGTGACATTCATTATCATACGATTAGTGGGCGTACAAAATCAGAAAGAAGTTTATATGAAAAACTTAAAAAAGGTACTCATAAATATAAAACATTAGACGATATAACAGATATTGTCGGGGTGAGAATCGTTACTCACTTTGCTAGTGATGTGAGTGAGATAGCTGAATTAATTGAACGAGAGTTTCAGATTGACCGTGAAAATAGTGTAGATAAACGGAAGCAGATGGAAGTAAATCAGTTTGGATATATGTCGCTCCATTATGTGGCAGAATTGGATCCCAAAGGTTTAGATAGCGATGAATATGATGATGTAACAGGTGTAAAAGCAGAAATTCAAATTTGTTCCATATTACAACACGCATGGGCGGAAATAGAGCATGACTTCGGATATAAGGTGGAGAAACAAGTACCATGGGAAGTAAGAAGGGCGTTTTCGCGTATTGCTAGTTTGCTCGAAACTGCTGATTTAGAGTTTGATCGTATAAGAAATCGGATGAAAGAAGATGTAAAAAACGAAGATGAATAAAGGTTAAGACAGATGCAGATGGCATCATGGTCTTAACCTTTTCTTATTGTATGTACTTATTTGTCAAGATGGTCTAATTTTTCATTAATTTTATTCAATGATTCATGCATTTTGAAAAAGATAATTAATAGTTCACAGTACACACGAGTAAGTAAAGCACCGATAACGATAGTTGCAAGACCACCGATAAATACGATAAATCCTTCGCCACCTGCACCATATCCACTAAACATAATTGCTAAACCAGAGAAAATTGAAATAAGACCAAAAATTGCTGAGGCGATTAATCCAATCCAAAAAATAACTTTAATAATAACTGGAGTAATCATACTATCGAAGCTAACGAATTTTTTAATGTCCATGATTTTCCCTCCCTTCTTAACAGTAAATCTTAACAACATCAAAACGGAACGTCAACCTATTTTTGGGAAGATAGGAAGAAGTTCCCGTCTCCAAATGAACGATAGGATACCGTAGGAAATAGTTTCATTATTCGTTATAATAAAATGTAGGGTAGAAAGTCGAGGTGGAGGATCATACGTTTAGCAAACAATATATTAAATCATAAAAAATTAATTGTTATTATTTTTTTCATATTAATGGTTATTAGTGCCATTGCTCAGTTCTTCATCTCGGTAAATTATAATATGACAGATTATTTGCCAGAAGACGCACCTTCCACTGAAGCATTGCAAGTAATGGAAGATGAATTTGCAACTTCAATGACGAATGCGTATGTTATGGTCGAAGATGTGACCTTAATGGAAGCATTAGAAGTGAAAGAGGAGTTAATCGCTATAGATGGTATTTCAGATGTGCTTTGGTTAGATGATGTGACAGATATAAAAGTGCCACTGGAATACTTAGATGAAGAAATGGTGGAGACATATTATAAAGATGGGGCAGCCCTATTTGCATTTACTGTTCGAAGTGGGGATGAGGTTGCTGTAACAGATGAAGTATACGAAGTTATTGGTGAAGATGGTGCGTTAACAGGAGAAGCATTATCTACCGCGACACAGCAAAAAATGGCTTTTTCTGAAACGATGTATGCAGCAGGATTACTCGTACCTATCATCATTATTATTTTAATTATGTCGACAAATTCATGGGTTGAACCGTTATTTTTCTTAACAGCGATTGGAGTATCTGTATTAATTAATTTAGGTACGAATATCTTTTTAGGAGAAATATCGTTCGTTACACAGTCTGTCGCACCAATTTTGCAATTAGCAGTGTCACTCGATTATGCCATATTTTTATTACATAGTTTTAGTGATTATCGAAGAGATATGGAAGATCCGAAAGAAGCGATGCGATTAGCAATGAAGCGGTCGTTTCCAGCAATTATTGCAAGTGCCTCAACGACATTTTTCGGATTTATTGCACTATCATTTATGAATTTTGAAATTGGTTCTGATTTAGGGCTCAATTTAGTAAAAGGTATTTTATTAAGTTTTATAAGTGTGATGGTGTTTTTACCTGCACTTACTTTAATGTTCTATCATTGGATTGATAAAACGAAACACCGTCCATTTATTCCAGACTTTTCAAAAATTGGCCCCTTTGTGATGCGTGTAAAAGTACCAGTACTCATTCTCATACTCGTATTACTCGTGCCGACTTTTTTAGCACAAAGTAAAACGGAATTTATTTATGGCGTCGGAGAACAAGAAGAAGGAACACGAGAAAGTGTGGACGCTGAAAAAGTAGAAGCGATATTTGGAAAAAATACAGAGATTGTTATTCTCGTGCCGAAAGGGGATATCGCAAAGGAAAAAGCATTAGTTAAGTCACTTTCAAAAATTCCTAAAGTGACTAGCACTGTTTCGTATGTCAATATTGTCAGTGCTGTTATTCCGCCGGAGTTTTTAGAGGAAGAAGAATTAGAAAACTTCTATAGTGAAAATTATAGTCGTATTATTTTACATACGAATTCAGAGGAAGAAGGAGATAATGCATTTCAACTTATTGAAGACGTACAGGAAAAGGTAGAAAATTATTATGGGGATAATTTTTATATGTTAGGTGAAAGTGTAACATTATTTGATATGAAAAACGTCGTTCAAAAAGATAATAAACTCGTTAATATTTTAACGGTTGTAACGATTGCGTTTGTCTTGCTCATTACGTTTAAGTCGCTATCATTACCTGTCGTTTTATTATTAACGATTCAAGCATCTGTTTGGATCAATTTATCTGTGCCATATTTAACGAACTCTGCACTCGTGTTTATAGGATATTTAATCGTCAGTACAGTACAACTTGCGGCGACAGTTGACTACGCAATTTTATTAACAGTGGAGTATCGAGAAAATCGCCAACATATGCATGCAGTAAAAGCTGTGAAGAAAACAATAAACGAAAAAACGTTCGCAATCATTATATCTGCATCTATTTTATCAAGTGTTGGATTCATATTATGGTTGACATCGTCAAATCCAATTGTTTCATCGATTGGTTTATTATTAGGTCGTGGAGCATTGTTGGCATTTTTAATGGTATTATTTTTCTTACCAGCTATTTTAGTTATGTTTGATTCAGTCATTAAACGAACGACATGGAAAGCGAACTTTTATGAAACGAAGAAGGGGGAACAGGAAGATGTATAAAAAATGGATAGTTGTTTTAAGTGTAACTGTCATCTTTTTGCTAGCCCCATTTCATGCGATTGCAAAAGAAACATCGTTACCGAAAGATGAAGTTGTTTATGCGGTTTTACATGAAGATGGTCATTATGAGCAATTATATGTTGTGAATAAGTTTCAACTAAATAATGATGGAACATTTACAGATCATGGTGCATATGAATCCGTCAAAAATTTAACTAATTTAGAAGAGATAAACGTAGAAGATGAACTAGTAACGTTTACAGGGGCTGAAGGTGTTTTTCATTATGAGGGATTGTTGCAAGATGTCGCATTGCCATGGGAATTTCAAGTAACTTATTATCTAGATGGCGAAAAAGTGGAACCGACTCAATTAGCTGGAAAAGATGGACACGTAAAAATGACACTAACGTCCAAGCGTGATAAAGCTGGAGAGGAAACATTTTTTAATCATTATATATTACAAATTGGTGCCAATTTTTCCATGGAGAAAACGGACGATTTAAAAGCAAAAAAAGGAATGATTGCTAATGCTGGTGACGAATATCAGGTAACATTTACAGTCATGCCAGAGGAAGAAGCAGAACTAATCGTGGAAGCAGACGTAACGGATTTCCAATTTGGAGGATTTGAAATAAATGCAGTCCCTTCTTTCATCGATATAGAGGAGCCTGATGTGGATGAAATGGCAGGGGATATGAATACATTACAAAGAGCAATTCGTGAAATTAATAATGGAGTACTTCAATTACGAAACGGGTTAAGTGAGTTCCGAGGTGGAGCGAATGAATTATATAATGGTTCAGCTTCATATAAGGAAGGAATAGACATATTAGCAAATGAAGTAAGTGGGGCTACTGCACAATTAGACGAGGCTTTTAGTCAAGTAGATGAAGCTTTCAAAAATTTTGATGGGATGTCTAAGGAAGAAGTGGACACCATTATGTCGATGTTAGAAAATGTACCGCAAGGATTTGAAGAAATACAAAAAGAGTTACAAGCAATTAAAGATGATTTTATGAAAGCGAATGACGCATTAAATGATGCAGTCGAGAAGTTACCAAATGATACGTTGACAAAGGAACAAATCGAAGCTGTAAAAAATAGTGACTTAGATGACGGGACAATAAATGTTTTACTTCAATCATATGAGGCGACAAAGCAAATTAAAGAGGCTTATGATGAAGTGGAAGCGTACAACGATCAAGTTGTCGAATTGTTTGATACATTACTTACACAGATCGATGCGATAATGGGTGCTGCAGCCAATTTAGATGATGTAATGGGAAATCTTACAGATGTATCAGACGTCATAACAGACCTTTCTTCGATAACCGAGCAATATGAACAATTTCGTGATGGTATTGCAGAAATGACAAATGGAATTAGTACGTTAGCTACCACATACGGAGACATTCATGCAGGAATAGGGGAGCTTGCATCGGGTTCTAAAGAATTGGAAAATGGTGCCGCAACATTGTATGATGGTACGAGCGAATTGAAAAAAGGAACAGATCAATTGCCAGATAAATTAAAAGAAGAAATTGATGCTCTAATGGAAAAATATGACAAATCTAATTTTGATATGGTTTCATTCGTTTCAAATAAAAATGAAAAAGTAGAGATGGTGCAATTCGTTATGAAAACAGAACCGATTGAAACGAAAGAAGAACTTGTCGAAGAAGAAGAGGAAGACGAAAAAACTATGTGGCAACGATTTTTAGATCTGTTTTCGTGGCTTAAATTTTGGTAAGTATAGGGGAGAATCATATTGAACAAAAAAGATATTCAACATTTTCGTAAACATTTAAAAACAAATAGTGAATTATTATCCATTGATCATATATATTCTGCATATGTGATGAAAGAATCGAGTGAAGTTTATCATGAACAGTTGATTAGTTTTGATTTATTGGAGGAAGAACAAAAAGAATTATTTTTAAATAATTTTAAAAAGTTACTATCTGGACAATTAGACGAAAAAATGTTCGTCTTAAAATTTCAGCGCGATGTAGAAACAGAACAGCGAAGCGAAGAAATTTTATATGATGCTTTAACGAGTGAAGACCAACAATCTTGGCAAGCAGAAATTAGTTTATTAGTCGATAAAATGTTTCAGGAACGTCACTATGAAACAGATGTTGTCGTTACATTTATACGCGGAAATTACTTAAAACCAGGAAACAAAGGTTATGAAGATCGTGATGAAGCGGAAACAGATATCTTGCATAAACATGGATTTATTATGTGTACTATTAATAAAACACAAATGCCAAAGAGTGAATTGCTTTTTGACTATGTAGAAAAAGAATTTAAATATAATGTGATGATTGATCCGGTTATTAATTTAAAAGCACCATTGTCTGGCTTTTTATATCCGACTTTTACGGAAGGAGTTTCTAATGTAAATCGTGTATTATATGGTGCAGAGAAAAAGTTCAAAATTGATGATTACTTTGTGGAGCATGTATTAAATGCAGAAGATACGATGACGGCAGAAGATGATAAAATTGTTTTTGAGGAAGTCGTTAATCAACTTGCAGCAGAACAGTTAGACACGTCTACATTATCAAAAATGTATGAGGAAATTTATCAAGTTATTGAGTACCATGATGAGGAAGAGGAGACAGATCCGACGTTAGATTTTCGGGATGTAGAAGAAGTATTAAAAAAGAGTGGAGTGGAAGTTGAATCAACTGAAGCGGTCCGTACGGCATTCGAAACTGTCGCACAAGATTCACGTATTGAATTAAAAGCGGCAAATGTCGTACCGAAGGCAACTTCCAAATCGATAAAAATAAAAACAAAGGTAGCAGATGTCGCTATTCGCCCACAAGATTTAAAGTATGTTCGTCAAGTAAAAATGGATGGAAAACTTTGTTTAATGATTGAAGTTGAAGAGAATACGATGATTGAAGGATTTGAAATGATACCAGAAGCATTGTTTAAACAAGATTAACTTGAAATTAATTAGCATATAGTTAGGACAATTCGACAAATAGACAGTGATAGGTCATATGCTTTTAGTTACTGTATCGAATTGTTCTAACTTTTTTTATGTTCTTTACATACTTTTTTTGCTAAATTATCTGCATGCGTATTTTGACTACTTGCAATCCATTTGATGAAAAATAATGGAAAGGATTGGGAGAGATTGTGAATGTTTTTCATATATGCTTCAAATTGTTTATTTTTCACATAATTTTTATCGATTGCATCTACGACAATTTGACTATCAGTGCGAAAAGATAAAATATCGTTAGGATATTTTTCAATACAAATTTCTAATGCTTTTTGTACAGCATAAAATTCTGCTTCGTGATTAGAGCAATATGGGATGGTGCAAGAAAATTCATGTTGTTCTTGTCCATTTTTTATATAAATTCCGATACTACTACATTGCGTAATTTCATTCGTTGATCCATCTGTGTACACTTCTATCATGTAAACGGAGCTCCTTTCGTCATTATTGTAACATAAAAAAAGCCTCGATATTTAATCGAGACTTTTACATGAATACTCTTATTCAGTAAAATAGCGTGTTTGGACATATACCATTTCATTGCGAACGATGAAACTTTTACTATACGGTTACTTTTGATGATATTAATCGTTTTACTTCATCTGCATTTTGCATAGCTAAAGCTTGATGAACGACATCTTTCATTGTATCGACATTCATTTCTTGGAAAAACTGTCGCATATCGAGTATTTTAGATGGTGGCATTGATAATTCATCCACACCAAGTCCAAGTAGTAATGACGCAACTTCTTTATTACTTGCTAAATCTCCACAAACACTCACTTTTATTTGTTCCTTTTTACCAGCTTCTACAATCATTTTAATAAAACGTAAAATTGCGGGATGATATGGTTGGTACAAATGTGCGACTGTTTCATTCATCCGATCGGCAGCGAATGTATATTGAATTAAGTCATTCGTTCCGATACTAAAGAAGTCTACTTCTTTGGCAAAATGTTCCGCCATAATTGCTGCTGCTGGTGTTTCCACCATCATGCCTATTTTTATATGATCACTCACAGCATGTCCATTTTGTTTTAGTAATATTTTTTGTTCTTCTAGTAGTTCCTTTACTTCTTGCAATTCCTCCAACGTAGAAATCATCGGAAACATAATGTGTAAATTTCCGTATACACTTGCACGAAGGAGAGCCCGCAATTGTGTTTTAAATATTTGTTGTTCCGATAAAGAAAGACGAATAGCTCGTAAGCCTAAAAACGGATTCGCTTCTTTCGGTAAATCCCAATAATCTAATTGTTTATCTCCACCAATATCTAAAGTCCGAATGATGACAGGTACATTCCCCATATTTTCCAACACGGTTTTATAAGAATGAAAGGATTTATCTTCCGATGGAAAGTGATTGGAATTCATATAGGCAAACTCTGTTCGGAAAAGTCCGATTCCTTCCGCTCCATTTTCAATGACATGCTCTACATCGGCGCTAGAAGCAATATTCGCCAAAAGTGAAATGTTTTTTCCATCTGCAGTTGTTGTCGGTTCATCCCTTAATGCTAATAACGCTCGTTTTTCACGCTCTAATTGTTGGAAAACCCGTTCATATTTTTGAATCGTCTCACTTGTCGGATTCACATGTACGATTCCATTTATGCCATCAACAATTAAAAAGTCATCTTGATTGACGTTTTCTAATGCATCTTGTGCACCGCCTATTGCAGGAATACCTTGAGTGTGTGCAATAATTGCCGCATGAGAATGTCTGCCACCTTCTACGGTAATGAATCCTTGAACAAATTTACGATCTGCTAGGGCGATGTGAGAAGGTGTTATTTCCCGGGCAATTAAAATTACATCTTCGTTAATTTCGTTTACTGTGACGGTTTTTTCGTTCAATAAATAGGATAAAAGTCGGTTACTTACATCACGAATATCTGTAATTCGTTCTTTCATATATTCATCATCAATTTGTTCAAATAATGCAATATATTGTTCAATTGTTACTTCTAACGCCCATGCCGCATTTTGTTTTTCATGAATAATTAATTGTTCGACTGCCCGAATCATGTCTGGGTCTTTTAATAGAAGTTGGTGGGCATCAAAAATAGCAGCATTTTCTTCTCCTTGTTCTTCAGAAATTTTCTTCCGTAAATGAACTATGTCTGCTATGGATTGTTCTAAAGCTTTATTAAATTTTTTTAATTCATATTCTACATCTTCTATAGGTTCGTGTGTCACTGTATAAGATGGCTCATTTAAAATGAATGCACGTCCAAATGCTAAACCAGTTGATGCAATAATACCTTTGAAAGAAGGTTTCATATCGTTGTACACCCTTCCTCATTTGAAGTTAATTTTCGCTCCTTCTCACAAATACCATTTTACCATAAAAGGTCGTTTTATTATGAAAATTCGTACATGAAATTGTCGCCGTACATTTTTTAGTTGAATGATATGTGATGGTCGAACTTAATTCAAGTTTATCATGTATATAAATAGGGTGTACAAATTTTGATTTAACATTAGATAATGCCCATCCTTTTTCTAACAAAGGAGTACATAAGGTAGAATGAATGGCTAAGATAAGCATGCCATGTGCAATACGATCTTCGAATCCTTTTTCCTTAGCCGTCTTGAGACATAGATGCACTTTATTTCGGTCATTAGATATATCCGCATAAGTAGTGACAAGGTTTTCCGTTACTATAAAATGATGAACAATAGCGATTAATCTCAAGTTGTTTGCACCTCATATAAAAGTGTTGTTTTCATCGTCATTTGTTTTATTCCTTCTAATAAAACTGTTAATGTGTGATATAAAAAGAGTTGTTCATGAATTTTTCTAACATTCGTGAGTTCCATCGAAACATCATATGTTACTCCACATATTAATGGAAAGTCATAGGAGAAGTTTTGTTCAACTAAAATGACCGGATCATCGTTTGTGAGCCAAGGGATAGAAAGTTTTTGCCAAAAAAAACTAGCATATGTGTAAGGAAGGGGAATTCCTTCATAACCTAACTTTTTTGCATATGTTTTATCTTTATATAATACGGATGGTTCCCCAATTAATGCACAATAGTTAGCAACGTCTGTTGCACATATGCGTATTTTTTCTACTGGTGTTTTTTGCCCTTTTTTCCATTTATTCATTATTATAAGAGTCCTTTGCAAATAATGTGGCCAATCCTAAACCACCAGCAATACCGAGTGTTGCTAAAGCATATTTTGTATTAGTTCGCTCTATTTCAGTGCATAACCGACTAACTAAAATAGCACCAGATGCCCCATATGGATGGCCGAATGCAATGGCTCCACCAGACTTATTTAATGTCGTTTCTTTTATTTGTAATGCTTGCATAGAAGCGAGCACTTGAGAAGCAAATGCCTCGTTAAACTCAACTAACCCGATATCATTTATATGTAAATTTTGACGATGCAGTAATTTTTTGACTGCGGGAACTGGACCAATACCAAGTATATTAGGGTCGACACCTGCACTCGTTGCATCAATGAAATGAAGTTTTGGTTGTAAGCCGAGTGTTTTCGCTTTTTCACTAGACATAATTAGAGCGATTGCTGCACCATCATTAATTGGACAAGCGTTTCCCGCTGTTACAGTTCCTCCCTTTGAAAAAGCAGGTTTTAAACGACGTAAGAAGGAAAGAGATAATGCTTTTCTCGGCCCTTCATCGATTGTTTTACCGTGAATTGGTACAATTTCATCGGCGAAAACATTTTCTTCTTGTGCATGAATTGCCTTTTGGTGACTCCAATATGCAAATTCATCTTGTGCTTCTCGTGATATATGAAAAGCTTTAGCGACATTATCTGCGGCAATACCCATAGAAGGGTCACCGATTTCTGGTGTGGAAAAAGGCGCCCGATCATATAATTGTGGCATCTCATATAGACTTTTCGGTTTTGCCATCCGCCAAGGTGCTAAACTGCTACTTTCAACTCCACCAGCCAAATACATATCCCCGGCACTTGCTTGTATAAGGCGACACGCATAATTAATTGCTTCTAGGCCTGAGCCACATTGACGGTCCAACGTAATAGCAGGGATCTCAACGGGGAGATTTGCATGTAATGCTGCAACCCTAGCGATATTTCCACCAGGCCCGATGGCATTACCTAATATAACTTCGTCAATCGAATTTCGATCAATTTGATACGTTTCTATAATATGTTCGATAATTGGTGCAACTAATTGTTCAGGTTCTAAGTGTTTGAACATTCCGCCAACTTTTCCGATGGCAGAACGTTTCACCGTAATAATAACAGGTCGTTTCATTATTGCACCTCTTTCGTTTTATTGTTACCTAATTCTGAACGGATAATTTTTCCTGTGTTTGTCTTTGGGAATGCCTCTACAATCACATATTTTTTCGGTCGTTTATATCTTGGTAATGTTTGGCGGCATAATTTTTTAATCGTAGAAACAACGGTTGGCTCGTGACTACGTAGTTGAATATAAGCGACAGCAATTTGTCCAAATTTCTCATGTGGGACACCAATTACAACGGCTTGTTCTACTTGGTCATTAGAATGAATGACACGTTCGATTTCCACTGGATAAATATTATGGCCACCAGAAATAATCATATTGTTTTCTCTACCGATTAAGGAAACATAGCCAGCATTGTCGATAAATCCAAGGTCGCCAACACATATTCCGTATTCATTTTCTTCCAATATATGGTCTGAAATATATTGTGTACATGCAAATGGACTTTTAACGAAGATTTTTCCAATTTCACCAAATTGTACAGGCTTTCCATTGTCATTACAAATAGTAACTGTAACGGAAGGGAAGGGTACCCCAGTAACGTTTTGCTTTTTCTGATGAATAACTTCATTTTTATATGTAATATAACTTAATTCAGAAGCTCCGTAATATTCGAATAAAGAACGATTAGGGTATACTGTTTTCGTTTGTTCGTACATTTTTGCTTGCAACATGTCACCAGCAGAAATATACGTAATACTACTCATCGTTCGTGGCATTTTTACTAAATCATATAACATGGACGGAACAACAAAAATAACATTTACTGTTTCGGCTGTAATTTTTTCATATAAAATAGTTGCATCAAATTGTTCCATAGCATAAAAAGTAGCTCCACGATGGAGTGCATAGGTTGCCATACACAATGATAATGAATGTGTTAATGGTCCAGGTGCACTGATTGATTTAGTCGCGTCGATAGGAAAGACTTCCTCCATTTCCTCGAAACTCAAAAGCCATGAACGATGTGTACGAACGAAAAACTTCGGATTTCCTGAGGTACCCGAAGTTTGTCCAATATAAAATAAATCATCTTCTTTTGGTTCATATGGTGTATTACGTGGATGTGACAACGAAACATCATTTATATCATCCAAAAATAATATGTTTTCTTCACAAAATAAAAATTTATTAGGCTGGTTCGTTACGATCAACGAAGGTTGAATCGTATGAATAGCTTTTTGAATAGAAATATTTGTTTGTTGTTGATGAATTGGAAGAACAATCCATCCGATTGAAATTGCCGCAAAATATGTTTGTAAAAATGCAATCGGTTCATCCATGTATAGTACCATTTTCTCTTGTTTCTTTGTAGATTGTTGCAAAAGTATTTGTTGAATTGTTCTTATATTTAGACTAAGTTCGCCATAGGTAAGTTGTCTTGTCGCTGTTTCAATCGCAATTTTATTTGGATCGATTTTTGTTTTATCGTGTACATGGCATCCAATATAATTCATTTATGATGCAACCTTTTTTGGTATTTGTTCATTAATCGGGTACACTTGATATAATTTTACGGTTACAAATGCAGCGACGACAGCTTTAATCGTGTCACCAGGGAAAAATGCTAAAGATGATAATGCTGTTGCTAACCAAGGTGTCTCAGCTGTAATTGATAAATATGTAACACCTAAAACGTTCATTAAAACGACTCCAAATAGAAAATTAATTAAAATTAACTTCCATACTTTTAAAGATTGTGTAATTTTTTCTGTAGCATATCCAATGAAAAAAGCGACGACTGGAAATCCTAAAATATAACCACCACTAGGTCCGAATAAAACACCTAAACCACCACGACCTCCGGCTAATAGTGGTGCACCGGCTGCGATTAAAGCAATGAATATAAACATCGCAATGCCTCCGTGTCGTGCACCTAACACTGCACCAGCAAGGATCACTCCAAATGTTTGCAAAGTAATTGGGATTGGTAAAAATGGAATAGGAATGGGTGGAAACAATCCTAATACTGCTACAATAGCAACAAATAAAGATATGAACATCATATTTCTTAAACGCATGATATAATCTCCTTTTAAAATTGATATATATACAATAATAAAAATAACGAACAGTGTCAACCTTTCATTGTTATGGGTGACGAAAAATTTGGGAATTGATTGTTTTTCACATCGTTTTACACAAAATTTTGTTATAATAAAGGCAAGAAATTTTATTGAGGTGAATATGTTGGCAAATTTTTCATATGAAATTATTGAAACGATTGCTGTGTTGTCAGAGGGTTCAAAAGGATGGAAAAAAGAATTAAATTTAATTAGTTGGAATGGACGTGATCCGAAATATGATATTCGTGATTGGTCGGAAAATCACGAGAAAATGGGAAAAGGGATAACTTTATCTAAGGAAGAAGTCCAAACATTATTAAATGCATTAAATGAATCAAATTATTTTTAATAACGTATTCCAATTAGTTGAAAAGATAAATTAAAAAAGCGTATGATAGTGTTAGTTTTAACATTTAAATTGGACGATAGAGGAGAATGACCGTTGAAAATAGGAATTGACCAAATTGGGTTTTATACACCACAATATTTTGTTGATATGAATGATTTAGCTGAATCAAGAGGTGTTGAGCCTGCAAAATTTACTATTGGAATTGGACAAAGTGAAATGGCTGTTGCACCATTAACACAAGATTCTGTTACATTAGCTGCAAATGCAGCATTAACATTTTTAGATGATGAGATGAGAGAGAGTATTGATTTAGTGTTATTCGGGACGGAAACAGGTATTGATCAATCAAAATCTGCTGGAATTTATGTACATGATTTATTAGATATTCAACCATATGCTCGTACAGTTGAAATGAAACAGGCATGTTATAGTGCGACTGCTGCATTGCAACTTGCCAAAGGGCATATTGCATTAAATCCAAATAGTAAAGTACTAGTTTTAGCATCTGACATTGCACGATATGGGTTAAGTACTGCTGGTGAAGTAACACAAGGTGCAGGGGCGGTTGCAATGTTAATTAGTGCAAACCCACGTATTTTATCATTAGAAAATGATAGTGCATATATAACGAAAGATATTATGGACTTTTGGCGTCCAAACTATTCACCATACGCTTATGTAGACGGGAAATATTCAAAT
Organism: Pseudogracilibacillus sp. SO10305; assembly: GCF_037072005.1. Taxonomy (NCBI): domain Bacteria; kingdom Bacillati; phylum Bacillota; class Bacilli; order Caryophanales; family Bacillaceae; genus Pseudogracilibacillus; species Pseudogracilibacillus sp. SO10305. The sequence goes on along the minus strand of NZ_JAXHDE010000001.1, from coordinate 376,202 downwards.
GACCAATATATTGCGTTTTTCAATGAAGTATGGGAGCAATATAAAGGAAAAGCGAATCGATCATTAGATGATTTTGCTGCATTATGTTTCCATTTACCTTACACAAAAATGGGATTAAAAGCATTACGTACTATTTTAGATGAAACTTCTGATGCGAATCAGGATCGCTTACAACAATTATATGAACATAGTACGACATATGGTCGTAAAATCGGAAACATTTACACAGCTTCATTATATTTAGGACTAGTTTCATTATTAGAAAATAGTGAGACATTACAAGCTGGGGATCGAGTCGGTTTATTTAGTTATGGTTCTGGTGCTGTAGGTGAATTTTTCACTGGAATTTTAGAAGAAGGATATGAAGAAGCATTGCAAAAAGATACACATAGAAACATTTTTGTACAACGTGAAAAAGTATCTGTTGCACAATATGAGGAAATGTTTACAGAACGATTACCGGAAGATGGCTCTGAAATAATGTTATCGAATGAAAATGATCCTGCACCGGCTTACGTAAGTGGCATGAAAGATCATATGCGATTATATACTCGTAAATAAATGAATGAAAAGGTGGACTGATATTTTTGTTCACCTTTTTTCTTTTAGGAAGGAATGAAACAATATGAAAAGAATTTTTCAATTAAGTATGGCACTTCTTTTATCTATTTCATTATTATATGGATGTAGTGCACTAGATGAATTATTAGGGGATACAAATGAGGCGAATATCGTACAAGATGTCACGCCAATCGATGCATTAGAATATACAGATAACTTTCGACCAAATGCACTTGCACATATTTTAGAAGGAGAATTGAACCGAAAAGGACAAGCAGTAGGGTTTCATTATGACCATCTACCTTCTAAAAAAGGAGAGATTTTAGAAGGGACAAAAACAGATAGTGATGAACATGGTGTATATGAGGCAGAAGTGATGGTAGAAGATGTGGAAAAACAATCAAATAAGGGAAAATCAACATTTTTTCCAGATGATTGGGACTCCCAAGATGTAGTAGATGCAATTAACGAGGCATATGACGAACGTGAATATATACAAGGAAATACATATGAAGGATTAACAGAAGAAGGAATAATCATTCAAATGTATTTAGATGATAACGAAAAAATCATTTCAGCATTCCCAGTTTATGAAGGGTAGGGAGTAAAGATGTATTCTTTTAAAGAATTGACGTTACAACGATCAGGTATTGAAAAGAAACGTTTAGTTATACAATTTGAAGATGAAAACATGGCAATTGTAGCGCAGTTTTTAATGACAGAAGTTGGAAATAATGGAGCGACTTATATAGATGGAATTGTTTCCGTTGAAAAAGAGGAAACTCCTCTATTCGAGGGAACTGGCAACCTTTTCGCGTGGCATGTGACGAAGGAAAAATCTGTTATTGAAGATGTATATTATGATGCAGAAGAACAAATTGGATATGAACCTATCGAATTGAAAACAGCGGACTTAAAAAAGTTCATATCAGTATGGACAAACACGTATGAGGCATGGAAAAAAGGAACATCCATATAGGGAGTTATTGAAAATAAAGGAGGAATAATCAATGAACCAATTGCAGAAATTACGCTGTCAATCTTGTAAAACGGAGAAGAAAAAAGAGAAATCCTCCTTTATATCGATTCCAAAATTGTGTTTTGGACACTATTTGATGATTGCTGGAATTATCTATATTTTAATTTTGCAGCTGTTTTTCGTGTAGAAAAAGGAAGTTTCGTCTAGGGAAAATGCAATTTTGGTTCATTATTCACCCCTAAAAGCGAACTTCCTTTTTTTCGCGAATTTTTATTTTTGGTAAACTAGTAAGAAGGATAAACAGAAAAAGGAGTGACTTATATTGAAAATCTTTCATACGGCAGATTGGCATTTAGGGAAAATTTTGCAAGGTGTTCATTTAACAGAGGATCAATCTGTCGTTATTGCTAATTTTATTTCACAAGTAAAAACGGAAAAACCTGATTGTATTATTATTGCGGGGGATTTATACGATCGTGCAGTCCCGCCACCCGAAGCTGTTCAACTATTAAATGATACGCTACATACATTAGTCATTGAATTGGGGGTACCTGTTATTGCGATTGCGGGTAATCATGATAGTCCAAGTCGATTACAATTTGGTAGTGGATTAATGAGGGAACAAGGTTTATATATTGTTGGTCAATATGCATTTGAACAGGGGCCGGTCATCTTACGGGATGAGGTGGGCGAAGTACATTTTCATCTTGTTCCGTATATGGAACCGAGTACAGTTCGCCACTTATTAAAAGATGACAATATTATCTCACACGATGATGCAATGAAGGCGATTATTGCACATATGAAACCGATGATGGATGAGAAGGCGCGTCATGTTTTTGTCGGTCATGCATTTGTGACACCATATGGAGAAAAAGAGGAAAATACAAGTGATGCTGAAAAACCATTATCGATAGGTGGAGCGGAATATGTTAATGCAGCCCATTTTGATATTTTTCATTATACGGCTTTAGGGCATTTGCACCAAGCCCATTTCGTAAAAAATGAACATATTCGATATGCAGGTTCTCCGTACAAATACTCTATTTCTGAAGAACATCATAAAAAAGGATTTTATGTCGTTGAATTAGATGAAAATGGTGTAGCAAATATTGATAAACGATTGCTCGAAGCGAAGAGGGATATAAGAAAAGTAGAAGCTTCGATGGATGAAATTTTGAAAATGGAGGTAAGTGAAGACTATATATTTGTTACCTTAACAGATGAAACCCCTGTGTTGTCACCAATGGAAAAGATTCGTACTGTTTTTCCGGATGCGATGCATGTAGAACGAAAATATGTTGATATTTCACTTCTACATGGTGAGGAGTCATCAGATACAAAACGAACAGAAATGTCTGATCAAGCATTATTTGAAGCATTTTATCGTGAAGTGACAGGAAAAGAGGTAAATGATCAAGCAAAGGAAGTTTTTACAGATTTAATGGAAACATATGTAAAACAGACGAGAGAAATATAAGGGGGGAGTTTTATGCGTCCATTAAAAATAGAAATGTCCGCGTTCGGACCTTATAAAGAGAAAGAGAGTATTGATTTTTCGAAATTAGCACACCACCAATTATTTGTCATCTCTGGTCCGACTGGTGCAGGAAAAACAACCGTTTTTGATGCTATTTGTTTTGCGTTATATGGAACAGCAAGTGGATCAGATAGGCAAAATATTTCAATGTTACGTAGTCATTTTGCTGACGATGATGTACATACGTCCGTTACATTTATTTTTCGTCTGCGTGATAAAACATATCGTGTTTTCCGTCAACTTGGTCATAAAAAGGCAGGAAATAAAACAGCGACAGGAGAAAAATACGAATTATATGAAATTTTAGCAGATAATTCAGAAGTTCCTGCTGTTGAGCGCCAAATCGTAACTGAAATTAATAAAAAATTGGAGCAATTAATTGGATTAACAGAAGACCAATTTAAACAAATTGTTATGTTGCCACAAGGAGAATTTCGTAAACTATTAACATCAGAAACTGAAAATAAGGAAGCAATTTTGCGACGTCTATTTAAAACAGAAAAATATAAACAGTTTAATCATATTTTACAAGAAAAACGTGATCATTTATTACGTCAATTTACTGAAGAAAAAAAGATGTTAAATCATTTTATGGATCAAGTGACTGCGGTGACGGAAGTACGGGAAGATTCTCCTTTAGCATTGTTATTACAACAAGAAACATATAACAGTGGACAAGTTGTAGAGGCGTTGCTTTCAGAATGGGAATTTTTATGTGAAAAAGAACGTACAGAAAAAAAGGCATATGAAACAGCGCAACAATCGTATGAGAATCAATTAGCTGTTTTAAATGAGAGCATTAATTTGAATGAAAAATTTGTCGAAAAAGAACAGAGGGAAGCTAGTTTACAGCAATTGCTAAGGCAAACAGATAGTTACAAACAAAAAGAAACAACATTAGAAGCGGCAAATGAAGCAGCAAAAATTATGCCATATGAAACACAATTAAACGAACGAAAAACAGAATTGACATCATATACAATAAAACAAAAGGATCTGGAAGAAAAAATTGTTCATGTGAAAAAGTTATACGAACAAGCAGTAGAAATGTATGAAAAAGAAGTATTGCAAGAAGGAGAAAGAGAAAAACTAAAACGTGAAGTAGACCGTTTAGAATCATTTTTACCAATTGTCGAGCAAATGGCGATGAAAGAAAAGAAGCTAGAAGAACAACGGAAACAAATTAAACAAAATCGTGTAACGGTTGAAGGAATTAATAAGAAAATAAGTGAAAACGAACGACAATTAGACGCGAAGAAACATGCCATAGAGTCTGCTGAAGCACAATTAAAGTCGTTAGGGAAAATAGAAGAAAAACTACATGCTTTACGAGAAAAATATCATGTAGTGAATGAATTTCACAAAATCCATGATGAAGCAATGGAGAGTAAAGGAAAGTTAAATCGAGCACAAACCATTTTTACAGAAGAAAAGGAAAAGTATAATCAGCTTGAATCAGTTTGGTTTAACCAACAAGCAGTCGTTTTAGCATCACATTTACATGATGGGGAAGCATGTCCAGTTTGTGGGAGTAGTGATCATCCGAATAAAGCGACGAATAATGGAGCGTCCATTACGAAAGAGCAAATAGAAGAAAAGAAACAGTATATGGAAAAATTGGAGCAACGTCTCAGAAAAATAGAACAAAGTCATTTTGAGTTAGAAGGAAGTTGGAAAATGTATAAGCAAAAAATGGATGAATACGAACTATCCATTAAACATTTAGATGAGACGAAGGCAACAATTAAGCAAGAAGGGCAACAATTAAAGGATACAATTGATAAATTACAATTACTTGAAAAAGAGTATGATACGAATCGTAAAGCGATTGGTACATTAGAAGAGGATATAAAAGTACAACGCAGGAAAAAAGAAGAACTGGATCAAAAGTATGCAGAGGAAAATGCGACATATCGCTCGGAAACTTCCTTATTTATAGCTGATAAGAAAGAAATTCCAGAAGAAATTCAACAAATAGACCGATTGCAAGCCTATTTACAAAAAACACGAACAACGGTCCAACAAAAAGAAGACCAGTTTAAACGAGCAGAAACGAATATGCGCGAAACAGAAAAGGAACATTTATCTGTCACTCAATCTATACAACATATGAAAGAAACGATCCAAGACGCACAAAAAAAGGTCACAAAATTGGAAGAAACATTTCAATCACAACTAGCACGAGCCTCTTTTGAGACGGTAGAAAATTATGAAGCGGCGAAATTACAAGAAGATGATCGTAATCAATTACAACAAGAAATCCGAGCATATTATGATCAAAAATCACTCGTTGAACATCAACTGGAAGAATTAAATAATCTATTACAACATAAACAAAAAGTAGATACGACAGCATTAAAAGCAGAAGTAGATCAATTGAAAATAACTTATGAGCATGCGTTTGAAAAATTACAAAAGACGAAACATCAATCAGAGCGTATACATGAATTAAAAGGAAATATTGAAGAACTTTCAACACGTGTAAAAGGAATTGAGGAAGAAGTCGTCGTCGTAGAAGATGTATATGATGCGCTTCGCGGACAAAATAATTTGAAAATATCGTTTGAACGTTATTTACAAATTGATTATTTAGATCAAATCACACAGGCTGCCAATGAACGTTTCCACTCTTTAACAAATGGGCAATATTATTTAATCCGTAGTGAGCGACAGGAAACACATGGGAGACAGAGTGGTTTAGCAATCGATGTATATGATGCATATACTGGCCTAACTCGAGATGTAAAAACATTATCAGGTGGGGAAAAGTTTATCGCTTCTTTATGTTTAGCTCTAGGTATGTCTGATGTCATCCAAAGCTTCCAAGGTGGTGTATCGATTGAAACGATGTTTATTGACGAAGGATTTGGTTCATTGGATGATGAATCGTTACAAAAAGCAATCGATGCCCTCGTACAACTGCAGCAATCAGGTAGAATGATCGGTGTTATTTCACATGTAGAAGAGTTGAAGTCCATCTTTCCAGCGATGTTAGAAGTAACAAAAACAAAGGAAGGTTATAGTAAAACTACATTTAAGATAAAATAGTGGCAAATTTCACGCTATAAAGAAGAAATAAATGAAACATTGATTGTAAAGAAAGTAGAGAATAAGAGAATTACGCCAAATATAAAATATGAACATGTAAAAAGATTCATCGTATGAAATGAACGAAAAACGCATACGATGAATCTTTATTGTTTATTTTTTTCTTAAGTCCCACATAGCTTTATCTACAAGTGTTATAGGCATTTCATTCGTTAAACCTTTACAGAGATTTTCATATGCTAATGATGCCATTTTTAGTTCTGTTGCATATGTAGCAGAACCAATATGTGGCAATGTGACAACATTATTCATTTTTAATAAAGGGTTGTCCGGGTCAACTGGTTCTTTTTCAAATACGTCTAAGCCTGCTGCGGCAATTTCATTCGTCTCTAAAGCGGTAATTAAGTCTTTTTCTACAATCGTTTGACCACGTGAACCATTGATGAAAATAGCTGTATCCTTCATCAGTTGAAATTCTCGTAAACTTAATAATCCCTTTGTTTCTTTAGTTAATGGTGTCATTAAAACGACATAATCCGATTGTTGTAAAAGGTCTTCTAAAGAGCAGTGAACAGCATCAAATTTTTCCTCTGCTTCATATTTACGGGAACGAGTATGATAAAGAACATTCATATGGAAACCGTGATGAGCACGATTTGCAATAGCTTCCCCGATACGCCCCATCCCGATAATTCCAATTTTTTTATGATGAACATCTAATCCATATAATTGTTCATACATATTTTTCTTCCATTTTCCATCTTTAACGAGGCGATCCATTTCTGGAATTCTTCTAGCTGTTGCAATAAGTAATCCAAAAATAACATCAGCAACCGTATCAGTAAGAACGTCAGGTGTATTTGTTCCCATAACATTGTATTGTTTCATCGCTTCGACATCAAAATTATTAAACCCAACTGAAATATTACATACAATCTCTAATTTTTTTGCTTCTTTTAGCAATGGTTTATCAATAGTAATACCATGTCCAATTATACCGTGGACATCTTTTACGGCATCATACAATTCTTCCTTTGTTGCTTCATATGTTTTGATATAAGAAAGGTCAAATTGTTCATCTAATTGATCAATAATAGTTTGGTCTAATCTGTTTGCTATAAGTACTTTTTTTCGCATGATTCATCCTCCGCCCACTGTTTATATAGCTTCCTAAATATGTTGAAAATGATATATATATTAGTGTATATCGTATATGAAAGAATCGCAACCGTGCAAATTTAGTTGGTAATTCATCGTGTCATCCGTAATTCTCATAAATTTGTCGAATTTATAATGTATGAATTTGCAATCGGGACATGATATAATGCAATGGTACAGTAAAATGCTATTTTATAATTATATTGTTAGAAAAGGAAGGGGAAAGAAACATGGCTCATTTACATATTACTGCTTGGGTTGTAGCCTTTATATTATTATTCGTCGTTGTGGGCTTCTACAAGCAAGGGAAAAAACAAGGGAAAATGCTTCATATGATTTTACGCCTTGATTATTTACTTATTTTATATTCAGGTGGAAGTTTATTTGCCGAATATACGAAAATAAGTGGGGAACTAATTATTAAAATTATTGCTGGATTGTTAGCTATCATTGCAATCGAAATGATTACGGTAAAAACAAACAAACAAAAATCAACAAAAACATGGTGGATTGTATTTGTTGTAAGTGCATTAGTTGCAATTATTTTAGGATTCACTCGCTTACCTTTAGGAATATTACCTTAAAAATTGGGGTTGGGACATGTGTGTCTGTACGTTTAGACGATATAAACACGGTGGCTCCCAACCTTTTTTATGAAAAATAAAGAAAATGGAGTGTCTGTTATGAAGCGATTATTCATTTTATTTATCGTTCCTTTATTAGTTTTTACGATGATTCCTTTTCAAGTAAAAGCAGATGACAAAAGAACGATTCAAGATGAAATTATTTATGACCTTCTCGTAGACCGTTACAATAACGGCCGTCAAGCATCAAGTGATCAAGTCGATATTCATGATCCATATACGTATAATGGTGGGGATATTGATGGGATTACAAAAATGATTGACGAAATTGAAGAAGGCGGATTTACGATGATATCTTTATCACCAGTCATGGAAAATGCCGTTGGTGGATATCATGGATATTGGGTAGAAGATTTTTATGAAGTAGAAGACGAGTTCGGCTCGATGGAAGATATTCATACATTAGTGGAAAAAGCACATGATTTAAGCATGAAGATTATGTTAGAAATTCCTTTAAACTATGTGGCAAAATCAAGTCCACTAGTAGAAGAACATCCAGATTGGTTTAAAGAAGTCGAAGTAACACCAGCATATGAAGCGACAGAATGGTTGGAAGAAGTTGTAGCCTTTGATCAATCAAATGAAGAAGTACAAGCATATTTACAAGATGTAGCATTATTTTGGATGGAAGAAGCGAAAATAGATGGTTTTCAATTTGCTCATGCAGATGAAACAGATGGGGATCTATTAGAAACGATTGCATTTGAATTGAAGAAAAAGGACCCAAATTTTTATCTTATTGCTACAACATTACAAAATGATGGAGATGTCACTCATTTACTTGAAAATGAACATTTAGATGCCGTTGCAAACCAAGAATTTTATACTGCGGCAAATGAAGTGTTTACGAAACCAGACGAACCTGTTTCAAAAGTATTCGAAGAAACGTCATTAACAGATGATATTCGTGACTTATTATATGTTGATAACTTAAACACTCCTCGTTTCTCTAATAATTTTGGAGATAATGGAAGAAATCGGGTTACTACTTGGCAAATTGCTTTAGCTTATTTATATTTAACTCCTGGAGTACCGATTGTGTACCAAGGTTCTGAAGTGCCAATGTATGGACCGGGATATCCTGAAAACCAATATTTTGTAGACTATTCAAGTGCAGATCCAGATGTAAAAGATGTGTTTTCACAAATGGCTGCCATGCGTGAACAATACAAGCAGTTTACACATGGCGATATAGAACACGTCACTTCTGAACAAGGAATGAGCTTATTTAAGCGAACTTATGATGATCGTTCGATTTATGTAGCGATTAATAATGATAGTGAATCACATACAGTAACAATTGATGAGGTTGATGAAGAATTCCAATTACGTGGGTTAATCCATGATGATACAATTCGCGCAAACGATGAAGGCGAATTTTTAATTGGAATGGAACGAGAATCCGCAGAAGTATTTATTATTGAAGGTCGTAAAGGATTTAACTGGGCTTTCATCGGTTTTGTTGCTGGAGTATTTATCGTCTTTGTCGGAGCGATTATTATGTTATCCATTAAACAGAAAAAACGTGAAAAGCAAGCGGGAAAATAAAATTAAGACATTGCTAGTTTTGAATTACACAAAACGGTCATATTTTATCGAGATAAGATAAATATGACCGTTTTTATAGTTACCCATATATGTTTCAGTTCAATTAGTAGGTTGGCACTATTTCATTTTGTTTGTTTACATACGGTTGTCCAAATCGAACATATACCGACTAATAATAAAATTGTCGCACTTAATAAGAGTTCATTTTGATAAGGGATGATCCAACCATTTGTCCATGCAAATAATGCTGAACAAAATAAAATAACTTCCTGTACTACGAAACCACCTAAAAAAATAGCAATTCCATATGTTACTCGTTTTTTTGTTTCATCTAATAATTGGGTACTTTGATATAAATTTAAAATAAACATCGTAATAAAGCCTAAAAGAGTCAAATGTAAATATCCAATAATGACAGAACGAGTTTCATAAATTAAGGATGAAAAGCCCGGTATTAATAATCCGAATTCCAAGAACTGTTTCATTAAAAGGATGAAGGCAACAAATATATACGAAATTTTCATATGTTTGCTAAACAATGCATGAAATGAATGATAAGCAGGGAATATCGTACCGATTAAAAGTAGAATAGCGATGCATTGTCCAATTACACCAATGAAAGCAGCAATATAACCACCTATACCTATGTCGTACCATAATATAGCAGAAAAATAAGCTGGAAATAAACTAATGAAATATATCCAAAAACTACACTGGATCCATTTTTCGTTATATGTTATTTTATTCTTTTGTAAAAAGAATAAAAACAGTCCGATTAACATAAAGAAAAGCCAACCATTGTATTGAAAATGTAAGTAAAAATAAATAGCCATTTCAAATAATGGGGATTCCCTTAATCCATTAGCTGCAATTGCACCTAAACTGAATGGTCCAAGTGTAGATAAAAATAAACTAAGTAAACTCGCATACATAAAAAGACGAAGAGTTCTTGTCATATGAGGGATATATTTTAATGTTATCCAAATAAAAATAATGACCCAATATTCTACGAAAATATGTATAACAGATAAAATAATTGAATATGTCGCATACCCTTCATATAAAAAGGCGATAAACATCATTAAAGTCACGACTAATATCGTATAAAGAATAGCGATCGCATGCTTTTTCTTTGGCATCGATTCCCAGGTCAATTTTACATAGAGAACGAACATGGCAAGAAAAGTCCAACCTAAAATAGCCATATGAGAGTGTCCATGTAAAATATGTTCAAAAGGTAAGGTTTGGGCATTAGGTGCGACAAAATATAGTCTCATCCATATACCAGATAAAGCTGTAATAGTTAAAAAAAACAGAGAAATATGCGTGAATTTCGTCGGAAAAGCCATTATGTTTCCTCCTTGTATTTTTACATGAAAAAACTTGTAGAGATCATTTCCCTACAAGTGATTTGGTTATGTATCAAATTAATATCCATAACTTTCGATAACTTCGATTATTTTGTTTAGTAAGTGATCCCATTCCACATCAAATTGTTTGTTTACTGTAATAAAGTTTTGATAACCAAAAACGTTATCAACACCTTCTAATTTCATTAATTCGTTTAATACTTCATGTTCACTCGTATCTCCAGGCATAACAGAAACACTGTCGTTTCCTTCAAAGATAACTGTATCGGAAGTAAATTTCACTGCGTTTGGGTTTGGTGTTCCTTCTGGTCTAATTGCCACAAATATCCCTCCTATCATTATTCCATCATAAATGTAACATATTTTATAAAAAAAGACCATTTCATCGTTGTGAATAAGGTGCATTTTATAAATATCCGGCAATATTTTTTAAAAAAAGTTCACAAATGAAAAGGTATTCTATTACTTTATATTAAAATTACAATAATTTTCTTAAATATTATCATAGCAAATAAGTAGGTGCGTTGGATAAAACTAACTTTTGATTATGTTGAAATGATAGGAGCACATCATAAGTTATTGTGTAGTTACCTTAAATTTACTAGAGAGTGTTCGTGTATTAACATAGCATAATAGATTTATGGAACGACGTAGTTTATCAAATAAAATGAAAAAGGAATTCCAGTAAAAATTAATTTACTGAAATTCCTTTTTGTAGCTGATAGAGTTATATCCTAATCGCTTGGATATTTTGTATAGGTGATTCTATTAAGCTACTTTTGTAATGAAGTAATTTTTAGTTGAAAATAATCCGCTAAAAATTGACCGATACCATTATTTTCATTTGTATCTGTTACATGTTTTGCGACGGTTTTTAGTTCATCCACCGCATTTCCCATCGCCACACCTACTCCAGCATAATCAATCATAGCCAAGTCATTCGTTTCATCACCGAATGCAATGATACGTTCTTTCGAAATACCGAATTCTTTTGCGACTTGTTGTATTGCTGTTGCTTTGTTTACTTTATTATTCATTACTTCAATGATATTGGTCGGTTCTCCCCAATTTCGATGGTCAATAATATCAGCATGCAAATCATTTAAATACGACGTTAATCGCTGTAAATTGTCTTTATCTGGATACAATAACATCAATGTTGGGTCATCTTTTAATAAATCTGTTACAGGCCCTACATGGAATGGATCATCTTTTTTTGGTTGATAAAAATCAAAAATATGTTCATCGTATTGATCTAAATATACAGTATCTTGTACAGCCGCTAATACGTTTTTTCCTTGCAATTGTTTATTCGCATCAATAATATCTAACGCTAATTTTCGCTCTAATGGAGTATGATGGACTCCCCAATTTTTATCATGTGGATGGTGAATCACAGCCCCGTTAGAGTTAATTAAAGGTGTTTTCAATCCTAATTCATGATAGTAGTGGATACTTAATTTATTAGAACGACCAGTTGCAATGACGACAACATGACCAGCTTCTATTAAATGTTGAATCGTTTCTTTCGTCGGTGCTAATATTTGGCGTTGGTCTGATAACAACGTTCCATCTAAATCTAAAGCTATTAAATGTTTTTCTTTCATTCGTATCACCTCGTGTATGTCTATCATAACAAAAACAAATAAATATCTCTAGCGAACGATTTATATGCGTTGCAAATGAATTATGATTCATCCATAATAAAGATGTATAAAAGGAAAGGACGATGTTGTATGGAATTATCGGTGGAAAAGAAATATATAGAGGAAATACCTGTATTAATCGTATCAGATGCAACGAAAAAGAGTGAAGCATTGCCAACGGTTGTGTATTACCACGGTTTTAATGGAGAGAAAGAGAGTAGTTTAACATTAGCATATAAAATCGCAGAAAAAGGTTTACGAGTGTTGTTGCCGGAGAGTATTTTCCATGGGGAAAGAAGAAATAATGCTACCCAGAGTGAGATAGAGTTAGGTTTTTGGCAAATTGTACTAACGAATATTAAAGAATTACAAACAATTAAAAATTATTTAGAAAAAGAAAACTTACTATTAGATGGGAAACTAGGTATTGGCGGTACGAGCATGGGTGGTATTACAACATATGGTGCTTTACGTACATATGATTGGATTAGTACAGCTACAGTGTTAATGGGAACACCGAGTATGTCAGAGTATGCACAAGTTTTAATTGACCGATATAATACAAATCATGATGCTCAAATTCCGCAAAAAGATGTGGATGCGGCATTGGCGTTAGTGTCGAAATATGATATTACAAAAAACTTAGCTGCGTTAAATGATCGACCTCTGTTTATTTGGCACGGGGATCAAGACGCAGTCGTACCAATCGATTATACGAGAGAATTTTATAAACAAGTAAAAGAACAATACGCTAATAAAGACTATGTTCACTTTTTAGAAGAAAAAGGTCGTATCCATAATATTAGTAAACTGTCGATGAATGAAGCGGCAGCTTGGTTTGAAAAATATTTAAAAAATTAAATCATTCATTTTTCAAAAAGTGTAAAATATGGTTAAATAGAAGTAGATCTATGTAAAGGAGGAAATCTTTATGGATGAAGCTTTAAAAGAAAATATATTAGGCGCTTTAGAAAACGTTATCGACCCAGAACTTGGAATCGATATTGTAAATATGGGGTTAATTTATGATGTAGACCTAGATGATGAAGGTTTATGTACAGTTACGATGACATTAACGTCAATGGGATGTCCGTTAGCTGGACATATTGAAGCAGATGTACGTCATGTCTTAGCGGATATCCCCGAAATAAAAGAAATTAATGTAAATATCGTTTGGGACCCACCTTGGGGGAAAGACAAAATGTCTCGCTATGCGAAAATCGCATTAGGTATCCCTGACTAATATAAAAAGGTTGATTCACGATATCCATTGTGGAATCAACCTTTTTTGTACAAAATTGTCAATTTATAAGGTGGGATAATAATGGAAAAACTTTTTTGGATTACAACTTCACCATTAGATGTTCAATCGTGTATGGATAAGGTTGTTCGACGAGAAGCTGGTGCAATTTGTACGTTCACCGGAATTGCTAGGGAGTTTACAAAAGGAAAAAAGACACTTTATTTGGAGTACGATGCATATATTCCAATGGCTGAAAAACAGCTTGCTCGAATCGGGCAGGAAATACAAGAAATGCATCCCGATGCGGAGGTGGCAATTGGCCATCGAATCGGTAAATTAGATATTTCGGAAATTGCGGTCGTTATTGCAGTTTCTACACCACATCGAAAAGCAGCATTTCATGCGTGTGAATATGCGATTGAACGAATTAAAGAAATCGTTCCCATTTGGAAGAAAGAAAATTGGGAAGATGGAACAGAATGGATTGGTGACCAAAGAGAAACTACCTCGTATCCTGAAGGTAAACCAATGGAAGGGGATATGTAAATGGTACAGTTACTATTTTTTGCACAAATACAAGAAAAAGTTGGACAAAAGCAGTTAGAAGTAGAAGCAAATGGAAAAACAGTAAAAGAAATTAAAGATGTTTTTTTAGCTAAATATGACATTGCTTCCTTATTAGAAGATGCCATGGTCGCAATTAATGAAGAATATGCAACGGAAACAGATGTTGTTCAGTCGGGAGACGTTGTTGCATTTATCCCACCTGTAAGTGGAGGCTAATTGTTGTTAAACTTGGTTAGACGTTGGCGAGTGACTTGAAAACCTTACAATATGTTGATGTAGTAGAATGGCTAGATGAAGCTCGTTGTTATATCGAACTTCATCTAGCCAATTTTTTGATCAATGTAGTTAAAGCAACCTGTCATTATATCGTTTCATTCTTGTTAGTTCGTCCTTATATTTTATAATTCAAAAATAAAAAGATTTCAGCATATGCTGAAATCTTTTTAAGTTATTCGACACTTTTTGTAAAACTTGATAAAATTCCATCAATGATCATTACCGCAACGATCATTGAAATACTTAATCCTAATGCTTGCGTGAAATTAAACATTTCATTTGCCATGCTTGATAGGATATAAGCTAAAGCCGAACTAATTAAAACTGCCCAAATAAACGCGACAATAACTCTCATTCGTTACACCTCATTTACCATTTACATATGTATTTATAATATACATCCTTTATAAGTTTAGCAAAGAATGAATAAAAAGAAAAGAGGAAAACGATAAATTAAGCGTGTAATAAAATATTTGTTAAAAAGAAGTGAAAATTATAATCGGTTTTTAATTTTTTTCTTGCATGAAACGGAAAAATAGCTTAAAGTTTATACCAAGTCATAATATTTGCTATTAAGTTAGAATGTTAAAGGAGATGGCAAGATGGGTGTAGGTATTATTGGTGTTGGACATTATGCTCCAGATAATATCGTAACAAATACGGATTTAGAAAAAATTGTAGATACAACAGATGAATGGATAAGAACAAGAACTGGAATTGAGGAAAGAAGAATTGCCAAAGATGATGAAGATTCATCAGATATGGCTTTTATTGCTGCGGAAAGAGCATTAAAAAGTGCGGGTAAAACAGCAGATGAGATAGACTTAATTTTAGTTGCTACTGTTACACCAGATACGCCTTTTCCATCTGTTGCTTGTATGATCCAAGATAGATTAGGAGCTACAAATGCGGCAGCAATGGATCTAGGTGCAGCATGTGCTGGATTTATGTATGGAGTTATTACAGGTCAACAGTTTATTGAAGCTGGTGCATATAAAAACGTATTAGTGGTAGGGGTAGATAAACTATCAAAAATTACTGACTGGACAGACCGTAATACATGCGTGTTATTAGGGGATGGTGCTGGTGCGGCAGTACTAAGCAATGTGTCTGAAGGAAATGGAATTTTATCATTTGAACTAGGAGCAAATGGTAAAGGTGGACCACATTTATTACAAAAAGATGACGGATTTTTATATATGAATGGACGCGAAGTATTTAAGTTTGCTGTACGTCAAATGCCGGAATCATGCATTAACGTCGTAGAAAAAGCAGGATTAAGGAAAGAAGATGTAGACTATTTAGTGCCACACCAGGCGAATATTCGTATTATGGAAGCGGCACGTCAACGTATTGGAATTGACGAAGATAAAATGGCTACAACGATTAAATATTACGGTAATAACTCATCGGCTTCTATTCCAATCGCATTATCACAATCGATTGAAGATGGAAAAATTAAAGATGGGGATGTTATCGTGTTAGTAGGGTTCGGTGGCGGTCTCACTTGGGGAGCAGTTGCACTACGTTGGGGTAAATAAGGATAACAAATGTTATAAATATAAGACATATTTATAGGGAGGCATTTAGAGATGACGAATAGACGTGTAGTTGTAACAGGAGTCGGAGCGGTGACACCTGTTGGAAATGATGCAGAAACATTGTGGAAGAATATCGTTCAAGGTCAATCAGGAGTTGACTATATTACTAGAGTAAATAAAGATGAATTTCCAGTATCTGTCGCTGCAGAGGTAAAAGATTTTGACGTAACAAAATTTGTGGAGAAAAAAGAAGCAAAACGGATGGATTTATTTGTACAATATGCCATTGCAGCATCAAAAATGGCAGTAGAAGATGCCAATTTAATGATCGATGAATCTATTGCAGATCGTGTCGGAGTTTGGATTGGTTGTGGAATAGGTGGAATGGATACGTACGAAGAACAAATGAGAAAATTCATTGACAAAGGGTATCGTCGTGTAAGTCCATTTTTCGTGCCGATGTTAATTCCAGATATGGCAGCTGGGCAAGTATCGATTCAACTCGGAGCAAAAGGAATAAACTCATGTACAGTAACAGCATGTGCTTCAGGTACAAACTCAATTGGAGATGCTTATAAAGCGGTTCAACGTGGGGATGTAGATTATATTATTACTGGTGGTACAGAATCACCACTAACAAATATGGCATTTGCAGGATTTTCATCAATGAAGGCATTATCATTTAATGATGATCCTAAAACAGCGAGCCGTCCATTTGATAAAAACCGTGATGGTTTTGTCATGGGGGAAGGTGCTGGTATTCTAGTATTAGAAACATTAGAATCCGCACAAGCCCGTGGTGCAAAAATTTATGCGGAAATTGTTGGATACGGTGCAACAGGTGATGCATTCCATATTACAGCACCAGCAGAAGGTGGAGAAGGTGCTGTCCGTGCAATGAAACAAGCATTAAATGATGCGAATGTTCAACCTGAAGAAGTAACATATATTAATGCACATGGAACGAGTACAGAATTAAATGATAAATATGAAACAGAAGCAATTAAAGAAGTATTTGGGGAGCATGCAAAGAAAGTGGCAATCTCCTCAACAAAATCGATGACTGGTCATTTATTAGGAGCTGCTGGTGGAGTAGAAGGGGTCATTTCTGTTAAAGCAATTGAAGATAGTACAATCCCTGCAACAATCAATTATGAAACACCAGACGAAGCGTGTGACTTAGACTACGTACCAAATGAAAGCCGTCAACAAGAAGTGGATGTTGTATTAAGTAATTCATTCGGTTTCGGTGGACATAATGCTTGTTTAGTCTTTAAAAAATTTAACGATTAATACGAAAGTGTAAGCGACGCAAAATTCATGTCGCTTACACTTTTTTAATAAAGATGAAAACGAAGCATAGAGTATAGTACAAGCTTATAAAAATGAGGGAATAAATATGGGGTATATTTTTTTGTTTCTACTTGGGTTTGGACTTGCTATATCTGGTGGAATTACGGTAATTGCGTATATGAATTTTTTACCTGCGGGCATTACTTGGTATGAATATGTACATTTTATTAGCAGACGAATGGAATGTTACTTTTTTCCACTTGGAGTTATTATAGTTAGCATTACCATTCATAAACTACCTTTTGATAAATTACAATTGAAATAATATGCTGTTCAAGAAGCATATTTTTATCCATTTATGGACATAATGGGACATAAATATGTTGAACAGTGAGGGATGAACATGCATTTTATTCATGATGTTTGGGTAAATTGGTTTATTGGTAAAAAAGAAGGATATCAAGTATGTCCACAATATGAGTGGAGAAAGGAAGATAAGGTAGAACTATTAGAACAGATACCGGTCTTATATGTGACTGAACAAGTATTGGATGCAGTAGAAAATAATATTCAACCGTTACCGAGTTCATTACTTTATCATATACATAAAAAAACGACAAAGAGAGAAAAATATAAAAAGACGACCATTGACTATGCGGCAGTTTTGACGGATGGAAAAGGTGTCATTGCGTTTGATACGACTGGATTTAATATGCCATTAAAAAAGAGTCGACTCCCATTAAAACAAGAAATAAAAGTATTGCAACTATGTGAAAAGATGAAACAAATTAAATATTTTCATATGCCCAAAACAGAAGAAAAGGAATCCTTTTTACATGTAAATAGAAAATATATGTACGGGCTTACTAGGAGAGAAAGAGAGTTAAAGATGCTCTTGTTGGTTGCAGTTAAACAGCTTGAAAAAACAAAGAATATGAGCGAATTGTTGTATTGGTTGGCAGAATGGAAGGATGAGAAAGTATCGTATGCAATTCATCAGTTAACAGAGGATCAATTATATCGCCTTTTATACAATGAAGTAAAACGTGGGTGGTCTAAAAAACATGAGCATCTATGTAAACAGATGATGAAGGGAAAGCCTTTTTTAGAAAAATATTTACAAGTAAAACAAAAATAGCAGGAAGGACAAATTCTCTTGTCCACCTGCTTTTTTTTATTTACGTAATATCCCCATTTTCTTTTTCGCTTTTGTTAATGTGCGGTTAGCAAAATGTGCTGCCTTATTTGCACCGTTATTTAAAATTTTATCAAGTTCTTCGGAATTAATTAATTCATGATAACGTGCCTGGATTGGTTCTAATGTATCGACAACAGCATTTGCTACAGCACCTTTAAAATCACCATATCCTTTACCTTCAAACTCAGCTTCAATTTCCTCTAATGTCTTTCCAGTACAACTTGCATAAATGGTCATTAAATTTGATACACCAGGTTTATTTTCTTTATCAAATTTCACAATGCCGTCTGAATCAGTTACAGCACTTTTTATTTTCTTTTCCATTTGTTTTGGTGTGTCTAACATTGAAATAAAGCTTTTTGTGTTTTCATCAGATTTACTCATTTTTTTCGTTGGCTCTTGTAAAGACATAATTCGCGCACCAACTTCAGGAATTTTAATTTCCGGTATGACAAACACATTTCCGAAGCGATTGTTAAAACGTTCAGCAACAGTTCTCGTTAATTCAAGATGTTGTGTCTGATCTTCTCCAACCGGGACAATATCTGTTTGATATAATAAAATATCTGCCGCCATTAAAGCTGGATATGTGAATAATGCAGATGATACAGCATCACGGCCTTCAGATTTATCCTTAAACTGTGTCATTCGTTCTAATTCACCCATATATGTTATAGATTGCAACATCCAGCCTAGTTCAGTGTGTGCGGGTACTTCTGATTGAATAAATAATGTTACTTTTTCTGGGTCTAGTCCTGAAGCGATATATAGTGCTGCTAAAGAACGACTATTTTCTCTTAATTGCTTAGGATCTTGTGGAACTGTAATCGCATGTTGGTCCACAATACAGAAATAACAATGATTGTCCTCTTGTAATTGAACAAATTGTCGCATTGCTCCTAAATAATTACCTAATGTTAATGTTCCACTCGGTTGAATACCTGAAAAAATCTTTTTCACGTTGTTTCACTCCAATGATTTTACAAAATGTTTTACAGTTCTTATTACTTCTTAAATCATATAATACGTTTTTTATGAAAGCAAGGAAATGGCGAGGAATCAACAGAAACAACTTATTTTAGTGCTTTATTCACAGAAAAATAAGAAAGTATTTTTAATTCCTTATTGTTTATAAATAGTTATTTTGGGTAACATACTATAGTGAAACGACAGTTTGTAACAAATTTATGACATTTCAAAAAAACTTTTACTTATTTTGAAAATGGTCTACCTTTTACTTGACAATTGTAGTATAATCGACAGAGGAAGTTTATTTAGAGTCATTATTATATAATAAAAGTTAATACTTCTAATGAGTACAAAATATGGACAGGCAACATATGTTTATAGGTAATTAGAAGTAAAAAACATTGTGAGGGTTATCACATTCAAATAATTCGTACAATGGAATAACTTTTTACAAACAGCACCGTATGGAACATCGGATTGAGCCCATTAATTGGGAATCTTAGAGAGTCTAAGAAGTTCACAATTAATATATAAATAGAAGAATGAGGGGTGAAGTTACATGGTAACACTCTATACCTCGCCAAGTTGTACCTCTTGCAGAAAAGCGAAGGCATGGTTAGAAGAACACGAAATAGCATATAGAGAAAGAAATATTTTTTCTGAACCATTATCATTAGATGAAATAAAAGAAATTTTACGAATGACAGAAGATGGTACAGATGAAATTATTTCAACGAGATCTAAAGTATTTCAAAAATTAGATGTCAATATTGAGCAACTTCCTTTAAAAGATTTATATGAATTAATTCAAAAAAACCCAGGCTTGTTAAGACGTCCTATCATTTTAGATGAGAAACGTTTACAAGTTGGCTATAATGAAGATGAAATTCGTCGCTTCTTACCAAGAACAGTACGTACTTTTCAATTACGTGAAGCTCAAAAAATGGTAAACTAATTTAAATTGCACAATAGAGAAATCGTAAACCATCTTAAATGGTTTACGATTTTTCGTATTTATGCGAATATTGTTTAGAAAAGGTGAAATATTGAAAAATGTTTCGAAAGATAGTATATTATATTCACATTGATAAATAGGCATTTATATTTTCATCTCACGTAAGATAACATACAATAGAGATAAGTATAATAAATTCAGTAAGTAATCTCTTCCACCTTGTTCAAGTTAGGTGCTAAGGATTGTTTAATTTTGATCGAAGGGAGAGGTATTAAATGGAGATAGAAAGAATTAACGAAAATACGGTAAAATTTTATATTTCTTATGTTGATATTGAAGATCGCGGATTTGAGCGAGAGGAAATTTGGTATAACCGTGAACGAAGTGAACAATTATTTTGGCAAATGATGGATGAAGTAAATTATAAAGAAGACTTTTCTGTTGAGGGACCTTTATGGATCCAAGTACAAGCGTTAGAGAAAGGTTTAGAAATTATTGTAACGAAAGCACAATTAGGAAAAGGGGATTCCCCTTTCGAATCATTTGACGAAATTGAAGATACATTTGATATTACAATTAATGATAAAGCACGTAGTTATATTGAAGAAAAATTAGCTAAACATCAGCAAATGGACAATAAAGAAAATATGGATGAAGATAGTTTATGGATGGTATCTACTTTCGAAGAATTAGAGGATGTTATCCAATTAAGCCATAATATTTCCACATTGTTTGAATTTGATATTCGAACAGTGCTCTATCATTATGAAGGAAAATATCACTTATATGTTGAAATTCCTGAGGAATTATACGACGAACAAGAAGATATTTTAAGCCAAATTTTAGAATTTAGCCAAGAGGCTGATTATACTCCACATATTTTAGAGGAGTATGGAGTAGTCGTATTTGAAAATGACGTATTCCGTAATGTGAGACAATATTTTGAACCGTAATCTAGCTCGACCATGATAGATGACAGAATGAACCTGTATATTATCATGGTCGTTTTATTTTACCACGGTCTTTTCGTATAAAATGGTAATATGGTGATAACAATTAATGAAACGTGTAAAAAGCAAAAGTACATATAAGACGTTGCTTATTTTAGTAAAAAGTTTCCTACATGCTAAATTTGAATTTTACGATAATATTTATGTCTAAAACTACAATTTCTCCTAGAGTAAAATTGATTTTTATAGCTGTTTTACATCCCAAAACTCGAGTTTTGTCCATTCGGCAATTCGAGTTTTTTTATGTACAATAACGCATAAAAAGATAAAGGGTGTGTTTAACTATGTTGACGGCGGAAATGAAAGACGGGAGAATGGTTACTTTAGCATTATTGCCGAAAGAAGAGGTGGAATCATTAAGATTAGAGACATTTTATTGCCCAGCGTGTAAATCAGATGTATTGATCAAATCGGGAATCAAAGTTATTCCACATTTTGCACATCGTTCAAAGGTAGAGTGTACATATAGTGGTGGGGAAGGGGAGTTTCACCAAAAGGGAAAATTATTGCTTTATCAATGGTTTATCGATCAAGGAGTGAATGTACGAATAGAATATTACATTGCTGAAATCCAACAACGACCAGATATTTATTTTGAAATAGGGAGTAAGAAAGTAGCAATCGAATTTCAATGTGCAAAAATCCCTTTAAAAGAAGTAATCAAAAGAAATGAAGGTTATCGAAAATTAGATATTACACCAATTTGGATTTTAGGTACAAATTTATATGAACGTGTCACAACCGATCTTATAAAAATACATCCGTTTGCTCACCATATGGTCCATCAGTATCGAGAGGAAGGACCAACATTTCTATATTATTTATGTCCAAGGGAAGAAAAAATATCGATCATACAACATATATACTTTTTGAAAGGCAATATTGCTTATGTGCAACAACAAATGTATCCACTTCAACAAATTGATTTACGTCATTTATTTGCTGAGAAGCCTTTAAACATACATAGATATGTTTCAGTTTGGAGAAATGAAAAGAAACGCTTCCGACTCTATCGCCAAATGACGTATGGAAAAGAGCGAAAGTGGGAAAGCTCATTATATGAAAAGCGGCTTCATCGTACTATTTTGCCATCTTATATTCATCTCCCAATAAAAAATCAAATGGTGATGCGCGTTTCATTATGGCAGTGGCAAAGTAGGATTTTATATGACTTAATAGATGATAAAGAGATACATACGACATTTACAGAAAAAGAAGCTGAATGGCTTATTCGGAGTCAAATGATGGATCTTAGTTATTTTCCACTACTAAAAATAGAAAAACACCCAGCGCGTGAATATTTAGAGTTATTATGTCAAGTTGGTATAATCCAAGAAATGACGAAAGGCGTGTATGTAAAGAAAAAACAGATTTCGCATTATAAAAATTTGGACGAAGCGCTCGACGGGGATTATGAACTTTTATTAGGATTCATGTATAATAAAGAACATATAGAACATTCTTTGTGACGTTTATAAGAGGAGGAATTGATGATGGCTGAAATGACGAAAGAATTACCAAAAAGAGAAGATGTTCCTGTTGAATTAACATGGGATTTAGCATCTATATTTGCAACAGATGAGCGGTGGGAAGAGGAATTTCAAGCACTTCAAGAAGAAATTCCAAAAGTAACTGCATTCCAAGGTAAATTAGGGGATTCCGCAAATACCTTGTATGAATTATTTACGCTACAAGATAATTTATCCGCACGTTTC
Source organism: Pseudogracilibacillus sp. SO10305 (assembly GCF_037072005.1). Lineage (NCBI taxonomy): Bacteria > Bacillati > Bacillota > Bacilli > Caryophanales > Bacillaceae > Pseudogracilibacillus > Pseudogracilibacillus sp. SO10305. The sequence goes on along the minus strand of NZ_JAXHDE010000001.1, from coordinate 352,941 downwards.
GGAAAGTTATATGCTTATTCTCGGATGCGTTATGATGAGAATACGACAAACGCAACGTACCAGGCGATGAATCAACGTGCAGAAATGTTAATTACAAATTACTCCAGTGCAATGAGTTATGTCGTACCAGAAATCATTACGATTGATAGTGCGAAAATCGCTCAGTTTTTAGAAGAGAATGAATCATTACGTTTATATAAAAAAGTGTTAGATGAAATGGAACGTCAAAAAGAACATGTACTAAGTGAAAGAGAGGAGATGTTATTATCAGAGGCATCTGAAGCATTGTCTACTCCATCACAAACATTTGGCATGTTAAACAACGCTGATTTAACATTCCCATTGATTAAAGACGAAAAGGGAGAAGAAGTTGAGTTAACACATGGACGTTATGTTAACTTTTTAAAGTCAGATAACCGCCAAGTTCGTCAAGATGCTTTTAAAGCGATGTATGACACATTTGGTTCATTTAAAAATACATTTGCCACAACTTTAAGTGGAAATATTAAAACAGATAATTTTTATGCGAAAGTACGTAAGTATGACTCAGCAAGGCAATCAGCTTTAGATAACAACAATATTCCTGAAAAGGTTTATGATCAATTACTGGAAGCGATTCATGAAGAACTTCCATTATTACATCGATATACAGAATTACGTAAAGAAGCTTTAGAGTTAGATGAAGTACATATGTATGATATATATACTCCGCTTGTAAAAGGGGTTAAAATGAATTTTACGTATGAACAAGCACAAGACATCGTTTTAAAGAGTTTAGCACCATTAGGCGAAGAGTATGTTGCTATTGTTCGGGAAGCATTCGATAATCGTTGGATTGATGTTGTAGAAAACAAAGGAAAACGCAGTGGAGCTTATTCATCTGGTTCATATGATACTAATCCATTTATATTATTAAATTGGCAAAATAAACTGGATGATATTTATACATTGACACATGAGTTAGGGCACTCAGTCCATAGTTATTATACGAGAAAATATCAACCGTACCGTTATGGAAACTATTCGATATTTGTAGCAGAAGTAGCTTCGACGTGTAATGAAGTGTTGCTAACAGAATACTTATTAGACCATTTAGAAGATGAGAAAGAAAAGTTATTTGTGTTGAATCATTTCTTAGAAGGATTCCGTGCAACCGTGTTCCGTCAAACGATGTTTGCAGAATTCGAGCATGATATTCATGTACGTGATCAAAACGGAGAACCTTTAACAGCACAATCATTAACAGAAATTTACTATGACTTAAATAAGAAATATTTCGGGCCAAATATTATTATTGATGAAGAGATTGGATTGGAATGGGCACGTATTCCTCATTTCTATTACAATTATTACGTATATCAATATGCAACGGGCTTTGCTGCTGCAACATCGTTAGCAAATCAAATACTGACAGAAAAAGAAACAGCAGTGGAACGATATATCAATTATTTAAAAGCTGGTAGTAGTGATTTTCCTATTGAGGTACTAAAAAAAGCAGGTGTCGATATGACGGAAAAAGCACCCGTTTTATCTGCATTAGCGGTATTTGAAGAAAAGTTAAATCAATTTGAATCGTTATTAAAAGCTTAAAATAAAATAGTGTTAAAATTTTCCCCTTAAGATAAACAGGGTCTACGGACAAATCTGTTTCTCTTAGGGGATTTTTTATTCAAATAAAATGAAGTATACAAAAGCAACCCATCTTTGTTTTGGAAGATGATCGCTAATTAATATACTAGTTGCTTCCAACATAAAAGCATAAACAATGTCATATAATAATGATACAGTTGCATAACGGAAAAAATATGCTAATATAGTTGTTACAAATGTGTGAATAATCAAAAAACGGAAAGGGGTGCACATGGATAAGATAAGTAAGATGAATTGAATAGGAGGGAATTAGTTTGAATGCAATTCTTGTAGCAATCATTGGAATGGTCGTCTTAGCTTTAGGGTATCGCTATTATTCGAAGTATATTGCAGAGAAAATCTTTAGACTAGACCCGAATTATAAAACACCAGCACATCAATTTAATGATGGCGTAGACTTTGTTCCGACAAATAAATTTGTTTTATGGGGGCATCATTTTACGTCTGTTGCAGGAGCAGCACCTATTTTAGGGCCGGCGATAGCAGTATATTGGGGATGGTTACCTGCATTACTTTGGGTATTATTAGGAACTGTTTTTGCAGCAGGAGTCCATGATTTTGGAACATTAGTATTATCCGTACGAAATAAAGGACAATCTGTTGGAACAATCGCTGATAAATTAATTGGACAACGTGCAAAGATTTTATTTCTATTTATTATTCTTATTTTAGTCTTGATGGTAAATGCCGTATTTGCTTGGGTAATTTCGAATTTATTTATTACATATCCATCGAGTGTCTTACCTGTTTTTATTCAAATTCCATTAGCAGTATGGATTGGATATGCCGTGTATAAACGTCAAAAGAAAATGTTAGTACCTTCTCTAATTGCATTAGTTATTATGTATTTAGCGGCAATTTTAGCGAGTAAATATCAATTTTTACAAATTGACCTTGTCCGCTATATGGGAGGAGAAGAAGGTACTGGTTTATTTGGTTTGTCAACAGTTGGAACAGCATTTTTTATATGGATTATGATTTTAATGATTTATGTGTATATTGCCTCTACTTTACCAGTATGGAAATTACTACAGCCAAGAGATTTTATTAATTCACACCAACTAGTCGTCGGTTTAGGAATTTTATATTTAGGGTTATTATTTACGAATCCGACCATTTCTGCACCAGCAACAAATGCGGTAGATGACAAACAATGGTTCCCACTTTTATTTATTACTATTGCATGTGGTGCAATATCAGGATTCCACGGTCTTGTGTCATCTGGTACTTCTTCTAAACAATTAAATAAAGAAACGGATGCTAGAATGGTAGGTTATTTAGGTGCTGTAGGGGAAGGGGTTTTAGCACTTATTTCTATTTTAGCTGTAGCGACATTATTTTCTAGTAAGGAAGAGTTCTTAGGTACGTATAGTAGTTTTGCTGAAGCGAATGGAACTGGTTTAGGTAATTTCGTACTAGGAGCTGCAAATTTAGCTGAAGGATTAATGATACCAACAGATATAGCGACAACAATTGTTTCGATTATTGTCGTAAGCTTTGCGGCAACGACATTAGATTCATCTGTACGTTTAATGCGTTATATTATTGCAGAACTTGGAATGGAGTACAATGTTCCAGCCTTGGAGAAAAAACACGTTGCAACGACTGTTGCGGTTGTTTCTAGTGCAGCACTCGTATTATTACCTGAAGGACCAAATGGATTTGGTTCAGGTGGGTATGTTTTATGGCCATTATTCGGAACAGCGAACCAACTATTAGCTGCGATTAGTTTGTTGCTTGTAGCAGTTTGGTTACAACGATTAGGACGTAATTATGTTCCGGTACTTGTACCGATGTTTTTCGTTCTAGGTACAACTTTAATTGCGATGTTTCAACAAGTCGTCTATGAATGGTCTTGGTTAGGATCAGATCAAAATAATTTACTGTTTGTTTTCGGAGCAATTATTTTTGTTTTTGCTATTTGGATTTCTTTAACGGCTTTTTCTGCTTTACGAAAAAGTGATGGTACATCGATTGATCAAGATAAAATTGGATAAAGAGACTGCTTTTACAGTCTCTTTTTTTCCTTGAACAGGGTGAAAAAAGATGTTGGATAAATTAAAAAGACTTATTCAGTATTATGAGGAAGTTATTAGCTTACCACATAAAGGTGAAATTGCGAGAGAATTGAGAGACGAGGATGATATTTTTTTCTTGCTTCTATATTCAGAAATGATTGGCATTCCGAATCCTGTTTATTATTATACATTAGAATTATATCCATATATGTTAGAGGAGTTTCATGAGTGGCATTTACGAATGGGAATGGATCACTCGCCGTTATCAGGTTTTCGTTGTTGTTAAAGGAGTGGGAAGAAGATGGTAGATAAAAAGATCGTATTTATCGGCGGAAAAGGTGGTGTAGGAAAATCTACAACATCAGCAGCTTTAGCTTGGCAGATGTCGACAGAACAAAAGAAAACATTGCTCGTATCGACAGACCCTGCCCATAATACCGGGCATATTTTTCATAAAAAAATCGGCCCGACAAAAACGAAAATAAATGATTATTTATATGCGATAGAAATTGATCCGGCATATGAAACGAAAAAATATATCGAAACTGTGAAAGGAAATATAAAGGGGGTTGTTAAGCCGACGATGATGGAAGAAGTGCATCGACAATTGGATACGGCACAAGCATCACCGGGAGCAGATGAAGCTGCCTTGTTTGATCGCCTCATATCTATTATGATAGAAGAGAGTGAGGCATTCGATAAAGTTATTTTTGATACAGCTCCAACCGGACATACGATTCGTTTATTGTCTTTACCCGAAATAATGGGAATATGGATTCAAGGTTTATTAGAAAAGCGTCATAAAACGAGAGAAAATTACTCTCGATTACTACATGATGGTGAACCGATTGAGGACCCAATATTCGATGTATTACAAGAAAGACAAGCTAAGTTTAAACGAGCGCGTGAGATCATGTTGAATGGGGATGAAACAGCATTTATGTTTGTGCTTAATCCGGAAAAATTATCGATTGTAGAAACAGACAATGCGATTCAATTATTAAAAAAATATGATTTAGTTGTATCCACCTTAATTGTCAATCGAGTACTCCCCGATGTGGAGGACGGAAAGTTCTTTCAGCAAAGAAAAAAACATGAACGACAATATTTACAACAAATAGAAGAAAAGTTTACACGTGAAAAATTAATGTATGTTCCTTTTTTTCCTCACGATATGCATGATTTAACACATTTAGAACAATTTGCATCTTATTTACAATAAAGAAAGGTGATAAACATGAAAGCATTAGTATTACAAAATGGACAATTAAATGTACAAGAAATAGAAACACCGGCACTTGGACCAGATGATGTCTCTGTACAATTAAAAGTAGCAGGATTAAATAGACGTGATTTATATATTCCGAGTCGAGTTGGAAATGAAGATACACCGTTAATCTTAGGATCTGATGGTGCAGGTATCGTGGATACGGTAGGGGAAAATGTGACAAACTGGAAACCAGGAGATGAAGTAATAATTAATCCGGCATTACGTTGGGACAGAAATAGTGATGCACCACCGGCAGGGTTTGATATTTTAGGAATGCCTGATCACGGGACAATCGCTGAAAAAATTGTCATTGATAAAAATCAGTTACAACATAAACCAGCTTATTTATCATGGGAGGAAGCGGGTGTATTGGCTTTAGCGGCTTTAACTGGCTATAGAGCTCTCGTAACGAAAGGCCAAGTAAAAGAAGGCGAAACGGTATTTATTCCTGGTGCGGGAAGTGGTGTTGCAACTTATATGATTCAGTTTGCAAAAGCACTTGGGGCGAAAGTTATTGTTACTTCCAGAAGTGCACAGAAGCGTGAAGCGGCATTGAAAATTGGTGCAGACATTGCGCTTGATACAAGTGATGATTGGGTGGTAGCACTTCAAGCTGAAAAAATTGACCTCGTAATCGACAGTGTTGGAAGAGCGACATTTAACCGATCCTTAGATGTGTTACGTCATGGTGGAAGAATGGTTGTTTTTGGAGCTACGACAGAAGATATCGTGAATATCGATATTCGGAAATTTTTCTATGCGCAGCAACAAATATTAGGATCGACAATGGGCTCGAGAGAAGAATTAGAGGAATTATTAACATTGATGGAGGAAAAGGAAATTCGACCGGTTGTTGGTCATACATATGAATTAGAAAACATAAAAGAGGCAATGGAACTATTAGAAGTGAATGATCAATTCGGAAAAATTGCGATTGCAATAAACTAATTTTAACAAAAAATGTATGTAAAGGTTTTGGAAGGGTACGATACAAAATTATTTGCAAACGATAATATTTTTATTTGTCATGATAGATGTGAAGTTGGGATAAAGCGAGAGTGAACTACAAATAGGAATTTCAGTATAAATGAATTTTTACTGGAATTCCTTTTTTCTGCATTTGAAAACCCCTCTGGGTTTGCCGGGAGTTTTAAGTAACTTTTAGCGTAGTATTAAAAATGCTTCCTATTTTGATAAGATAAAGTTGGTTTCATCTTATAACAGAAAGCGGCAATCCTAATGCAGGATAAAAATAGACAGATTGGAGATATCAGTATTCCATCGAAATTAAGTATGTCTCCATTTATGGGATATATATAAGGAAAGAATAGCTGAATGATTTTAATCGTTATGCAAATTTAAAGTGTAAATATGGAAAAAGGAAGTTACAAAAATGTGGGTCGAAGTTGCAAGAATGTGACCCGAAGTTGCAAGAATTCAGGTCGAAGTTGCAAGAATCCGGCTCGAAGTTGCAAGAATCCGACCCAAAGTTGCAAGAAAGCGACCCAAAGTTGCAAGAAAGCGACCCGAAGTTACAAGAATCCGGCTCGAAGTTGCAAGAATGCGACCCAAAGTTGCAAGAATCCGACCCGAAGTTGCAAGAATCCGACCCGAAGTTGCAAGAATGCGACCCGAAGTTGCAAGAATGCGACCCAAAGTTGCAAGAATCCGACCCAAAGTTGCAAGAATGCGGCTCGAAGTTGCAAGAATTCGACCCGAAGTTGCAAGAATCCGGCTCGAAGTTGCAAGAATCCGACCCAAAGTTGCAAGAAAGCGACCCAAAGTTGCAAGAATCCGACACAAAGTTGCAAGAAAGCGACCCGAAGTTACAAGAATCCGTGCGTGGATGTGGTGCATAAGGGAGACCGTTCAGTGAATCTTTTAGATTAAGGTCGGTCACTACCTTCACACTTGTTGGTTTGATTTTATTTTCTTTGATCTACAACGTCAATTCATAAAGATATTTCACGTTCCACTTGGAAAAATGTAAGGAACTTTTGTGCCATATTCATATATTTAAGTACTTTTATGTATGAACAAGAAGGCTTTTATTGTTTTGGTTTAAAGAATATCGCGGCAAAGACACCGAATATGATTGCTGCTGATATACCTGCACTCGTTACTTCAAATATTCCTGTAATTACTCCGATAATCCCGTGTTTTTCAGCTTCTAAAAGTGCACCATGTACGAGTGAATTTCCAAAGCTTGTAATTGGAACAGTAGCACCAGCACCAGCAAAATCAATTAAAGGTTCATACAATCCAAAACCATCTAACAGTGCTCCGACAATGACGAGTGTCGTTAATGTATGGGCAGGAGTCAATTTTCCAATATCCATCATTAATTGACCAATGACACAAATAAGTCCACCGACGATAAACGCCCAAAAGAATAACATATCATCACTTCCTTTCAATAGAAACGGCATGAGCAATAGATGGAATGGTCCGCTTTTGTTGGACTGTTAATGGGGAATGGAGGGCACCAGTCGCAACGAATAATAATTTGTTAATTTTATTTGCCTTCATTTGTTCTAAAAAATACCCATATGTTACGACAGAAGAACAAGCAGCACCACTACCACCTGCTTGCATGTTTTGTTCTTTTTTATATAAAAAATCACCACAGTCTATAAATTGATTCGATTGGAATGTAATATGATGTTTTTTTAATAAATCTTCTGTTAAAGCCCGTCCAACTGCTCCTAAATCACCTGTTATAATCATATCGTAATAACTTGCATCAATTTGTCGATCTTGAAAATGTTGACAAATAGTATCTACAGCTGCTGGAGCCATGGCAGCTCCCATATTAAATGGATCTGTCACTTCATAATCCATCACCTTCCCAATCGTTGCTGAAGTAATTGCTAATCCTTGCTTTTCTTTTCCTAAAAGAACGGTTCCTGCACCGGTAACTGTTCGTTGTGCAGTGGGAGGAATTTGACCGCCATATTCATTTGGGAAGCGGAATTGTCTTTCAGCTGCCGCATAATGGCTCGCCGTTCCAGTTAGTATATAATTGGCTCCATTTTGCTCTAACATCATCGCTGCTAAAGCTAGTCCTTCCGTTGATGTTGCACAAGCACTATACAGACCGAAATAAGGAATATTCAGTTTTTTGGCAGCAAATGTAGTCGGGGTAATTTGATTTATTAAATCACCACTAATGAAAAATTGAATATTTTTTTTCTTAATAGATGATTTTTTTATTGTATAATCAATTGCTTTTGTTAATAATGATTCTTGTGCACGTTCATACGAATCTTCACCGACGAACATATCTTCGATTGCTTCATCATAGTGCCCATTTAAATTGCTAACTGCTTCTTCTTTTCCTACGACAACCCCGCTGCTTACAATGACTGGGTAGGAAGAAAATGTCCACGTACTTTTCCCGGTTATCATATTATTCACCTCAAATAATACCTATCATTTGTAATACTGTTTTAATTAATGCGATTAAAAAAGCTGAAAAGACACCATAAACAATGACAGGACCTGCTAATTTCAACATATTTGATCCAACACCTAAAATAAATCCTTCTGGTCGATGCTCAATAGCAGATGAAATAACGGCATTTGCAAATCCTGTTACAGGTACTGCAGTTCCGGCTCCAGCGAACTGGGCGATTTTTTCATAAAGACCGAATCCTGTTAAAAACATTGTAATGATAATGAGAGTTGCTACAGTTGGATTTCCAACCGTTTGTTCCGTAAAGTCAAAATAATGTATATAAAAAGTTGCTATACATTGCCCGATGAAACAAATGAATCCTCCAATGAGGAATGCTTTACAGCAATTGAGGAAAATAGGACGTTTCGGTTCATGTTCCTTCGTCTTTTTTTCATATGCTTCATATTTAGTTTGTTTCTTCGACATCATTCTTCCTCCAAACTATGTTTGTTCTTTTGAAAGTTTCTTTAATTCTTCGATCTGTTTACTGAGTTGTTCGTCTGTTATATTATTGTTTTCAATTTTTTCTTCTAATTGTTTTAATTCAATGACGAGCTTTTCATCAGATACGACTGTAACATTAAAATTTTTATATTTATTGTTAATTTTTTTGCGAACATCTTTTTCGATATCCTTTAAATTAAATCGTTGAAAATTATCTACTTCAATCGCAATGAATAACTCATCATTATGATTAACTGCACGAACACCTGACAATGATTCTTCTTTACTTAAAAATTGTTTCGCGTCCATTGCAGGTTGTTGATCAGTCATACCTTTAGATGATAATTTCATTAATGATAATGGGTCACTACGTGTCGGTTCTAAATTAGTTGGCTGTTTATCATTCATACAGCCAGAAAGAGTGAAAAACAATAAAGATAGCGATAAAATAAATGATTTTTTCATGTCATATACACCTTTTCTCCTTTTGTTTGTATGTTTATATTGTTCGATTGACTGAAATTTATGCGATTTTTTTAAAAAAAGGAAACGAATATTGACAAGTGACTATAATTGACATACTTTAGTAAGAAGGAGGAACCGTTGATGAAAACATTTAAATTAAAAGATTTAGAAATAGTGGCTAATGAAGAAGAAGGCATTGCCCAAAAGAAAATAAAAATTCATGACGGATTAGTTATTAATCGGGAAGATGAAATTGGTTGGCTTGTCGAAGCTTTTATCGATCGTTCTTATAAACCTTATTTCGAAGCAATTAAACATATTAAAGAGATTATGATTCAAGCAAAAATCACACGTGTGGATAATGATCCCGCATTTTTCATTACTCAAATCATTAGTGTTAATGAAATTGGTGAAGATAAATTAAATGTATTGTTTCAAGGTAAGGTAGTAGATAATAAAAGTCGTATCGAAGAAATGCTACGGGAGATTTTAAACCAAGGATATCAAGGAGAATCTTTATTGAAAAAGTTCAAGGAAATGATATAAAATAAAGGAATATTATAAAGAAAAGTAAGGTGCAAAAGGATGGCAGACGAACAAAAAGTATTGAAAAAATTACATAAATTATCTCCTGCACAGTTATTGCTAATTTTTTACGGTTTAGCAATTATTTTTTCAACGATTCTTTTATCTTTACCTGTTGCATATAAGGAAGGCGTCCATATCCCCTTTATTGATATACTATTTACAGCAGTAAGTGCCGTTAGTGTGACAGGATTAAGCACTATTTCAGTTGGAGATAGTTTTAGTACGACAGGGATCATTTTTTTAGCAATTATTTTACACTTAGGTGCAGTAGGTATTATGACAGTGAGTACATTCCTTTGGTTAATTATCGGAAAAAAAATCGGTTTATCGGAAAGACGCCTTATAATGCAAGACCAAAACCAAACGACCTTTGGTGGAATGGTCCATTTAATAAAACAGATTATTTTGATTGTATTAGTCATTGAAGCAATCTTTGTATTTTTACTTGGTACTTATTATATCCCGCATTTTTCGAATGTAAAAGATGCGTATTTGAATGGTTTTTTCAGTACGATTAGTGCTATATCAAATGCAGGATTTACATTAACGAATGATTCTCTTGTTCCATATGCAAACGATTATTTTGTTCAATCCGCAATTATGTTTTTAATTATATTTGGTGCGATTGGATTTCCAGTTTTAGTAGAAGTGAAACAATATATATTTTTACATAAAAGAGAAAAAAGACAATTTCGTTTCACATTATTTACTAAAGTAACATCGATTACGTTTTTTAGTTTAATTATAATTGGAACGATTTTTATTTATATATTTGATCGAACAAATTTCTTTCAAGGAAAAAGTTGGCATGAATCATTGTTTTATGCATTATTTCAATCTGTTACAACAAGAAGTTCTGGACTTTCAACGATGGATGTATCTATGTTATCGGAAACGAACCATTTATTTATGTCGTTTTTAATGTTTATTGGTGCTTCCCCTAGTAGTGCTGGCGGAGGAATTCGCACTACAACATTCGCACTCGTTGTCATATTTTTAATTACCTTTATTCGTGGTGGTAAAAACTTAAAATTATTTAATCGGGAAGTATATGAAGAAGATTTACAAAAAGCAGTAACAGTGATGATTGTAGCAATTATGATGGTGTTCGTAAGTTTAATGATTTTGTCGCTTATCGAAGATGTTTCCGTATTATCGTTGTTTTTTGAAGTAACATCTGCATTTGGTACGGTTGGACTATCTTTAGGAATTACAGAAGAGTTATCTACTGTAAGTAAATGTATTTTAATGATTTTGATGTTTATAGGAAGAGTTGGAATCATTACATTTCTTTTAACTTTTAGAAAGTTAGCAACGAACGAACAGTTCATCCATTATCCGAAAGAGCGAATTTTAGTCGGATAAAATAATATAAACGCTTTATTATTTATGAGAAAATTGGTATGATATAATTGTAATTTATATGTATTCATTATTTATTAAAAGCAGAAAGGGTGCTTCTATTATGTTAGTTACAATCTTTGGAATTGCTTGTTTAGCGTTTGCATTACTAAATATAGGGTATTGCCTGTTTGACCATGAATAAAAGGAAAGGTTAGGTTTCGTAACGTATGTTACAAAATCTAACCTTTTTTATCGTACTAGCTCAATATTATCAAATGGGTATATAATTAAAGCAGATTTGCCTGTTATTTCAGACCGATGGATTAAACCGAGTTCGTGTCGACTATCTAAACTAACAGGTCGATTATCGCCCATTACAAAGTAATAATCTTCAGGGATCTCTATCGGTCCAAAATCACCAGTTAAAATTTCCACATCACGACTCACATAAGATGATGATAAAGCTTCTCCATCAATATAAAGAGTATAATCTTTCATTTCGATCGTTTCATTTGGCATGCCGATGACACGTTTTACATAATTTTTTTCATCATGTTCAATAATGACGATATCCCCACGATGAGGGTTTGTAACTAAATAGGAAAATTTATTAATAATTACTCTTTCACCATCTTCTAATGTAGGGTACATACTGTTACCATCTACAATAGAGGTTGAAAAAATAAAAGTTCGAATGATAAAGGCAACAATTATAGCAACGATAATTATTTTTAACCAACCGTACCATTCATTGCGAGCAGTGGAGTTAGCCATGTGGGACATCCTTTCTTATGTACATACGTTAATAATATAACATAGCATTTTTCTAGTTTCGAGTAATTCGTCCAATAAAATCAAGGAAAATATTAGAATTTATAGGGAGAGAAAGTAAGTATGTGTATCACGAAAGACAAGCTTTTACATCATATTGAACGATATCGTAATGATTTAATAGAAATCGTTCAATTAAAAGGAATGACAAGTGAAGAGGCAATTGAAAAGAGCCAAGCACTTGATCATTTATTAAATAAATATAATCAATATTTTACTGAAGAGAGTCAACAACGTTAACTAACATATGTCGTTTTATTGTATGACTTTCTTTTTTCTATTGGAAAGTGATGGTAACTCAATTATCATTACCGCAAGAAGGATACATCCCATTCCAACAATTTGAAATATAGTAAATGGCTCCGTAAAAATAAAAATCCCAATTAGCGTTGCAACGACAGGTTCCATTGTGGATAAAATAGCAGCTTTAGATGCTTCGATAAAAGAAAGGCCATATGTATATAAAATATAAGCAATTGCAGTTGGAACGAAGCCTAAACCTAGTGCATATAAATAAACATCAGGTTGGATGAGAAGTGCTCCTTTTTTACTAAATGGAAAAAAAGGAATTAATACAATCGCACTAACGAGAAAAGTATATGTAGTAATGGTTAAGCTATCATAATGTTGTAAAGCAAATTTGCTAAAAATACTATACAATGCATAACCTATACCAGAACATAGCCCAATGATGATCGTCATAATTGGGATTGTTTTATCCTGAAGTGGAAAAAATTCTACTACAAGTATGATGCCGACACATGTGCATAATAATGATAAAATTTTATTTCTCGTAATCTTTTCATGCAAAACTATGAGTGAAATAATAATGACAAATGCAGGTCCAGTATACAATAAAGCAGCCGATACTTGTACCGTAGATAATTGGATCGTTTTAAACATACAATAATTAAAAAATGTAATACTAAACACACCGGTACCAATAAAGTACTTGATATGTGAAATACGTTGTAACTTTAAACTTTTATTAGAAGTGAGCCCAGTAAAAACGCATAAAATAATTGCGGCAACTGTCACTCGAATTGTGACTACTTCCATCGGAGTGAAGCCTGCTTCATATAGATTTTTTACAAAAAAGCTAATCGTGCCCCAAAGAAATGCTCCTACTAATACAAATAATGTTCCACGACCCATTCTTCTACTCCTTAATTATATTTTGAAGGGAATCTTTTTGTTGGAGGCCATTCCATTTTTCCGAGAGAAGAAGGAATGTAAAAGGATGAATGCTTTTTATTTCTCGCTCTTTTTTTATTCGTATCATTTCTTCGATTCGTCGGTGGGTCATCCCATTCAATATATTGGTAAATAATTTTCTTTGCTCTTGATAAAGACATCTTGGTACGAGGATTTCGATAATGATCATCCAATGAGCCTAGATGTTCTAACGTTTTGAAGTCTTCCTTTTTTGGAGGTAAATGAAAGTAGTAGTTTTCCACTTGTATTAATAAAATGGAATGTTGATTACTAAGTTTCGGATTATTTGAAAAATGCAGTCCGATTTTTTTAGCTTTTTCTTCATCAAGTAATTTTTCGATTGTTTTCTTTTTGATGAAGTATAAATGTTGAGGTTCTAAAGCTGTTTTTGCATGTTTATTTATAGTGAATAATGCTTTTGCAATGTCCATTGTAGTAGTTTGTTCTTTCAAAGTAATCCTCCTTTTCATTTGTTTATATTTAGATTACACAAAAAAGCGCTTTCTTGCAATATTTATCAAATGAAAAAAATATGTTTTATGTCGTGTGATAAAATTTTATGTGTGGTACACTATAGATAAAGAGATATTTATAAAAAACGTAAGAATGAAATCGTTTTCTTTCTATGTTGTAGTTGAATTAGACGTACAATATTGAGGTAGGAAACTAATAGATAGAGGGGTTGCTTTACATGAGTATGACACAAAAAGATAGAGAAATTGATAATATTTTAGTACGTGATTTAATGATACCATCTGAAAAGGTAGCACATGTGCAATTAAATAATCCTTTGGAACATGCATTACTCGTATTAATTCGTTCAGGATATTTTGCTGTACCTGTATTAGATACCTCATTTAAATTAGCTGGCTCCATTAGTAAAACAGTTATTTTAGATCAAATTTTAGGAGTAGAAACATATGAAATGGAAAGGTTATCGGAATTAAAGGTGCATGAAGTAATGGATGAATTAGTGAGTATTCATCAAGAAGAATCATTTATTAACGGTTTAAAAGCAGTTATAGATTCACCATTTGTCTGTGTAGTAGATGATGATGGATATTTTGTTGGTATATTAACAAGAAGAGCGATATTGAAAACATTGAAAAAAGATTATTATCAAAAACGAAACCAACATTAATATCGAAAGGAAATGAATATTAATTAGATGGATGATCAGTTAAAACGGCCATTTATACTTGTAGCAGTCATGTTAGGGATGTTTTTATCCGCAATTGAAGCGACAATTGTAGCGACAGCGATGCCAAGTATCGTTGCAGATTTACAACATTTTTCGTTATATAGTTGGGTGTTTTCTGCATACTTATTATCATCAAGTGCAACTGTTTTACTTTTCGGTAAATTAGCAGATATGTATGGAAGGAAACCAATTTATTTATTTGGAATTTCTGTTTTTCTGCTCGGCTCCTTATTTGCCGGGTTTAGTGCTTCAATGTGGTCACTAATCGGATGGCGCTTTATTCAAGGGATTGGTGCTGGAGCGATGATGCCAATTGCAACAACAATCGTTGGAGACATTTATTCCAAAGAAGAGCGTGCCAAAATACAAGGATATTTATCTTCTGTATGGGGGATATCGGCAATTATCGGTCCTTTAATTGGTGCGTTTTTCGTTGATTTTTTAAATTGGCAATATGTGTTTTGGATGAATATTCCGATTGGATTATTATCGATGTTAGGAATCGCTATGTTTTTAAAAGAAACGAAAGTAAAAGAAAAACAATCAGTCGATATATTTGGTACAATAACTATGATGATTGGCATTACACTTTTTATGTACATTTTAGTAGAAGGTGGAAATTCATTGCCATGGAATTCGATACAATTTTATCTCATTCTTGGTAGTTCTGTCACCGCTTTATCGCTGTTTTTTATGAAGAGTAAAAAGGGTAATTCAATGATTGCAAAATCAATTTGGTCTTATCAAACTATTCGATTAGCGAATATCGCCACATTTATAACTGGAATTATTATGATAAGTGTATCGAGTTATTTACCGACATTTGTACAAGGTGTATTAGGGAAATCGGCTTTAATTGCTGGATTTACGTTAACGACAATGTCTATCGGATGGCCGATTGCATCTGCCTTATCTGGTCGGTTATTATTGAAAATAGGATATCGTACAACGACATTAATTGGTGCATTGTTTTTAATGATAGGGACAATTTTATTTATTTGTTTGCCCATTGTACAATCTGTTTATATCGCTAGTTTTGGGTCTTTTTTCGTTGGTGTAGGAATGGGGTTAACGAGTACAGCTTTTATCGTGCAAATTCAATCTACCGTATCATGGAAAGAAAGAGGGAGCGCGACAGCTTCGAATACATTTATGCGTTCATTAGGAAGTGCTGTCGGCGTCGCTTTGTTTGGTGGAATATTAAACAATGCAATTAATCGACAAACGATACAATCACATGGAGAGGAACAATTAAGTGTAGACGATATCGATTTACTTTTACACGATGGCAAAATGGCCTCCTTATCAAAAGAGGCGATTCATATTTTGCAAAAAGGGTTATCGAGTGGATTACAATATATTTATATTGGTATTTTTATTTTGGCAATTATAGCGCTTGTTTGTATTTATTTATTACCAAAAAAAGAAGAAAGTTAGGAAGACGGTGTAGAAATGAAACGGGAATTTGCTGTAATCGGCTTAGGTCGATTTGGTGGAAGTGTTTGTGAAGAATTAAGTTTAGAAGGAATGAAAGTACTAGCAATTGATAAGAATGAGCATAAAGTAAATGAATTTAAAAATATTGCCTCCCACGCAGTAATTGCTGATTCGACAGATGAAGGTGTATTAAAAGAATTAGGCATTAAAAATATGGACCATGTCATCGTTGCAATCGGTGATAATATAGAGGCGAGTATTTTAACGACTGTTATTTTGGATGATTTAGGAGTCGAAAAAATTACAGTGAAAGCACAAAGTGACTATCACGCGAAAATATTACATAAAATAGGGGCAAACCAGGTTGTTCATCCAGAAAGAGATATGGGGAAGCGTATCGCCCATAGTATTATTTCAAGTAATATATTAGATTATTTAGAGCTATCGGATGACTATAGCATGGTGGAAGTTGCTGCGAGTAAGAAAATGCTAGGGAAAACATTGATTGATTTAAATATTCGTGCAAAATTTGGGTGTAACGTCGTAGCGATTAAAAATGGGAAAGATATTAACGTATCACCGACTGCTGATTACAAAATTAATTTCGAAGATACGTTAATTGTAATTGGGGCAGACGAAGACATTTCTAAATTTGAAAAACATTATGTAATTGATTAATACAAATCATCACATGCCTCCATTTAGTTCATTCATAAAAAAGTACTGTTTATCTTTTCACACATAAACAGTACTTTTTTCGCTTTTTACTCTATAGTTCGTCATTAATGGATGTTAAGTCATTGTCAAAATTGGAGATTTCATCCGTATGATAAAAATGGCATTAGTGGAAAGTAAAATCCACTAATGCCATTTACTACTTTTATTCGAGATCGAATATTTTATACTTCCATTATGATCGGTAAAATCATCGGACGACGCTTCGTTTTTTCATATAATACCGGTGCAATCGTGTCGATAATTTCATTTTTAATTTCGGACCATTTACTCGTTTTACGTTGCATAATTTTGTTTAAATGTTCTGCAACAAGTTTTTGTGCTTCATTTATTAAATCTTCAGATTCACGCATATAAACGAATCCTCTTGATATAATATCTGGTCCAGCAGCGATTTCGAAGTTCTTCATATCGATACTTACAACGACAATAACTAATCCTTCTTCTGAAAGAATTCGGCGGTCGCGTAAAACAATATTTCCGATATCTCCAATACCACTACCATCTACGTAAACAGAACCAGAAGGAACACGTCCAGCAATAGCTGCTGTATCTTTTCCTAAAGCTAATACATCCCCATTATCCATGACGAATGTATTGAGTTCTTCTACGCCACATTCTACGGCATGTTTCGTATGTGTTACTAACATAGAATATTCTCCATGGATAGGCATGAAAAATTTTGGTTGCATTAAACGTAGCATTAATTTTTGCTCTTCTTGGCTACCATGACCTGAAGTATGAATTTTACTTAATGGTCCGTGAATGACATTTGCCCCTGCACGCATCAATTGGTTAATTGTGCGGCTTACACTTATATTGTTACCAGGGATTGGTGTAGAGGAGAATACTACAGTATCTCCAGGAGCAATAGAAATTTGTCGATGTGTACCATTTGCGATTCTAGATAATGCTGCCATTGGCTCACCTTGAGAACCAGTACATAATACTGCAATTTCATTTGCAGGATAACGGTTAATTTGGTTTGTCTCGATAAATGTTTCTTTCGGTGCATTAATGTATCCTAATTCACGACCGATTTCAATCGCGGATTCCATACTTCTACCGATAATTGCAACTTTACGGTTATACTTAACAGCTGCATCTACAACTTGTTGTAATCGGTAAATATTGGAAGCAAATGTAGCAAAAATTAACCTTTCGTTAGAACGTGCAAAAAGATCGTAAATATTTTCTTTGACAACACTTTCTGAAAGTGTAAAACCAGGTACTTCACTATTCGTACTATCTGATAGTAAACAAAGTACACCTTCTTTACCAATTTCCGCCATTTTCGCAATGTTTGCAGGTTCGCCAACAGGTGTAAAGTCAAATTTGAAATCACCTGTATGAACGATATTTCCTGAAGGAGTTTTTACTACGACACCATAAGAGTCAGGGATACTATGTGTAACATGGAAAAAGCTAACAGATGTTTTATGGAACTTTACCACGTCGTCTTCACTAATAATGTTTAATTTTGCATTTCTTAATAAGCCATGTTCTTCTAATTTTTTTCTAATAAGCCCAATCGCAAGTTTTCCAGCATATATAGGTATGTTTAATTCACGTAATAAATATGGGATCCCACCAATATGATCCTCATGTCCGTGTGTAACGATTAATCCTTTAATCTTTTCTTTGTTTTGTACTAAATACGTATAGTCTGGAATAACATAATCAATTCCAAGTAATTCATCTTCCGGGAATTTAATTCCTGCATCAATGAGAATAATTTCGTCTTGGAATTGTACACAATACGTATTTTTACCGATTTCGTCTAAGCCACCGAGGGCAAAGACTGCTGTTTGATCGTTTTTAACAAATTTCATTGATTACACACTTTCGACTTTGAAATCTGGTGATTTTTTTTCATACTCTAAATGTGCTTCATTTAATAACTGGATTAATTCAATATTGTATTTGCGATCGCTTAACTTTTGTCGAACTTCACGTTCTGAAGATGCTTCTACGTATAGGCTTTTTGTTTTTTCACGTACTGGAGCACCTTCTATTGATTCTTGATATAAAACTTTATAAATCATTCTATCTCTCCTAAATTTCGTTTATTGTATTGTTTTGTACATCTGTTTTTTGTGTCATATGTGATTGCGGTACACGTCCCTTTAAAAAAACCTTCATTTCCGTCATGTTCACGCTTAGACGTCCTGCGATTATGTTGCAACAATGCACTCCTATCTAGTACATTTTGCAAAATGGTTAAACCGATCCAATCCCTATTATTAATCATTATAATATGATTTCGATATTAATGAAATAAATATTAATAAAATTGTGTAAATCTTTTACATATGATGTATCTTTTAGTTAGAAAATATACAATGAAATTGCATGAAAAGAACAATTCCCTTAAAGGAAATAATCTTTGTATCCTTTAAGAAAATTGTTCTTTACGATTACTCAATTATTTTAGCGTTTTCCGGAATGTAGAAAGGATTCTCTTTATTAATATGGTCATAAAACATAATTCCATTTAAATGGTCAATTTCATGTTGCATGACGATTGCCGGATATCCTTTTAATCGAATTTTCACTGGATTTCCATTGATATCAAAAGCTTTTACAGTGATCTTTGCATTACGCGGTACATAACCCTCGATTACTTCATCAACAGATAAGCAACCTTCCCCCCCACCTAAAAAAGCCTTTTGGACGGAGTGACTTATTATTTTAGGGTTCATTAATTGATAGCTGTACAATTGATCATCATATTCGAAATGTACGACTAATAATTGCTTGCTTATTCCAATTTGCGGTGCGGCAAGTCCAACACCCGATCGTAAATTATATTTTTCAGCTATGTCCTCATCTTGACTATTCTTAATAAATGTTAACATATTATCTAATGTTTTTACATCTTCCTTTAATGGAGGAATTGTAACTTCTGTTGCTTTTTCTCGTAAAACAGGATGTCCATCTCTTACAATATCTTTCATTAATAACATACATATTACTCCTATCTCTATGATCAACATGTTCAATCATATCTTATCATAAAAATGAAAAAATATCGGAAAAGTTGTTCGAAAAGGATAAAAATTATTTTTATATCATGCATGAATCTATTTAAAGAGGGTAAACAATTCATGTGGGTGTTGTAGTAACACAGTGTAAAAAGCGCTTCAAATATTAGTACAGTTCATCTATTTAACTGTAACAGTTTTACTGAATAACAATATTTCTAAATTTTAATTAAAAATTTCAGTTCAAAACATTGACGTTACGGATGTTTTTTCGTACACTGTAAATAGTTGATGTGTATCAATTAAAAGTGAGTGAATTTGTATAACAGTTTTGTTGGCAATTTACTCCAATAAATTTAAAAGCAATGATTTATGTTTTAAAAATAATAAACTTATGTAGGAAAGGATAGGTGAATACATTGAAACATGTATTACAAGATGTTGAAAATAAATTTGAAATGTTTCAAGTGTTGAATGAAGAAGGAGAAATCGTAAACGAAGAATTTGCTCCTGATTTATCAGATGAAGAATTACAAGAATTAATGACAAGAATGGTATATACAAGAGTGTTAGACCAAAGATCAATTGCATTAAACCGTCAAGGAAGATTAGGATTCTATGCACCGACAGCAGGTCAGGAAGCTTCTCAAATTGCAAGTCATTTTGCATTAGAGAAAGAAGACTTTTTATTACCAGGATACCGAGATGTGCCACAAATGATTTGGCACGGATTACCTTTATACCAAGCATTTTTATTCTCGAAAGGTCATTTTCACGGAAACCAAATGCCTCAAGGTGTAAATACGTTAAGTCCACAAATTATTATTGGTGCACAATATGTGCAAGCTGCTGGAGTTGCTTTAGGTAAGAAATTACGTGGCAATAAATCAGTTGCTGTTACGTATACTGGTGATGGTGGTACATCACAAGGTGATTTCTATGAAGGAATGAACTTTGCAGGAGCGTATAAAGCACCAGCTATTTTCTTTGTACAAAATAATTTATTCGCAATTTCAGTGCCTGTTGAAAAACAAACTGCAGCGAAAACGTTAGCACAAAAAGCGGTTGCTGCTGGTATTGAAGGTTATCAAGTGGATGGAATGGATCCGTTAGCTGTTTACGCTATTACAAAATATGCTAGAGAGCGTGCAATTAATGGGGAAGGACCAACATTAATTGAAACGATGACATACCGTTACGGGCCACATACAATGGCAGGGGACGACCCGACAAGATACCGTACGGATGATTTAGATACTGAATGGGAAAAACGTGATCCATTAGTACGTTTCCGTAGTTATTTAGAGAAAAAAGGCTTATGGTCAGAAGAAAAAGAAGAAGAAATTATTGAGCGTGCAAGAGAAGATATTAAAGAAGCGATTAAAAAAGCAGATGCTCAACCAAAACAAAAAGTAACAGAATTAATTGAACATATGTTTGAAGAGTTACCACAACATTTAGAAGAACAATTAGCGGAATATAGAGAAAAGGAGTCGAAGTAAAATGGCACAAATGACAATGATCCAAGCGATTACAGACGCTTTAAGAACCGAATTAAAAAACGATGAAAATGTGCTCGTATTCGGCGAAGACGTTGGACAAAACGGTGGTGTGTTTAGAGCGACAGAAGGTTTACAAAAGGAATTCGGTGAAGAGCGTGTATTTGATACACCGTTAGCTGAATCGGCAATCGGTGGTCTTTCAATCGGACTTGCACTAGAAGGATATCGCCCAGTACCTGAAATTCAGTTCTTCGGATTTTTATATGAAGTAATGGATTCGATTAGTGGTCAAATGGCAAGAATGAGATACCGTTCAGGAAATGCATTCAATTCGCCAATCACGGTTCGTTCTCCATTTGGTGGTGGTGTACAAACACCAGAATTACACGCGGATTCTTTAGAAGGTTTAATGGCTCAACAACCAGGATTAAAAGTTGTTATTCCATCTTCTCCATATGACGCGAAAGGTTTATTAATTAGTGCGATTCGAGATAATGACCCGGTTATTTTCTTGGAGCATATGAAATTATATCGTTCATTCCGTGAAGAAGTACCTGAAGAAGAATATACAATTGAAATCGGAAAAGCAGATGTAAAACGTGAAGGAAAAGATGTAACAATTATTGCATATGGTGCAATGGTTCACACGTCATTAAAAGCTGCTGAAGAGTTAAAAGAAAAAGGAATTGACGCAGAAGTAATCGACTTACGTACGGTTTCGCCGATTGATATCGATACTATTTTAGAGTCCGTACAAAAAACAAATCGTGTAGTAGTCGTGCAAGAAGCACAACGTCAAGCTGGTATTGCTGCGAATATTGCAGCTGAAATTCAAGAACGCGCTATTTTACATCTAGAAGCACCAGTCCTACGTGTTACTGCACCAGATACTGTATATGCTTTTGCGGCGGCAGAAGAAGTATGGTTACCGGATCATAAAGATGTAATCGAAAAAGTAGAAGCTGTTATGAACTTTTAATGAAATGAATAATGAATAGGAGGTAGACATCGTGGCTTTTGAATTTAAATTACCGGATATTGGAGAAGGAATTCACGAGGGAGAAATTGTGAAATGGTTCTTCAATGAAGGGGACGAAGTAAAAGAAGATGATGTACTTTGTGAAGTACAAAATGATAAGGCAGTTGTAGAAATTCCTTCACCAGTAGATGGTACGGTGTTAGAAATTAAAGTTGCTGAAGGAGAAGTAGCGATTGTAGGAGACGTGTTAATTCGTATCGAGGCAGAAGGGTATGAATCAGAAGAGCCTACAGAGGAAACTAAAGAAGAGGCACCGACAGAAGAAAAAGAAACAGAAACGGTAGAGGAAAAGCCGACACCAAAAGAAACGACAGAACCGGTGACTGAAGATGAGAAGAAATTAGTTATTGCAATGCCATCTGTTCGTAAATATGCTCGTGAGCAAGGGGTAGACATTCAAGAAGTAACTGGTTCTGGAAAAAATGGACGTATTTTAAAAGAAGATGTCGATGCATTTGTATCTGGAGATGTTATACCTAGTGAAGAAGCTACAGCAGAAGTGGAAAGCCTATCTGAAGAGCGTGTAGCACCTGTTGCAACAACTGGAACATATCCTGAAACTCGTGAAAAAATGAGTGGTATTCGTAAAGCAATCGCTAAAGCGATGGTGAATTCGAAAACGAAAGCTCCTCACGTTACGTTATTAGATGAAGTAGATGTAACAGAATTAGTAGCACATCGTAAACGATTCAAAGAAGTAGCTTTAGATCAAGGAATTAAATTAACTTATTTACCTTATGTGGTAAAAGCTTTAATTTCTGCATCGAAGAAGTTCCCTATTTTAAATGCTGCAGTTGATGATGAAACAGATGAAATAATTTACAAACATTACTATAATATAGGTATTGCTGCTGATACAGATAAAGGTTTACTCGTTCCAGTAGTGAAAGACGCAGATAGAAAGTCACTATTTGAAATTTCACAGGATATAAATGAGTTGGCAGAAAAAGCTCGTAATGGTAAACTAACAGCAGAGGAGATGAAAGGTGCTTCTAATACGATTACGAATATCGGTTCTGCCGGTGGACAGTGGTTTACTCCAGTGTTAAATTATCCAGAGGCAGTTATTTTAGGTATTGGTCGTATTCAAGAAAAACCTGTCGTTCGTAATGGGGAAGTTGTAGTTGCGCCGGTATTGGCATTATCACTAAGCTTTGACCATAGAATTGTTGACGGAGCAACAGGGCAAGAAGCATTAAATCAAATCAAAAGATTATTAAATGATCCACAGTTGATCATGATGGAGGCGTGAAATAATGGTAGTAGGAGATTTTCCAATCGAAGTTGATACGCTAGTTGTTGGTGCAGGTCCAGGAGGATATGTTGCAGCAATCCGTGCGGCTCAATTAGGTCAAAAAGTTACAATTGTCGATAAAGGAGCACTAGGTGGAACATGCTTAAACGTTGGATGTATTCCTTCAAAAGCGTTAATCCAAGCTGGTCATTTAACAGATGCAGCTCGTGGTAATGAAGAATTAGGAATTACGACGGAAAATGTAAAAGTTGACTTTGGAAAAGTTCAAGAATGGAAGGGAAATGTTGTAAAACGTTTAACTTCTGGTGTAGAAGCATTATTAAAAGGAAATAAAGTAGACATCGTTAAAGGTGAAGTTTATTTCGTTGATAATAACAATGTAAAAGTAATGGATGAAACTCAATCTCAAACATATACATTTAAAAACTGTATTATTGCTACAGGTTCAACACCAATTGAGATTCCTAGCTTTAAATTCTCAGATAGAGTACTTGACTCTACTGGTGGATTAAGTTTAGAGGAAGTACCTGAAAAATTAGTTGTTATTGGTGGTGGATACATCGGTACTGAATTAGGTTCTGCTTATGCGAACTTTGGTACAGAAGTTACGATCATCGAAGGGGAAAAAGAAATTTTAGCAACATTTGAAAAACAAATGTCAAACATCGTTACGAAACGTTTAAAGAAAAAAGGCGTGAATATTGTAACGAGTGCGATGGCTAAAGGTGTAGAGGAAACGAAAGATGGTGTTAAAGTAACGTACGAGGCTAACGGTAAGGAAGAAACTGTTGAAGCTGATTACGTATTAGTAACAGTTGGTCGTCGTCCAAACACTTCAGATATTGGTTTAGAGCAAGTAGGTATCGAATTAGACGAACGAGGACTTGTGAAAATTGATAAACAATGCCGTACGAATATTGATAATATTTATGCAATTGGTGATATCGTAGCTGGATTACCTTTAGCTCATAAAGCTTCTTATGAAGGTAAAGTTGCGGCAGAGGCAATTAGCGGTAAAAAATCTGAAATTGATTATATTGGAATGCCAGCAGTTGTATTCACAGATCCAGAAATGGCTTCTGTTGGATATACTGAAAAAGAAGCAAAAGATGCTGGAATTAAAGTTAAAGTTGGTAAATTCCCATTTGCGGCAAACGGACGTGCTTTATCATTAAACGACACAGAAGGATTCATGAAGTTAATTACTCGTGAAGAAGATGGTCTAGTAATTGGTGGTCAAGTAGTTGGGCCGAACGCGAGTGATATGATTTCAGAAATTGGCTTGGCAATTGAAGCTGGAATGACTGCAGAAGATATTGCTTTAACTGTCCACGCTCACCCAACATTAGGTGAAATTACGATGGAAGCAGCTGAAGTTGCATTAGGAACACCAATTCATACGCTATAAAAAATAATGTTTCATACGAACGTTGTAAAGTATATAAAAAAGAGGTTCAGTAATCTTACTGAACCTCTTTTTTGGGCTTTATATTACATGGTGTTGGTGGAAAGAGTTCATTGATGCCATTTTTTGGCATAAAGGGAGAAGAATTTTTGCTGTTGAATTAAAAAGGGATTAGAATACCATATGTATGATACGATAAAACTTATATATGCATGAATGTGTCATACAATATATTAAATAAAAAGCTTGAAACAATACGCAAGAATTAGTATGAACCAAGAATATCAACGAAAAACTTAAGAAATATAAATGGACTGTATCAGATGTAAATTCTTACATAGTCATCTGTACGTATTGCTCATAATAGGCTTAGCTGTTATATGCCTAAAAAGCGTTGTATATTTCTTGAGTAATTAATATGATCAGTTCTTGTTTCGAAAAGTTTTACGTAATGATGTTTCAAACTTTTTATCGTTCGTTTTTATTATTATTATTATTATTTATTATTGCATGTTGGACACGTGCTGTATAACTTTGTCACTTTTTCTTCTTCGTAGTAATTAATAACTTCCTGGCATTCTTGACAAATAATGATCCCCACAAGAGTCATCTCCTCTACAAATTTATTATGTAATAATTATTATAGTATGGCACATTTAAGTTGTCAACCATAAATAGTATAACACATTTGAAGAATGGAATATATTATGACAAGTAACTAATTTTGTGATAAATACCTTTATTTTACAAAAATGTGTTTCGGAGTTTATATATGAACACAATCGGGAATAAATAAGTAAAGTAATATATATAAAGAAGTAACAATCATGATTAACAGCATATAGATTACGATTTCTAAAAAGGGTGTGAGTGAAATGAAATATTTAGTGGAACAAGTAGAGAGAAAGAAAAATGAACAGGTCATCCATACTATTAAACTTGAAATCGATTATGAATTGTTAACATTATATGATGCGATGGAAATGAATAATGATGAAGAAATAAAAGATGCAAAATTAAAATTAAGCAAATTAGTAAAAAAGTTATATTTATTAAATAAATTATCGACTAATGCATAAAGATTACATCGAAATTTATGCATTTACTAGGATTGTTTGCTACAATATATTAAATTCAATGAATCATTGTATAAGATATTTGAGCAATGTTGTGTATGATATGGGGGCCAATATAATGGATGTCATTCAACGTGAAATTTTATTCAATCGCATTAGATCATGGATATTAGATGCAGGCAACATAATTCGAGAAAACATGTATGATCCACTGACGATCGATACTAAATCAAATCCGAAAGATTTAGTAACTGAATTGGATCGTCAGGTGGAGTTTTTTTTTGCTACAAAAATAAAAGAGCATTATCCAGAACATTTATTATTAAGTGAAGAAGGATATGGAGATCATTTATCGCATTTTGATGGAACAATTTGGGTGATAGACCCAATAGATGGTACGATGAATTTTGTTAATCAAAAACAAAATTTCGCCATTTCCATTGGAGTTTATGCAGATGGAATTGGAGAAATTGGTTTTATTTACGATGTGATGCGTAATAATTTGTATAGTGCTATGAGAGATAATGGTGCTTATAAAAATAATGTACGACTTCAACCATTACAAGAAAAATTGACATTGAAAGAATCTGTCCTTTGTATGAGTCATCGATGGTTTATGCCAAATCGATTCGTAGATGAAGAAGTAATGCATTTATTATCGAAAGAAGTGCGTGGATTGAGATCGTACGGTTCAGCAGCAATTGAATTGGCATATGTCGCTGAAGGAGCGGCAGAAGCATATATTTCGATGGGCTTAGAACCATGGGATGTAGCAGCGGGAAGGGTAATATTAAGTGAAGTAGGTGGAAAGTTAACCGATATGGATGGAAAAGAAATACCAATGTTATCTCGAAGTACTATTATTGCATGTAATCCATCTATTCAATCGAAACTATTACACGAATATTTTAAAAAAGGAAAAAAAGTGACTTAATTGTCACTTTTTCGTTTTGTGGCGATACCATAACCCATAATAAGAAAGCCTAATAAAATAAAGATTACGATAAATAATATACTTTCATAAGATATTGCGACACCGACTAAACAAAACATTAGAACGACTAATGTTGCTAATAAAAATTTTGGTAAATTAAAATTTTGCAATATAACTCACTCCTATTTACTATCATCGTTAGTATAAACGATTTTTCTTGAAAATGAAAACGATGTGTGAATTTTAGACGAATGATTGGAATGAACAGTAAACTTCTAGTATGATATAATATGGGATAAAATGAATATGTTTGCGAGGAGAAAATATGGGAACTGATTTTGGATTAATGTTCAATTTTTTACAATCGAATTTTGGTACAGAGCATATGTTTTGGACATTTTATGTTCTAAATTTAATTTTAAGTATTATCGCATATAAGTTAGGGTTTGCGCGTGAACTACCATTATTAAAATCATTGATCGTATATGTTATGTTGGCTATTGGTGTATTTATTATTACTATATTTAGTGTATTTAAATTGCCGATGACAGAATCACTGATCATTATTTGTGCAGTATTAGGAATCTATCGATTTAGAATGTATAAGGAACGCTCAAATAAAAATGAAGGATAAAAAAGCTTTTATAAGGGGAAACCTTTATAAAAGCTTTTTTAACATCCTTTATTTATAAGGAATTTTCCTGTTGCTAATCTTTTTTCTGTGTTTTCTTTAATCCTATCATAACAAGTAGGGCATAGATACGCATGATTACGTTGTGTTCTTAATCTTCGTGCTGCATAACTATGACGTTCAATTGTTTCTTCTATATCACAAAGTGCACATTGTACATCCATTTCATTGTTCACCTCAATTTATATCATACTTTTTATTTTATACTGTTTAAATTTAAACGTAAAGGGTAAATTATAGTAGCAAGAAATTTAATGAAGAAAGGATGTCAAAATTGAAGAAAAGAATTATCGTACCAATTGTCGGTGCAGCAGCAACTCTTGGCTTAGCATATATGATCAAAAATAAAGATGGGCGCGAAACGACAACCTTTTCTGATGTGTTAAATCAAGCAGGTAAGCCAGACCAAATGATGGGAAACGAAACAGATCAATTAGAAAATGCTAAAATGGTGTCTGAAGGTTCTCAATTTGGTGTACAGTATTTTAATGAAGTATCAGAAGAATTTGACGAGGATAATCAATAAAAAATATCCTCCCAGTGGATAGTTACTGGGAGGATATTTTTTTTCAATACAATTACACATTTTGCTATTCAAATATAATTTCTTTAATACCTTTAATCGGTGCATCTTTGTTAGATCCATCTTTGAAATATAAGTGAACTGGACCATCCTCTTTTAACGGTTTTCCGTTTAAAGAAAATAGGAAATATGTATTTAATAGTTGATCTAATGTGATAATAACATCATCTTCATTCGTTTTTAGACGGACATGTTCAACATCTGCTTCAGGTTCTGCCGAACGTATGAATGTCTCGATTGGCATGACAAAAGAATGTTTTAAGATTTTTTCTTTTTCAAAACGGTTAATACTTTTATTTACTGGAGGTTTAATTTTCGATTGAAAATAAACTTCTTGATCGAACATTTGCGCAGTTTTTTTGTATGATTCATCTTCAACCTCTTCTTTTTGACCTGTAAAAGCATCTTCTAAAATAACTTTTCGGTCATCAAAAATCCAAACAGATGCATCTAAAGTAATTGGGAATTTAATTTTCCCTTTCATTTGAATAATCATCATTACACCTCATTTAATTTAAATACCTTTGTAAAGGATAACAAAAATATATGTTTTTTTCATTAATTTCAACTTACAAACTTATAATAAGTGGAAAAAACATTAAGTGTTTGCAATTTGTCTTATATAACGATAATATTAACTCTAGAGGTAGATAATTACCTATGTTAGAAAATATCGTGAACAATGGATGCGGAGGGACGAAATCCATGTCGCAAATAACGGCAGACCAACGTAAGAAAGCATTGGAAGTATTAAAAGAAGATGCAGATAAAATATTAAGGCTAATTGAAGTACAAATAGATAACTTGATGACACCTCAATGTCCACTATATGAGGAAGTGCTAGATACTCAGATGTTTGGATTATCGAGGGAAATTGATTTTGCTGTAAGATTATCGCTTATTACAGAGGAACAAGGTAGAGAGCTATTAGATAATTTAGAGCATAAATCAAACTTACTACATGAGGCGGCACAAAATACAATTCCATTTAAGAAAAATGGTTAAAACTTTGCGTTTATCGCAAAGTTTTTTATTTATAATACTTGTGAACATTTTGTGAACGATGTTCTTGTTGATTGTTATATCGGAAAATTTAATGTATTCTAAATACTTAAAAGACTCTATCGTCCTAGCAATTGAACGACACATATTATATAATTTAATGTATGTCATGAAGTCATTACTATGGTTTGGAGTGTTTGATGTGCGTAAGCTTTTAAAAGATTTTGATTTTGTATTAATGATCACTCCTATTTTGCTTGCAGGATTTGGAGTAGTTATGGTATATAGTGCGAGCATGCTAATTGCAGTCGTTCAAGGATTGGATAGTTCATTTTATTTAACACGTCAATTAATATGGTTTTGTTTATCTGTAGCAGTTTTTTTATTTGTATCGATTTTTCCGTACAAAAATTACATAAGATTAATGCCAATTATTTTAATTGGTAGTATTGCAGGGCTAGTTTTAGTCCTGTTATTCGGTGAAAGTGCAAATAATGCAGTTCGAGCCATTTCGTTATTTGGGTTTAATCTTCAACCAGCAGAATTTGTTAAACTAGCGATTGTTATTTATTTAGCTTTTATTTACTCAAAAAAACAAAGCCGAATTAATAATTTTGTACATAGTGTGTTACCGCCATTAATTTTATCGGGCTTTTTAATTTTTTTAATCGTTTTACAACCAGATATCGGGACAGCTTCTATTATTGTATTTGTGGTCATTGTGATTTCGTTGTCTGCTGGTGTAAAAATGAAATACTTAGGCTTTATCGGAGGAGTATTGGCGATTATCTTGACGCCGATAATATATTTTTCAGGCTTTGTCACACCAACGAGAATTGAGCGTTTTAAAGGTGCATATGACCCGTTTACAGATGCAAGTGATTCCGGTTTCCAACTGATTCAATCATATGTAGCGATCGGAGGCGGAGACCTTTTAGGACAAGGATTAGGGCAAAGCATTCAGAAGCTTGGTTATTTATATGGAGCACATACGGACTTCATTATGGCAATAATTGCTGAAGAGCTAGGCGTTTTTGGTATTGTGATTGTTATGGGATTATTTATTACAATTGTTGTAAAAGGTGTTATGCTTGCTACGAAATGTAAAGATGGCTTTGGTTCTTTACTTGCAATAGGGATCACTTCACTTATATCGATTCAAGCATTTATTAATTTAGGTTCTATAAGTGGGATCTTGCCGATTACTGGTGTACCATTACCTTTTATTAGTTATGGAGGTTCATCCTTATTAACTTGTATGATTGCAATGGGAATTTTAAATAACATTGCTAAAACAGTTAATGGATACGAAAACATAACAAATTAGGTACTTATATAAATATATATAGTTAGGAAAGGAAGAGAAGGATGACAGTTGTTCAAGGTAGGAAAATCAACAAAATTTTGGCTGCAAACCGTGGAGAAATAGCGATAAGAATATTCAGAGCATGTACAGAGTTAAATATTCGTACAGTCGCTATTTATTCAAAAGAGGATGCAAGTTCTCTACATCGTTATAAAGCTGATGAGTCTTATTTAATTGGTGAAGATAAAAGTCCAATTGATGCTTATCTAGATATTGAAGGAATCATTACATTAGCAAAAAACACAAATGTTGATGCAATTCACCCTGGCTATGGTTTATTATCTGAAAATATTGAGTTTGCTAGACGATGTGAAGAAGAAGGGATAATTTTTATTGGCCCGACTAGCGATCATTTAGATATGTTTGGAGATAAAGTAAAGGCAAAGCAACAAGCAATCAATGCAGGTCTACCGATTATTCCGGGAACAGATGGGCCTGTATCATCTATCTCAGAAGTAGAAAAATTTGCAGAAAAAGCAGGTTATCCAATTATTATTAAAGCTTCACTTGGTGGTGGTGGACGTGGAATGCGAATCGTTCAGCATAAAGGTGAATTAGTTGAGGCATATGACCGAGCTCGTTCAGAAGCGAAAACAGCATTTGGAAATGATGAGATTTATGTAGAAAAGTTTATAGAAAATCCGAAACATATTGAAGTTCAAATTATTGGAGACCAACATGAAAACGTTGTTCACTTATTTGAACGTGATTGTTCGATTCAAAGAAGACACCAAAAAGTAGTAGAAATTGCGCCGAGTTTATCTTTATCAGATACATTACGTGAAGAAATTTGTGAGGCAGCTGTAAAATTATCAGAAAATGTAAAGTATGTAAATGCCGGGACGGTAGAATTTTTAGTTACGGGGGAAGAGTTCTACTTCATTGAGGTAAACCCACGAATTCAAGTAGAACATACGATTACAGAAATGATTACTGGAATTGATATTGTACATACACAAATTAAAGTTGCTGAAGGTCTTAGCTTACACGATCCGGCAATTGGTATTCCGAAGCAGGAAGAGATTCGCACGAATGGCTATGCGATTCAGTCACGGGTTACAACGGAGGATCCATTAAACGACTTTATGCCAGATACAGGAAGAATTATGGTTTATCGTTCTGGTGGTGGATTTGGTGTAAGATTAGACGCTGGGAACTGTTATCAAGGTGCAATAGTATCACCATATTATGATTCTTTATTAGTGAAAGTATCAACATGGGCTTTAACATTTGAGCAAGCTGCCCAAAAGATGGAACGTAACTTAAGAGAATTCAGAATTCGCGGAATAAAGACAAATATTCCATTTTTGAAAAACGTTGTTAGACATAAACAGTTTTTAAAAGGGGAATATGATACAAACTTTATCGACGAAACACCAGAATTATTTGATTTCGAACCGAGATTAGACCGAGGAACGAAATTATTAACTTATATAGCTGATATGACAATCAATGGTGTTGATGGTGTGCCGAAAAAACAGAAGCCAATATTTTCACCATTACATAAACCGGTAGTGGATGATGTACAACTTCAAAAAGGAACGAAACAACTATTGGATGATCATGGACCAGAATATGTATCAAATTGGTTAAAAAATGAAAAACAAACATTGCTAACAGATACGACATTCAGGGATGCTCATCAATCATTGCTTGCAACGAGAGTTCGTTCAAAAGATTTAATCGACATCGCAGAGCCGACAGCAAAACTATTACCTGATTTATTCTCGCTAGAAATGTGGGGAGGAGCAACATTTGATGTTGCATACCGTTTCTTACGTGAAGATCCATGGATTCGATTGCGTAAATTACGTGAAAGCATTCCAAATGTTTTATTCCAAATGTTACTTCGTGCTAGTAATGCTGTTGGATATAAAAACTACCCGGATAATGTAATTGAAGAATTTGTTAAAGAAAGTGCACAATCTGGAATCGATGTGTTCCGAATTTTCGATAGTTTAAACTGGTTTGAAGGAATGGTTCCCGCTATTGAAGCAGTACGTGCAAATAATAAAATTGCCGAAGCATCAATTTGTTATACAGGAAATGTATTAGATAAAGGAAATACAAAATATGATTTATCTTATTATGTGAAACTAGCAAAAGAACTAGAAGCTGCTGGAGCTCATGTGTTAGGAATTAAGGATATGGCTGGTTTATTGAAACCTGAGGCTGCATATCAATTAATTACAAATTTAAAAGAAGTAATAGATATTCCAGTTCATCTTCATACACATGATACGAGTGGAAATGGTGCCTTTATGTACGCTAGAGCAATAGATGCTGGGGTAGATGTTGTAGATGTAGCAGTTGGATCTATGGCTGGTTCTACATCTCAACCGAGTGCACAGTCGTTATATCATGCATTAGATGGTACAAATAAACAACCGAAAATGGATATTGATCATTATGAAACATTGTCAACATACTGGGAAAGTGTACGAGCATACTATGAAGACTTTGAAAGCGGAATGAATGCACCACATACAGAAGTATATAATCATGAAATGCCAGGCGGGCAGTACAGTAACTTACAGCAACAAGCAAAAGCTGTTGGACTGGAAGAACGCTGGGATGAAGTGAAAACAATGTTCAATACAGTTAATAATATGTTTGGTGATATCGTCAAAGTAACACCATCTTCTAAAATTGTCGGTGACATGGCATTATTTATGGTTCAAAACAATTTAACAGAAGAAGAGGTTTATGAGCGTGGAGAGTTTATGGACTTTCCTCAATCCGTAATTGAATTTTTCCAAGGGAATATCGGTCAGCCATATGGTGGCTTCCCAGAAAAATTACAAAAAATAATTTTAAAAGGTCGAGAAAAAATCGATGTTCGACCAGGACAATTATTGGAGCCAGTTGATTTTAAAAAGACATATGAAGAACTATCGAAAAAACTAGGTTTTGAAGTGTCGAACCATGATGTATTAGCATATGTACTATACCCTGATGTATTTACGACATTTGCGAACTTTAGAGAAGAATTCGCGGATGTGTCTGTATTAGATACACCAACATATTTTTACGGTATGCGTTTAGGAGAAGAGATTGAAGTCGAAATTGAAAAAGGTAAGACGTTATTTATTCGTTTAGCATCAATTTCAGAGCCTCGATCTGACGCTACACGTGTCATTTACTTTGAACTAAATGGACAATCACGTGAAATTATTCTAAAAGATAAGAACATCACATCACAAGTTGCCGAACTTCCAAAAGTTGATAAAGAAGATCCGAAACAAATTGGTGCAACGATGCCTGGAACTGTTATAAAAACATTAGTTTCAGAAGGGGATAAAGTAGAAAAAGGGGATTATTTATTAATTACAGAAGCAATGAAAATGGAAACGACGATTCAAGCGCCATTTAAAGGAATTGTAAAACGTATTTTCGTAAATGATGGAACAGCTATCTCTGTCGATGATTTGTTAATCGAGTTTGAATAGGTTATAGTATGGAGGTTAGAACATTTCATTTGTTCTAACCTCTTTAATTTGTAGAAAATGAGGAAGATATATGGATATACCAATTTTATATGAAGATAATCATTTATTAATTGTTGAAAAACCAATCAATATTCCGGTACAAGAAGATCGAACGAAAGATGATGATTTATTAACTATTTTAAAGAAATTCATTAAAGAACGAGACGAGAAGCCAGGGAATGTATATTTAAGTTTAATTCATCGTTTAGATCGTCCGGTTGGTGGGGCAATTGTGTTTGCGAAAACTTCAAAAGCAGCTTCACGACTTAGTGATCAACTACGTAGACGAACTATTGAACGGAAGTATTTAGCGATTGTTCGTGGAGCATTAAAAAAAACAGAGGCAAAGCTAGTCGATTACCTATGGAAAGACACGAAGAAAAATATCGTTTCTATCGTTCCGCAACATAAACGTGATGCGAAAAAAGCAATATTAAAGTATAAGGTGTTAGAGACGAATACAAATTTATCATTGTTAGAAGTAGAGTTAGAAACTGGACGTCCACATCAAATAAGGGTTCAATTAAATGGTATAGGCCATCCATTATATGGCGATCAAAAATATGGTCAACACGTGAATAAAGTTGGAGAACAAATTGCACTATGGGCTTATGAACTAACTTTGACACATCCAACAACGAAAGAAGTTATTACCGTTCATTCATTTCCAAAACAAATATATCCATGGTCAGAATGGGCGTATATAAAAAAATGAGGCTAGGAAAATCCTAAGCCTCATTTTTTGCGTTTTGTTTCATATGAAGAATATTTTTATTCGTTTGTTTTACGTTCACCTTTTGTTCTTGATGTGCACTACGGTTTGATAATAACATGAAGTAACTTAACATACCGAAATAGCATGTAATAAAGAAAGCATGGAATAATGCAATCCATAAGTTTAACTCTGTAAAGATAATCATGGCTCCAAAGAGTACTTGTAATAAAATTAAACTAAAGGAAATCACCCATCCATAGTACATTACTCGGTTATTACGATAATTCTTGTGTACTTTAATTAAGAACGTAAGCGTCCAAATGAATAAAATTGCTGCTAACAGTCTGTGACCCATTTGTACCCACTGATGGAAATTGTAATCGGCAAATGCAAATGGGGCACCATTATTACAAAATGGCCAACTACCACAAACGAGGTTTGCATTTATATGTCTTACTAATGCGCCTGTATATACAACGATAATCGTATAAGTGGATAATAAGTATATTTCTATCCGATCTTTTTTCTTAATATGCAACTTATCTGCATCTAACTTATTGTCTATCTCAAATATGAGTAACATTAGTAAAAAGATAGAGGCAAATGACACTAAAGAAATACCGAAATGAATCGCTAAGACGAAATCAGACTGCCCCCAAACAACAGCTGCAGCACCAATTAATCCTTGTAAAACTAAGAAAAATACAGAAATGAAAGATAAGAATTTCACTTCTCGAATGTGTCCTAAGTGATTCCAAGCAAACACTGCTAGTAATAAAACTGTCACACCAATGATGCTTGAAACAAGACGGTGACTATATTCAATAATTAATTCTGGTGTAATGACATTCGGAAACAATTGACCGTTACATAATGGCCAACTACTACCACAACCAGCACCTGAATCTGTTTTGGTTACTAATGCACCACCTAATAAAATAAAAAACATACCGATTGTGGAAACGACAGATAACCATTTAATCGTTCTAAACATACGTATAGCCTCACTTTATATTAAAATAATGGATGATATAAAAATTTGTTCATTACTAATCATAATAGCATATTCATGAAGAAATCAATTAAAAAAAACATAATAGAACGAGAAGTTCATCAATTATCATAAATTTGTAACAATAATGGAATAAATACGTAAAATTCAGTGACAGATATAGTACAAATTCTTGCAAAAGATATAGAAATTTGATAAAAATAGTATGTAGAAGTTGTCATGCGAAAATCCAATGTTCTTAAGTGGGGGAAGTAATACAAAGACTTAAAGAACAAAGAGTTTAAGAAAGTTGATACACTGTGGATAATCGCCGAAAATGCTTTCATTACAATCGTAAAGAGAGTGACAGCATGAATGATTAGAATATGTATGAAAGAGTAGTTTATTCTTCGCCATATTCTACTTATTTATAATATTGAAGGGAGGCAGCTGCAATATATTTGTAACAGAAGTGTGATCTTCCAGATGAATAGCTTATTTGTTATTCATAAAGCCTTTTATTCCTTTTTGTATGTAGTATGAAAGACTAAGTAATTGTATAAACTAACATTATTCATTCAATATTATGTTATTACATTATATTTCGCTATAATTTTATGATTATTATAAAATGAAACGTAATAACGGATATTGATTTTAAACATGTTTAAAAATATACGATGTACTTAAGAATAAAGGTGCTTTCAATCCCTATGTCACATTATATCTATATGTAAAAAAAAGCATTTTGATCGACCACGTCAACTGAATGACTTTTTGGTTCGTGAGACAAACTTTTAACAAAGGTATTTAAATTAAAATGCATCCCGGACAATTCATTCAATCAATGAATTGTATTAAGATGAAATATTGCATTGTAGCCGTACGTGGTTTATGATAGTAATATACTAAATTCACTTGCCGAATGCAGTTTAAAATTAATGAAAGAGAGGTATACATACATGAAAGGATGGTTAGGGAAAGCAAAGACCCTTCTAATACTGGGTGCTTTAGCCTTTGTACTTTCAGGATGTGGAAGAGATAATTTAACAGCACTTGTACCTAAAGGGTACGGGGCAGAGGTTTCGATGAATTTAATCATTTTAACGACGGTGGTAATGACATGTGTACTAATTATTGTATTTATCATTTACGTACTTGTCTTAGTTAAATTCCGTAAGAAAAAGGGAGATCCTGTTATCAATCCTGAGCAAGTAGAAGGAAACAAAACATTAGAAGCAGTATGGACGATTATTCCAATTATCTTAGTAGTTATTATGGCTGTTCCAACTGTATTTGCTACATTCCATTTAGCAGATGATTCAGACAAGGAAGACCATATTAACGTACATGTTACTGGTAACCAGTATTGGTGGCATTTCGATTATGAAAATGAAGAAATCGCAACAAGCCAGGACTTATACATTCCGGTAAATACGAAAGTATATATTCACTTAATTACAAATGACGTTTTACACTCATTCTGGGTACCAAGTTTATCGGGTAAATTAGACGTTAACCCAGAGAACGTAAATACAATGTATTTAAAAGCATATGAAGAAGGAGTATTCTTTGGTAAATGTGCTGAATTATGTGGTCCTTCTCACTCACTAATGGACTTTAAGGTTGTAGTAGTAAGTGAAGAAGAATACGACCAGTGGGTTGCAGATATGCAAGACTTTAACTCTGAAGAAGTGGAGTTAGATGCAGTTGCACAAGAAGGTCAAGAATTATTTGAAGAAAAAGCATGTATTAGTTGTCACGCAACAGATACACAAAACTACTCAGCAGGTGCAGTGCCAGTTGGACCAGACTTAACGAACTTGGGAGACCGTTCACGTTATGCTGGATATTTAATGCCAACTAAAGAGAATTTAGTAAACTGGATTCTAGATCCAGAAACATTAAAGCCTGGAAACTTAATGACAGGTAAATATCCTGATGTTTCAGAAGATGAAGCTGATAAAATTGCAGAATACTTATTACAATTAAAGCCATCTGACGTTACAGCAGAAAGTAAAGAAAAATAATTTATTTTAATAAACCTTAAGTTTTTAGATTAAAATATAGGAGGTATTTAATGTGAGTACAGCAGCTATGGGTAAAAGAAGCTTTGGCGCAGTCTTATGGGACTATATGACAACTGTTGACCATAAGAAAATTGCTCACCTATACTTAGCAGGTGGAGGATTCTTCTTCATCCTAGGTGGAATTGAAGCATTAATTATTCGTATTCAGTTAATTAAACCTGAAAACGACTTTATTAGTGCAGGATTCTATAATGAAGTAATTACGATGCACGGTACTACGATGATTTTCTTAGCGGCCATGCCGATGATGATAGGACTTATGAACGCCGCCATGCCATTACAAATAGGGGCACGTGACGTTGCGTTTCCGTTTGTTAACGCACTTAGTTTCTGGTTATTCTTCTTCGGGGGAATTTTATTAAACATTAGTTTCTTAACTGGTGGAGCTCCTGATGCTGGTTGGACATCTTATGCTTCATTAGCAATGCAGTCACCAGGACATGGGGTTGACTACTATGTAGCAGGATTACAGATTGCAGGTGCAGGTACGCTAATGGGAGGTATTAACTTCCTGGCGACGATTGTAACAATGCGTGCACCGGGTATGACTTATATGCGTATGCCATTATTTTCATGGGCTACATTCGTAACGAGTATTTTAATTTTATTCGCATTCCCACCATTAACGATCAACTTATTTTTATTAATGTTTGACCGTATGTTTGATACAGCGTTCTTTAACGTTGCATTAGGTGGAAATACAATTATTTATCAGCACTTATTCTGGATTTTCGGACACCCAGAAGTTTATATCTTAATTTTACCGTTTTTCGGTTTATTCAGTGATATTTTCTCTACTTTCTCAAGAAAGAGATTATTCGGATACACTGCAATGGTTTTCGCGACTATGTTAATCGCATTTTTAGGTTTCATGGTATGGGCTCACCATATGTTTACAGTTGGTTTAGGTCCAGTTGCTAACTCGATTTTCGCAGTAGGTACAATGGCGATTGCAGTACCAACAGGAATTAAGATTTTTAACTGGTTATTAACAATGTGGGGCGGTCAAGTAACAATTAACTCTGCAATGTTATGGGCACTAGGATTTATCCCATCATTTACAATTGGTGGAGTTACAGGTGTTATGCTTGGATCAGCAGTTGCTGACTACCAGTATCATGACACATATTTCGTTATCGCACACTTCCACTACGTAATCGTTGGTGGTTCAGTATTTGGTATTTTCGCAGGTTTACATTACTGGTGGCCGAAAATGTTCGGTCGTGTGTTGAATGAAACATTAGGTAAGTGGACATTCTGGTTATTCTTTATTGGATTCCATTTAACATTCTTTATTCAGCACTTCTTAGGTCTAATGGGTATGCCTCGTCGTTACTGGGTATTTTTACATGACCAAGGTTTAGAGTTAGGTAACTTAATTAGCTCTGTTGGTGCGTTCTTTATGGGAGTTGCATCCATCATATTCGTATATAATATTATTTATACGGCAATTAAAGAAGAAAAAGCAGAAGCGGACCCATGGGATGGTCGTACATTAGAGTGGACAGTTTCATCTCCACCACCATATTATAACTTTGAACAGTTACCATTAGTTCGTGGTTTAGACCCGTTATGGATTGAAAAAATGGAAGGTGACGGAACTGTACCTCCAGGAGAACCATTAGATGATGTTCACATGCCTAACGGTTCAATCTTACCGCTCTTAATGGGATTAGGATTCTTCATAGCAGGATTTGGATTTATTTACCAAGATGGTCAAGGAAGCTTATGGTATTTAGCGCTTTACGGAGGAATGGCATTTGCTATCGGATGTATGGTTGTTAGATCACTTAAAGATGACTATGGCTACTATATCCCTAAAGAAGAACTTCAAAAAGCACTTGAAGGGGAGGCTAAGTAATAATGAGTCATGATCATAGCAACTTATTTCCAGAAACTCTCCCAGCAGAACCTGAAAAAGCTACACTGGAAGGTAAAAACAAATTCTTTGGGCTTTGGTTCTTCTTAGGTGGAGAAACAGTATTATTTGCTAGTTTATTCGGGACTTACCTTGCGTTGAAAAACTCAACTGCAGGGGGTCCTGCTTCAGATGAATTATTCGGTCTTGGACTTGTATTTTTAATGACAATGTTATTATTAACGAGTTCATTAACGAGTGTGTACGCTATGTACCATATGCGTAACGGTGATTTTAAGAAAATGTATTTATGGTTAGCGATTACTGGATTATTAGGTATTGGGTTCTTAGCTTGTGAGATCTACGAGTTCGCACACTATATCACAGATTACGGATTTACTTTCCGTTCATCAGCGTTTGGTTCTGCGTTCTATGCATTAGTTGGATTCCACGGAGGACACGTACTATTCGGTATTTGTTGGTTACTTTCGTTATTAATTCGAAACGCTAAGCGTGGATTAAACTTATATAACGCACCTAAATTCAACACATTCAGTTTATACTGGCACTTCATTGATGTTGTTTGGGTATTCATCTTCACAGTAGTTTACCTAATGGGAAAGGTGGGTTAATAAATGACAAACGAAGTAAATACAGAACAAGCAGAATTACTTAGACGTAAAAAAAGTAAAGACGAAATGAAAAAGCAATTAATATCTTTCGGTATGATGATTGTTTTTACTTTAATTTCTTTTGGTTTAGTAGCAGTAGGAACAATTGAAAGAATGTACATTTTACCTATCCTTTTTGTAATGGCTATCGTACAAGCAGGATTCCAGTTCTATTACTTTATGCATTTAAAAGATAGAGATCATGAAATGCCAGCTACTTTCATTTATGGTGGAGTATGGGCAGGATTTTTAACACTAGCGGGATTAATGGTAATCTCTTGGTGGTAAAACTGGTAAAAAGCTAGAGAACTTGTTCTCTAGCTTTTTTATTTGTTTTCATTTTATTATTTCATGACAAAATTGTCACAAATGGCAATGTTTTTAAAAAAATTGAAACGGAATGCATGAAATAAGTGGATGATATCATGTATAATGATGGTTGCAAACTTTATGGAGAGGTGAAGTTTTATGTGGTTGGAAATTCAAATATTCGGCTTCCGTGCTTTATGGAGTCCATATTTTTTAACATTTTTAATTGCTGTGTCGATTTTATACTATTTAGTAACGGGACCATATCGACATAAGTTTGGCGGAGATGAAAAACCGACGAGAAATCAGCAACTTTTTTTCTATAGTGGGATTATTTTAACGTATATTGTGAAAGGATCTCCAATTGATTTAATGTCTCATATTATGATGAGTTATCATATGGCTCAGACAGCTATTTTATATTTCGTTATTTCAATCTTTTTTATTCGTGGTTTACCTATTTGGATGTGGGAAAAATTCGTTAATATTAAAATAGTAAAAAAGATAATGAAAGTAACGACTCATCCTTTAATCGCACTTGTATTATTTAACAGTCTGTTTTCAATGTATCATTTACCAGTAATATTCGATTATACGAAAACACATTTAATCGTACATTCAACTGTCACAATCGTTTTATTCATTTTATCTATGAATATGTGGTGGCCAATTTTATCTCCACTTAAAGAACATGCAACATTAAATCCATTATTAAAAATGGCATATTTAATTGGTAGTATCTTAATTATTTCGATTGCTTGTGCTTTAATGATTTTCTCAACAAAATCATTATATACATCCTATAACTCTGATGGTGCTTGGTTACAGGCAATGAGCTTATGTGTACCACCTGATGTATTAAATGGGATCTCTGATAGCTTATCTGGTGCGGAGATGTTTTCTCCATTATCGGCAGCAGAAGATCAGCAATTAGGTGGAATTTTAATGATGTTCATGCAACAAATTTTCTATGGATTTGTGTTAGCTTATATTTTCTTTGGATGGTTTACGAAAAAGAGCTTAGAAATTGATCCAATGCCAGATACTTTACCGAACTCAAAAGAGTAATGGGTGTGCATATTTTCAATAAAAGGGATGTTAACAAATAACATCCTTTTTTGGTCTTATACTCATTGATAGAACATAAAAAAACGGTACTGAGTATTGAAAAATAAACAGTACCGTTTTGACTAGTTTTCCTAGTCTATTTTATTCTTAACGATGAATGATTATGAATTATCCTAACTGTTCTAATTCATCGTTTACACCAACAACAAGGTTGTGTGCACGTTCCATTAAGTTTTTAGGGAAGTTTTCTTCTTCACCATACTCAATACCATGTGGATAGTAATGTTTTCCTAATAAAGGTGTTTTAATCTTAATTACTGCTGTTTTACTATCGACATCACCTTCAATAGCTTCTCCTTGAATACGTACATAATATGTAACGTTTTTCTCTTGCGAATTGATTTTGTAATCGTATGTAACACGTTCATAGTCCCAGCTTTCCCCTAAAATAAAAGCATGTTTACCCATTACGTAGTTTAATGTTGAAATATCGATTACCTTATTATCAATACCTGTGTTTTCTAATTTCATCCTATTACACCTCTTTAAATAGTATCTTAGCTTAATGATAGTTGAAATATGGACAACTTGCAATAAATTATATAAATAATCGTTAATTTATACGTTTATCTCATCCTTTATTAGTATAATATAAATGGAGAAGTATTTCTAATTAGGAGGACTTTATGAAAAGAATTTTATTATTTATTATAACAGTCTGTTTATTCGGAAGTATATATATTGTTGCACAAGAAAATGATCTATTCGTTTTATTAGAAGAACGTTGGAAGGAATTTAAAGATTCGAAAGAGGATATCGTTTTAAATGAAGAGTTAGTAATAGATGAAGAGGAAGAAGCTGTATATGTTGATCATAATTTATCTGAATTAATAGGATTAAATGCAAACGAAATAATAGAAACGTTTGGGGAACCAAAAAGAATCGATCCAACTCCGTATGGATATGATTGGTATGTGTATACGAATGAAACAACATCTCATGTTCAAGTTGGGATGAAGAATGATCAAGTAAATACCGTTTATGTCATGGGAGATAGTATTAATATTGAACCATTACAATTTGGTCAGTCGTTTGATGAAGCAGATGAAATTGTTTCATTTGAACATGCAGTAACATATAAAAATGGATTTTCTTCTTACACGTTTAAAGTGAAGGAAGAAGAACTAAAAACTACCCCACTTATTCAGTTATCCAATGATATATTTATTCAATGTTATTTTGATGCTGTTAAAGATTCTTTAACAGCTATTCGGTTAATTGATGGGGAAACATTGCTACAACAACGAATGTATGAGTTAGAGTATCGTGGTCCATTACCAGAAGAATTAGAAGAAAATGATAAAAGTTGGCCTAAAATGGAAACGGCAATGGAACAACAAATTAACGAAATGACGAATGTGTTACGCTATTCATTTGATCTACCATTATTATCTCCTCATGAAGAGGTAAGTGATGTCGCTCGTGCACATAGTAAGGATATGTATGAGCAAAATTATTTTGCTCATGAACGTCCGAATGGAGATGGATTGAAAGAACGTTTGGATGAAGGAAATATTTACTTTGTTGCTGCTGGTGAAAATATTGCAGCACAACACGCAGATAGTATTGCCGCAATGTTTGGGTGGTTAAATAGTGAAGGACACCGTGAAGCCCTTTTAAATGATCAATATACGCATTTAGGAGTTGGAGTTTACCGTTATTACTACACTCAAAATTTTATAACTCGTCAGTAATTTGAATGCCAATGCATTTTCATTTATATGAAATCATGTTAAAATGTAAATGGAGGTGTTACTAATATGATCATGACATTAGAACACGTACAAATACTTGATCAAACAGATCATCTAATCGATATGATTAAGCAGTCAGATGTAATGGGAGAATATGAATGTGCTTTAAAACAATTAGAGGAAAATGAAGAAGCACAATCATTAATTCGATCATTTAAACATATAAAAGAACATTATGAAGATGTTCAACGCTTTGGAAGATACCACCCAGACTATCAAGAAATTATGAAAAATGTTCGTAGTTCCAAAAGAAAAATGGACATGAATGAGTATGTGGCGAAATTTAAACTTGCTGAAAGAAATTTACAAACATTTTTAGATGATATTAGTGAATCAATTGCTAGAAGTGTAAGCGAAAAAATTATCGTCCCGAAAGAGAATGGATTACTTTCTGATTCTGGTTGTTCTAGTGGTAGTTGCGGAA
This sequence comes from Pseudogracilibacillus sp. SO10305, assembly GCF_037072005.1. Lineage (NCBI taxonomy): Bacteria > Bacillati > Bacillota > Bacilli > Caryophanales > Bacillaceae > Pseudogracilibacillus > Pseudogracilibacillus sp. SO10305. The sequence goes on along the minus strand of NZ_JAXHDE010000001.1, from coordinate 309,021 downwards.
CAGGTGGATCATGTGGTTGTCAAGCTTCATAATCGGAAAATTATATTATAATAGGAGTTAGAAAATGAATCATACACGCCAAGGGTTAATCGTTTGGTTTCAACATCGAAAAAATATAAAACAAATAAAAAAGCATGGAAACTTAATGTATGTTTCAAAGAAACTTCGTTATGCAGTTTTATATATCAATATAGATGAGGTTGAAACTATTGAAGCATCACTATTAAAACTTCCGTTTGTATCAAAAGTAGATCGTTCGTATAAACATTTATTGAAAACAGACTTTGAAAATGCTTTACCGGATAAAGCGAAACAGTATGATTATAAGACGAATTAATAATTTTTTAGGTTGAAACAAAGGAATTGTATATAGAAAAAGAACGAATAAATTGATACATCTTGCGTTCTTCTCATCTGTACATTTCATTGTTTCAATCTTATTTTTTTGTGAAAAATATAACCATGTAAGGTGGAGAGGCCATGCGCGTTATTGCAGGAGATTTAAAAGGGAGATACATTAAAACAGCAAAAGGATTAAAAACACGCCCGACGAGTGATAAATTAAAAGAAGCGATTTTTCATAAAATTGGTCCTTTTTTTGATGGTGGGAATTGTTTGGATCTATTTGCAGGGAGTGGTTCATTAGGTATTGAGGCGATTAGTCGTGGAGTGGATCATACGGTATTCATTGATCAATCGATAGATGCAATTCGAACGATTGAACAAAATGTGACACAATTTAACATTAAAAACAAATGTGAAATATATCGAAACGATGCTTTTCGAGCTTTACATATACTAAGTAAGAAAAACATGAAGTTTGATTTAGTCTTGCTTGATCCACCTTATGATAAAATTAATTATGGAAAACTGATGAAAGCGCTTGAAAATGTGGATATTTTAAACGATAATTGTATCGTATACATAGAACATCGTCCAGATGAAAAACTTTCTATACGGGATGGAATTTTCACTATTAAAGATGAAAAGAAAATTAACAGTACAACGAGTATTACAATTTTAGAAAAAAGAAAAATGGGGGTATAAGTTGTGGGAAAAAAACTAGCAATTTGTCCAGGAAGTTTTGACCCGATTACAAATGGTCATTTAGACATTATTACACGAGGTGCAAAAGTATTTGATGAGGTTATTGTTGCTATCTTTAATAATTCATCGAAACAACCGTTATTTACAGTAGATGAGCGAATTCATTTAATTCAAGAAGCGACAAAAGATTTGCCAAATGTATCAGTAGATGTGTCAGAAGGACTGTTAGTTGATTATGCACACGAGAAGAAAGCAGACGTAATTTTGCGTGGTTTAAGAGCGGTTAGTGATTTTGAATATGAAATGCAAATTACGTCTATGAATAAAAAATTAGAACCAACGATTGAAACATTTTTCATGATGACGAATAATCAATATTCGTTCTTAAGTTCAAGTATTGTTAAAGAAGCGGCAAAATATAAAGGTTCCATTGATTGTTTAGTACCGGATGTTGTAGCGAAAGCATTGCGTGAAAAATTTAAGTAAGGCGACGATACTTGATGATCAAATAGATACATAATGTAAATGATGTTATATAAAATCCGTATTGCTGAAAAAAATGTACAACATAATAAGAAGTATTCGGTATATTGGCAACCTCCGTACTCGTTACTTCTTTTATTTTTGTGGAAAAGAAGACTTGATAACAACAATATGTAATAAGAACAGAAAAAATGCTTTGTAATAGTCGTCCGAAAAAATAAGGGGAAAATCGAATATCGGTTTTACTTATGACAGATGCGACTTGTGCTTGGATGGACAAACTGTGAAAACCTAATATAAAGCTAACTGCACATAATTTGATAATGGTAGGGACTGAATGCAATGAAGCAATTAATTCAGTCCCTGTTGTTATTTCAAATAACCCTGTAAAAAATGGTGTGACAACAGGTTTTAAAGATGTTGGGACAAATGGTTCCATTACTTTTTCAAAAAAATAAATTGTATGTAATAAATGAGTAATGACAGAAAATAAAATAATGAATCCGCCAATAATAAGTAATGTTTGAATAGAAGATTGCACGGCATCTCCTAACTTTTCTCCGAAGGCGCGCTTATCTAATATTCGTGTTTTATGTAATGCACGCAACGCACGGACAGATATATTTGACTGTTGCTCGACCTTTTGAGTGTCGGGTTTATTAGCGTAATAAAATTTCATGCAAAGACCGACAAATATATTACTTGTATAATGACTTAATGCGAGTAAGATTCCGATATATTTATCTTGAAAAAAACTTATCGCAATGACACCGAATAAAAAAAGTGGACTAGCCGCATTAGAGAAGGTGAGTAATCTTTCTGCTTCTATTTGATTAATATAGTTTTTTTCACGCAAAGATGCAGTTATTTTTGCACCTAAAGGATATCCGCTTGCCATCCCGACGACAAATGCAAAACTACCCGCTCCTGGTACACGAAAGAATGGGCGCATGATCGGCTCAGATAATATACCAATTGCTTGGACAATTCCATACATCATAAGTAATTCAGACATAATAAAAAAAGGAAGTAATGACGGGAACACAATATCAAACCATGTTTGTAAACCACGTACACTTGCATATAATGTATGTTGTGGTAATAAAATAAATAATAATGCCATGATCGATATCGAACATGCGATGAGGATGGAATAATATTTTTGCATAGTTTCCTCCAAGTTTTATAATAATGAACGTTCCTTATATACATATACGAGAAACTCGATGAAATATGTTATATTTAACATAAATAAAATTGTAGAAGGTGAAGAATATACCTATGAAAAAAATGAATCGAAGAATATATAGTACCTTAATCTTATTACTAGTAATAGGATTTTTATTTACATTTCGCTTACCATTCTATGTGCAACAACCTGGGTCGGCAGATGGTTTATCAGAAATGGTAGATGTAACGGATGGATATAATAGTGAAGGCGAATTTCATTTAGTAACAGTAAGTGGTTTTCAACCAACGATATTTGATTATGTTATTGCTTCTTTTTTACCATACAGGGATATTTCACCGATTGAAGATATTATTCCAGAAGGAACGACAGACGAAGAATATCGACATTATCAATTAATGTTAATGGACGGCTCTAAAAATGCTTCCTTAGTTGTGGCGTATAAGGCCGCTAATAAGCATGTAAAAGAAAAGAATAATGGGGTATATGTCGTCCGAATAGTGGAAAATATGCCGGCAGAAGATAAATTGGAGATGGGGGACCGAATTATCCAAGTCGACGATATTGAAGTAATGGAATCGAATGATTTAGTTGATTACGTTCAAAATAAAATTGCAGGAGATATACTGCATATTACGTTTGAGCGAGATGGAGAAATTTTAGAGGAAAATGTAGAGGTGGAACAGTTTACAGATAAAGAGGGGGTTGGAATTGGTATCCAATTAGTAACAGACATTAAAGTAGAAGTGGATCCTGAAGTATTTGTTGATAGTGGTTCTATCGGTGGACCTAGTGCAGGTTTAATGTTTTCGTTAGAGTTATACAATCAATTAGTTGAAGAGGATATAACGAAAGGAAAACAAATTGCTGGTACTGGTGAAATTGATTCGAAAGGGAATGTATTAAGGATCGGTGGTGTAGATAAGAAAGTTGTTGCAGCACATAAAAAGAATATGGAAATATTTTTTGCACCGAATGAAAAAGGTCGAGAAGACTCTAATTATAATATTGCAAAAGAAACCGCAGCAGAAATTGGAACAGATATGAAAATAGTTCCGGTTGATACGTTTCAAGATGCATTGGATTATTTAGAGCAACTCGACTAAAGGATAAGTGGTAATTGAAACTCTTGTTTTCTTAATGATTCCCTAATTTTCGGAGAGAATATGGAATAATACACATTTGTTGTTTTTTCATCTAGGTATAGCAATGAAGCTGTTTTTTTATTTAAATTAGATATAATTGGTATATTAAGCTGTTTTTTAATTTGCCGTATATACTGTTGTCCGGTTTGATTCATACCTAATAAGCGGATGTATGGAATTGGTTCAGATATAAAGGTATCAATTTCTTGTTTTGTTGTATTCGTTAAAATATGTGTGCACATTCTTTGTATTCTAGCGGTCGTATATCGATTTGTACGTATTGCATCAACAAAGTGCTCAAAGTTATTTGCTTTATGTATATATTTTTTAAGTCGATGTTCGATTCCTTCATCAACTGAATGGAGTTCCTGTAGTGCTTTCGTTTCTGTTGTAATTAATTTATAATATAAATAAGGGAAATAAGCTTCCCAACTATGCCACGTATTAGTAATCGTTTTATATGTGTGTAATGCATCAAATGAAGCGGGTGGTATTGTTTGCTTTACTTCATTCAGTCCATTTGTTCGTAATGCACTTTTACGAATGCTCGTAGCACTTGCAATAGTATGTTCAATCGATTCATCATGATAATGGTTATGCAATCGTTGAATGGCAACAGGTTCAATTGGCAAGTTGTTTTTTAAAATTGTTTTAATATAATGAAACCCTAATATGTTATTTGGTTGTTTCATATCAATCATATCCATGCCGATTGCCTCATATCCTTTTTCTGTTGCTTTTGGATAGGAAAGACCTTTTTGAATATGCTTTCTTAATGTAGCTGAAAACAGAGACTCATGAAGGATATATTGTGTAACGGCTTTGTTCATGGCATTCGTATCACCAGACTCACTACCAAAACAAATATGTGCAACATTTAGTGCATGTAAGATTTGCACAGCTCCTTGTGCAAATAAATTACTACTTTGCACAGCATATGCATAAGGTAATTCTACAACGATATCCACACCAGATTGAAGTGCGGCTTTCGTTCGGTGATGCTTATCGATAAATGCAGGTTCGCCTCTTTGGAGAAAAGAACCACTCATCACTGCAATAATGATAGAAGCATCTGTTTTTTTTCTCGCTTCTTCCACGTGATGAACATGACCATTATGGAATGGATTGTATTCAACAATAAGGCCACAAGCCTTCATTTCATTCCCTCCAATCTATTTGCTTTTATTATTGTACCAAAAATATTCAAAAAGCAACAATGATTTTTAGCGAAAAGGTTGACAAAAACCGTTTTTCCTTTTAAAATACTCTTGTTGCCTTGAGGTGATAAAATGAAATTTTCAGCAGTAGAAATGCAACAAAAAGCAGCGATGGAACCATTTGTTTTCCATGGGGAAGTAGATGTATCATCGTTAGCAACATCGACTAATAATGATATTAGACAAATTGATCCTGTTTTTATTAAAGGGATGTGTACAGTTGATCGGCAAGAATTGATTTTCTCTTTTTCGATAGAGGGGAAAATGATTTTACCGTGTGCACGAACATTGGTAGACGTTCCATATGCATTTAAATTTGATGTAACAGAAGTTTTCTCTACAGCACTTGTGTTAGGGGAAGAAGATGAGGAAGATGAAGTACATCTTGTTACAGACGATATGATCGATTTAACTCCATTAATTGAAGAACAAATTTTACTGAAAATGCCATTTCGGGTATTTTCAGAAGAAGAAGCTTTAGATGGAGGAGAAGGTTGGACATATTATTTAGAAGAGGAACGGATCGAAGAAGAAAAAAGTAAAATTGATCCTCGTTTGGCGAAATTAAAAGATCTTTTTCAAAACAGTGATCAAAATGACTCAGAATAAGTGTGCTCCTATTTTTTAGAAAAAAGGGCAACTTACATTCTTTAGTTTATCATATTATGAAGATTGGAATTCCTTAAAGGAGGTGTTCGTCGTGGCAGTACCTAAGAGAAGAACTTCAAAGAAAGTTACGAACCAACGTCGTACGCATAAAAAACTTCATGTACCTGGATTAGTGGAATGTTCAAACTGTGGTGAATACACAAAACCTCACCATGTTTGTAAAGAATGTGGACATTATGACGGGAAAGAAGTAGTTGAAAACTAAATTTCGTTTCTAACGAGAAAAATGAGATATTTGGCTTTGTTCCATAAACGCGGTAACGCTTTTATATAGAACAACAAATATCTCATTTTTTATTTATGTAGGAAATCGTTTATAATGGCAGAATGAGATATGTTAAGATAGTACATAATGATATTGTAAACGGAGAGATATATGTGGAGAAACTTGTGTTATATGAAGAAACAGAATATGGTATTTTAACTTTAAATCGCCCAAATAAGCGCAATGCCATTTCACGAAAAATGGCGCAACAATTAGACGAAATATTGGACGATATACAACAACGTCCAATTAAATTTCTTCTCATTCGAAGTGTAGGTGCCGGTGTTTTTTGTGCTGGTGGAGACTTAACAGAATTACACGGAGATTTAACTGAAGAAGATGCATATGAAGCTTTGCATATAATGAAAACGGTTTTACATAAAATATTAACATTTCCAGTGCCGACGATCTGTTTATTACAAGGAAATGCACTCGGAGGCGGTTGTGAATTAGCGACAGCATGTGATTTTAGACTTGTGAAGGAAGATACGACATTTGGTTTTGTTCAATCGAATTTAGGTATATTACCTGGTTGGGGTGGTGGAGCCATTTTATACAAAAAGGTTGCGAAAAATTTTGCGTTTCAGTGGCTAACGAAAGGTTCAATTTATGGTGCATCCTATTTATATGAGAAAGGGTGGATCCATTCGATTATAAAGAAGAAGGACTGGGAAAATGTAGATACGTACTTACAACCTTATATATCAAAATCCTATGATCAAATGTGTTTTTTAAAGGCACAGTTTTTAGAAGCGTTAGATGTGGATGAATTATATGAAGCGATGGATCGGGAATCGAGTCGTGCAGCGAAATTATGGCCATCTGAACACCATCAACAAGCAGTGAATGCATTTTTGCAAAGATAGAGGATATTTCGAACATCGGATTATAATTTACTTGAGCATTAAATAAACGGTAATGTTTATACGTTCATAAACATTACCGTTTTTGTACGTGGGGGATTTACCCACTATTTATTTCTTTTCAGCTTTTTTTGTTGTTTCTTTCTTTTGAGCAGGTTTTTCTGCACCTAAACGGCTCGGTGGTTGGATTGCTTCTTTAACTCCTTCAGGCATCCAAATATACGGGTTTTCACCGAAGTCTCGTTCAATATTATATGATGCAGATTCAAAGTCCATCTTTTCCCAAAACTCATTTGCTTTAATAAATGGGTTCGTTTTTATCGGCACATTAAAACTTTTGGCGAAATCTACTAACATTTTTGCATAACCTTGGTTACGATAATCTGGTAGCACTTCTAATTTCCATAAGACATAATAATCTTGTGGAGGATTGAAGTAATGATCATACTCCTTTGAACGCTCATAAAGACTCATTCGGGCAACAAGCGTGTTACCATAATAAATCCCATAAAATGGTGATTTACTATCGTTTTCAATCATTTCATTTTGCAAGTCTTCTAACATCGATAATTCTTGTGCTCCATATTGTTGAAATTGTTTGAAGTCTTCTAACGTTTTATAATTAATTAATAATCTTTCTACCTTTACCATGATAACGCTTCCTTTCTATTGTGTAATTTTTTCTTTATCATATTTTATATATCTATCTCTATATACAATTATAATACAATTTTGTTTATATTGAAAACTTCTAATTATACAAAATGATATAAATGTATAATATGTTAAGATAAGATATATTTATCTCTTCTCACTTTTATATAAAGCGGTATATAATGTAATATGTTATTAAGAGCTAGAAATAGTTCATTTAAATGTATGTTATTGAATAGGAATGTGAGGTGTGAGCATGAATATAGGGATAGTTGGCGGTGGTTCGATAGGTTTATTATTATGTGGTTATATAAGTGAGCAGCATGATGTTACTTTATATGTCCGAAGAGACGAACAAAAAAATGCATTACTTGAACATGGTGTTCAATTATATGAACAATCAACCTTTAAAAGAAATGTTCAACCACATATCTCGCTCATCGAACATATGACAACTCATGATTGTTTATTTATTTGTGTCAAACAGCCAGAAATTCCCTATTTGGTTCAACTTCTTATTTCTACTCCTTCGAATATGCCTATTATATTTTTGCAAAATGGCATGGGACATATTGATCGAATAAAACAACTTCCACATCCAACGTATGTTGGGGTTGTTGAACATGGGGCAAGCCGTATGAAGGATGTTCAAGTGAATCATTTAGGGAGAGGTAAAATTGTTTTAGCTACATTCAATGGAAATAAAGAAAAGGCAGAGCAATTGGTACAAGGTTTACATCAAGCAACATTTCCGTTTCAATTGGCAAGTGATTGGCAAACTTTATTAGCGAATAAACTAATTGTAAATGCCGTTATTAATCCATTAACAGCATTGTTTGATGTGCCAAATGGAGATATTATAGAAAATCCACATATACATTCGATTGCACGAAGGTTGTGTGAGGAAGTTTCAGGTGCATTGCAATTAAATACCGAACATAGTTGGGAGCTTGTTTGCATGATTGCGAACAATACTAAGCATAATACATCTTCTATGCGTGCAGATGTTTTAGCAATACGTGAAACAGAAATTGAAGCGATGAATGGATATATTGCAAAAATAGATCCAACACTTCATTTAAATTATTGGATATACACTAGTATATTAGCCTTAACAGAAAGAGGAAGGAATTACGATGTTAGATAAATTAGTCCACTATTTACCAGTTATTATTATTGTAAGTCCGATCGTATTTACAATTATTTTATACCAAGGAAATAAATTATTATATAAACATCGCTGGAGAGCGATTCATTTTATGGTGCAAATAAGTGCTTATATATATCTATTTGCAGTGACATATATGTTGGAAAGACTTGTGCCGTTTACAATTACTGGATATATCGTTATTGTGATTTTAGTCGTTTTAGCAATATTACTTATCCGTCAATGGAAAAAAGATACTGAGGTTGTATTAAGTAAGGCGTTAAGAATGTTATCACGCATATTATTTTTACTATGTTTCGTTTTATATATCGTTTTAGTGGTAGTAGAATTCGTACGACTGTTTTCATAACACTTATAAACAGATTCCATGAAAAGATATATCATTTGAAGTACAATACATAGGAATAGACTATAAAAGGAGATATCGGACGAAATGTTAGTTCAATCTATCCAATTAAATAAAAAGAATCAATTGATAAATGAGTATCGTAAGGAACAAGATTTCGTTACGGAATATTTTGACTATAAACCTTTTACAGAAGTAAAAGAACGTGCAGCATATGTACAACAAATAAAGAGAGATCGTAAAAAGCTTGTAGACGTTTTACATAACATGAATCGAAATTGGGACGCACCGGAAAGTACACTAAAACAAATTAAACGTTTAAATGATGAAGCGAGTGTAGTTGTAATCGGCGGTCAACAGGCAGGTTTATTAACCGGACCATTATATTCTTTAAATAAACTTATTTCTGTTTATCGATTTGCTAAAGAACAAGAGAAATTACTAGGTGTTCCTGTCATTCCAATATTTTGGATTGCAGGGGAGGATCATGACTTTGATGAAATCAATCATATTTATACCGTCCGTGATAAAAGAATAAAGAAACATATGACTAAACAACAAGAATGGATAAAGAAATCCGTTTCCTCTATTCCGTTAGATAAACAAAAAACAGCGAATTGGTTACGAGATGCATTTTTGGATTTACATGAAACATCTTATACGAAAGAATTATATACAAAAATGGAAAATTGTTTAGAGCGTGCACAAACATTTGTTGATTTCTTTGCACTCATTATTTTTGAATTGTTTAAAGAAGAAGGTATTGTCCTCGTTGATTCGGGAAACGAACAGTTACGTCAACTAGAAGGAGAACATTTTACAAACATATTCGAGCAAAGTGAACAAATTGCTGAAGATGTCTATGAGGCCGTACAAACATTACAACAGCAAGGTTATAATGTACCATTGGAAGTTGAAAGAGATGATGTCCATCTGTTTTATCACGATGAACATGGTGAGCGCATACTGTTGAAACGTGAGGCAAATGAATTTGTTGGAAAAAATGGGGAAGTAAAATTAACGAAAGAAGCATTGTTACATATTGCTCAAACAACACCAGAAAAATTAAGCAATAATGTAATTACAAGACCGATCATGCAAGAATTACTTTTTCCTACGCTTGCATTTATTGCAGGGGATGGAGAAATTAGTTATTGGGCAGCATTAAAGAAGGCGTTCCATACATTAGGGGAAAAAATGCCACCAGTTGTTCCAAGATTGTCTTTTACGTATGTTCCTAAGCGTACGGAAAAGCTTTTAGAACAAAGAGTCATCCAAGTAGAGGAGGCAATTCGTGAAGGTGTGTCACAAAAGAAAATGCAATGGTTAATGGCACAAACGCATGCACCAACAGAATACCTTTTTGAAGAAGCAAAATTAAGTTTAGAAAAAATTCATGCACCATTACAAGAAATGGCAGAGAATATTGCACCGGATTTACATGAAGCATCGAAAACAAATATTCATCTAATGATGGAACAATTATCATTTTTGGAACGTAAAACGATGCAGACGATTCGTGAACAACATGACGAGGCAATAGGCCAATTTGAAGAATTGGATTTAGTATTACATCCGAACGGTGGATTACAAGAACGTGTGTATAGCCCACTCTTTTTGTTAAACGAGTATGGTGAAAGTTGGATACAGCAAATAAATCAATTATCCTCTATTCCATTTACAGAAGATCATTTTGCCGTATATTTTATGGGATAGAGTTATCCACATTATATGAAATATTAAAACTTTAATAAAAAACCCTGTTCTGTAGCGTTAGAAGCGCGAAGGAACAGGGTTTTTTATGCGGAAAATTAATGGAGAACGGTTTATTTATGTGATATATTGTTTATTTTTTAAAAGGATTTATAAGGATAAATAGCCCATTTTTATAAAAAGGGGAAAAAATGTGGAAAACATGTGGAGGAAAGTGGGGGATTGTGGTAGAATAATCACATGGAAGGGTTGAATAGATATGTTTATGGGAGAATACCAACATAACATTGATATAAAAGGTCGTATGATCGTTCCCGCGAAGTTTCGTGAGGGGCTCGGGGATTCTTTTGTCTTAACTCGTGGGTTAGACAACTGTCTATTCGTTTACCCGATGGATGAATGGAAAGTTTTGGAGGATAAATTAAAGCAACTTCCATTAACGAAGAAAGATGCAAGACAGTTCACAAGGTTTTTCTTTTCTGGTGCTGTCGAATGTGAAATTGATAAACAGGGAAGAATAAATATACCTGCAACATTACGTACATATAGCAAACTGGAAAAAGAATGTATTGTAATAGGTGTTTCAAATCGAATTGAAATTTGGTCGAAAGATGTTTGGGAAGATTATTTTGAAGCATCTGAAGAGTCATTCGAAGATATTGCAGAAAACTTATTAGATTTTGATATATAGAAGTAGGTGTATAAGATGACACATATTGAACATGAAAGTGTGTTAAATAATGAAGTAATTGATTCATTGCAAATAAAGCCAGATGGTATTTATGTGGACTGTACATTAGGTCGTGCTGGACATACATTTGAAATAGCATCTCGTTTAAATGAAAAAGGGAAAATAATCGGTTTTGACCAAGATGAGGCTGCCATACGTGCTGCGAGTGAAAAGTTAAAAGATTTTTTCCCATTACTACTTCATCAAAATTTTCGACAACTAGAAACAGCTTTACAAGAGAAAGAAATTGGCCAAGTAGATGGTATTTTATTCGATTTAGGTGTATCTTCACCTCAATTTGATCAAGGTGATAGAGGGTTTAGTTACCGCTATGATGCTGAATTAGATATGCGCATGGATCAACGTCAATCATTGACAGCGAAAGATATCATAAATGAATGGCCGTATGAACAGTTAGTAAAGATGTTTTTTGTATATGGTGAGGAGAAATTTTCAAAGCAAATTGCCAGAAACATTGAAAAGAGAAGAGAATCCACACCAATTGAAACGACATTTGACTTGGTTGATATCATAAAGGAGTCTATTCCAGCAGCTGCAAGGCGTAAGGGAGGACACCCGGCAAAAAGGATTTTCCAAGCATTACGAATAGAAGTCAATGACGAGTTGAAAAGTTTCAATGATGCTTTACATCAGGCAGCAAAGTCGGTACGGATTGGTGGAAGAATCGCTGTCATCACTTTCCATTCATTAGAAGACCGACTATGTAAACAGGCATTTAAAAAATGGTCGACAGAAAAGCCTGTACCTAGAGGGTTACCGATCGTTCCAGAAGAATTTGCTGCACCATTCAAATTAATTACACGAAAGCCAATTATTCCAACAGAGGAAGAAATTACAAGAAATCGAAGGGCAAGATCAGCAAAATTAAGAGTAGTTGAAAAAGTGAAGGAATGGGATGATTCCTTTATATATGAAGAAGGGTGGCGGAAATAATGCAATCAAATCATGCGAGAAGTTGGCAAAGAGACTACATAGAAAGACAACAGCAACAACAGAAAAAGGTTGTAAAAAAAGTTAAAAAACGTAAAATATTAACTAAAGGTGAAAAAATTATTTATACATTCTTTAGTATGGTCGTTTTAATTGCAGCTATTTATATTGTGTCATTTGCTTCTACAACAGATGGTTTAAATCGTGATATTCAAAAATTAGAAAGTGAAGTTCAGCAACATAAAGTTGTAAACAAAGATTTAGCATTTGAAATTAGTGAGTTAAGTAAACCAGAAAGAATTACAAAAATCGCTAAAGAAAATGGATTAAAAATCCAAGAGGCAAAAGTGAAACGAGTACTAACGACGAATGATTAAGTCAGGATGAATCAAGATGAAAAAAAATAAACGTACAAATATCGTTTCAAAATTAGTTTTATTATTTTTTGTTCTCGCTTTTTTAGTTATTACAGGTAGATTTTTATACATACAAGTAAGCGGGGAAGTTAAGGACCAAAACTTAAAACAGTTAGCGAAAGAAACACGTGAAATAAGCTTTCAATTAGAAGCGGAGCGTGGAAAGATACACGATAGCAATGGGATGATTTTAGCATATAATCGCCCAACATATCGTGTTTTTGCTATATTAGATGAAGATCGTAAAACACGGACGAATGCACCAGACCATATTGTGGATAGTGCAGACACTGCAAAAAAATTAAGTAGTGTACTAGATATTGACGAAAGTGAAATAAAAGAAAAAATCGATGAAGGTAAGGAAAAAGGGCGTTTCCAAATTGAATTTGGAACGAAAGGGAGAAAACTTCCACAAGAAAAGAAAGAAGAAATTGAAGAACTTAAATTACCTGGTATACATTTCTTAGAAGATTCTATTCGCTATTACCCGAATGGCATGTTCGCCTCTCATATTTTAGGTTTTGCCCGTCAAAACGAAGAAGATGAAACAGCAGGAGTAACGGGAATTGAAAAAGAGATGAATGAATCTTTAAGTGGAAAGAACGGGTATATTTACTATCATAGAGATAGTTATGGGAATAAATTATTAAATCCAAATGAAGTTGTTCAAAAAGCAGAAAATGGCCATGATATTTATTTAACGATTGATCAAAAGGTACAAACGCTATTGGAAGATGTATTATCTCAAGTAGATGAACAATATGAACCTGAGAAAATTATGGCCGTTGTAATGAATCCAAAAACAGGGGAAATTGTTGCGATGAGTAATCGTCCAAGTTTTAACCCGAATGACCCTGGAAAGGTAAAAAATTGGTATAATGACGTCATTTCTTCTCCGTTTGAACAAGGGTCTACAATGAAAATATTTACGTGGGCTGCAGCTATGGAAGAAGGAGTATACGACGGTAAGGAAAAATTCAAATCAGGAAAATATATTATTAATGAAAAAGTAAGAGCAATTAGTGACCATAACGATGGAAAGGGATGGGGGAAAATTTCGTATGATACGGGATTCCGTCGTTCTTCCAATGTTGCTTCTTCAAAATTAGTTTGGGAGAAGATGGACCCAGATGATTTTCTGAAGTATTTAAAGGATTTTGATTTCGATAAACCGACAAACATCGACTTACCGAGTGAAAGCCAAGGTAAAATATTATTCGATTGGCCAGCTGAGAAATTAACGACCTCGTTTGGACAAGGAAGTACAACGACGGCGATGCAGTTAATTAAAGCAGCAAGTGCTATTGCGAATGAGGGAAACATGATGCAACCTTATATCATTAAAAAGGTAGTTGATTCAAATACTGGAGAAGTAATGGAAGAAAATAATCCATCTGTAGTCGGTCAACCGGTTTCGGCGGAGACGGCAAATAAAATGATGGACTTAATGGCCTCAGTAGTTAACTCTAAAGATGGTACAGGGAAAAATTACCGTTTGAAAGATTATACTGTTGCTGGAAAAACAGGTACCGCACAAATTCCAGATCCAGATGGTGACGGTTATTTACCTGGAAAATCGAACAATATGTATTCCTTTGTTGGAGTCGCACCGAAAGATGATCCGCAATTATTAATGTATGTTGCAGTAAAACAACCAAAATTAAGAGGGGATGAAACAGGGTCAGAACCTGTTGCATTCATATTTAATAATGTGGTAGAAAATGGTCTTCATTATTTAAATATTGAACCTGACAAAGAATCAGATGATGATTCTAATGAACATACGAGAACGATGCCACAAGTCAGCGACAAAACAGTGAAAGAAGCAACAAAGGATTTAGAAAATATATCAGATAATATAACTGTCGTCGGGGATGGAAAAAAGGTAGTTGCTGTTAATATCAATGAGGATGAGGAAGTTGTTCATGGACAACATATTATGCTCATTACAGATAAACCAACGATACCTGATTTAAAAGGGTGGTCTAGCAGAGATGTTTATGAACTAGGTACATTGCTAGAAATCGATGTGAAAGTAAAAGGAAATGGTTTTGTGACAAAACAAAACATTAAAAAAGGAACAAAGATTGACAAAAATGTAACATTAGAAGTTGATTTAAAGAAACCATAAATAAATGTGAAAATGAAATAGATTTGTCATCATGTGAAAACAAATTTAAACATAAGGAGCACCTCTGTAAGTTAATGAGTTGATACTTTAACTTGCTCATAGGTGCTCTTTTTGTATGTTTAAATGTAATGAAAGGAGATTGAAAGAACAGCATCATAGACCCATACATAAGAAACTTCAGTAATATTTTGTTGAAGGTAGGTTTTCTGTTGCACTTGATTTTGACCAGTCTTGTTTTTTGATTGTGTAATAAACGATGTTAGTAGTTTCAAAGAACCGGAGGTAAAATTTGAACACACCTTGATGCACTTGAACATATGCTTAAAATATTTGAATATAGAACGACATTTGTGACTAGTTAACTCGAGTGACCTATCTATCTGTTTTTTTATGTTTTATAGGAGAGACTTCTATTCAATTACTCCCATTCATATAGTAGGTGTAAGTTTTATATCGATAGGAGTGACAATAATTGAAGTTTATATCGACGTCTATAACAAAAAAACGCATCATTTTTATTGCTAGTGGTTTTACATTATTGTTTATATTCATGATTGCTCGCTTATTATATGTTCAATTATTTATGAGTGACGAAATTAAAGAAAAAGCATTACAAACATGGTTGCGTGATATTCCTTATGCAGCAGAACGAGGTCATATTTTAGACAGAAATGGGAAAGAAATTGTTCGTAATGTGTATAGTCCAACATTATTATTAATTCCGGCACAAATAAAAAATAAAGAAGAAGCAGCGAAAGAGATTGCATCAATTGTAAATATGTCTGAGGAAAAAGCGTATGAATATGTCACGAAACAAGCAATGAATGTAATCGTTCATCCTGAAGGAAGAAAACTATCTGAGGAACAAGTGACCGCTATCCAAGCATTAAGAATGGATGGAGTTTACATTGCTAAAGATACGAAGCGACATTATCCATTCGGCAAACAATTAGCTCATATTACTGGTTTTGTAGGCATTGATAATGACGGGTTAACAGGATTAGAATTACAATACGATGATAAATTGCAAGGGAAAAATGGCGCATTATCTTATTTTTCCGATGCGAAAGGCAATCGGATTGCATATAAAAATGATTTTTACAATAAACCAATTAACGGAAATCATCTTGTGACGACAATTGATATGCAAATTCAACAAATCGTCGAAAAAGAATTAGATAAAGCATCACTTTTATACAATCCAGACCAAATGATAGCGATTGTCGTTGATCCAAACAATGGGGAGGTGCTATCAATGGCATCTAGGCCAGATTTTCATCCGAGCCAATTCCAACAAGTACCCCAAAGTGTATACAATCGGAATTTACCAATATGGAGTACTTATGAACCTGGTTCAACATTTAAAATTATTACTTTAGCGGCTGCTCTTGAGGAAGAAAAAATGGATCTGGAAAAAGACACCTTTTTTGATCGAGGAAGTATTAAGGTGGCTGGAGCTAATCTTAGATGTTGGAAAGCAGGGGGACATAAAGAACAATCGATGTTAGAAGTCGTTGAAAATTCGTGTAACCCTGGATTTGTTCATATTGGACAATTGTTAGGAAAAGAAAAGTTATTTGAATACATTCGTGCATTTGGTTTTGGAGAGAAAACAGGGATCGATTTATCTGGAGAAGGGACTGGTATTTTATTTAAGGAAGAAAATGTTGGTCCAGTAGAACTTGCTACCACCTCCTTTGGACAAGGTGTATCAGTAACGCCGATACAACAAGTGATGGCAGTTTCTGCTGCGGTTAATGGTGGAGTTTTATATGAACCATATTTTGCTAGGCAATGGATCGATCCCGAAACGAAAGAAGTTATTGCTACACATAAACCTGTAAAAAAACGTCGTGTTCTTTCAGAAGATACATCAAAACATGTTCGGGAAGCATTAGAAAGTGTAGTTGCTAATGGGACAGGTCGACCAGCATATGTAGAAGGATATCGTGTTGGTGGAAAAACAGGAACCGCACAAAAAGTAGGAAAAGATGGCGCATATATGAAGGATAATTATATTTTATCTTTTATTGGTTTTGCACCAGCAGATGAACCAGAAGTAGTTGTATATGTTGCAGTTGATAACCCTAAAAACACGGTACAATTTGGTGGGGTTGTTACAGCACCTATTGTTGGAAATATTATTGAAGAGAGTTTGAGTTTACGTAATATCGAAAAAAGAAAAGGAGCATTACCGAAAGAATACACATGGCCAGATGTACCGAAAGTGGAAGTGCCAAATCTAATCGGTGAGAAGAAAGCAGATATATTGAAACGACAAGAAGATTTTAAAATTGATCTTCACGGGAATGGTACGTACATTATTGATCAAGCACCAGATCCTGGAGTGAAGGTAGAAAGTGGAAGTACATTAAAAGTTTATCTTTCTCGTTCTTATGATCGTGAAAACAACTAAATTCTGCTATAATATAAAGTTATACATGTAAATTTTTATAAAGTAGGGATGAACGTGAAATTACAAGAATTATTATCTATTTTACCAGTATATCAAGTAGATCAATCTATCGAAAAAATAGAAGTGACAGGACTGGAAAGTGACCACCGTTTATTAAAAGAGGGGAATATATTTGTTTGTATAAAAGGTTTTACCGTTGATGGTCATAAGTTTGCAGAAGAAGCGGTCGAAAAAGGTGCAAAAATAATTATTGCCGAACAACCACTAAATATTGCTGGAGCAATTGTTGTACTTGTACCAGATACGACGCGAGCATTGGCATTATTAGCATCCAAATATTATGATTTTGCATCGACTAAATATCCATTAATTGGAGTAACAGGGACGAATGGAAAAACGACAACGACATATATTATCGAAAAAATGTATGAAGCATATGAAAAAAAGATAGGATTAATTGGTACAATCCAAATGAAAATTGGCGAACGAACTTTTCCAATTAAAAATACAACACCAGATGCATTGACATTACAAAAGACCTTCCGGCAAATGCATGAGGCGAATGTTGCTGCAGTAGTCATGGAAGTGTCTTCTCATGCACTTGATTTAGGAAGAGTTTATGGAGTGGACTTTGATGTCGCGTTATTTACTAATTTATCTCAAGACCATTTAGATTATCATAAAGATATGGATGATTATTTACGAGCTAAGACATTATTATTCACAGGTCTTGGAAACGGGTACGGAAATCATTCAAAAGTTGCTATTTTAAATGCAGATGATGAGGCAAGCAAAACAATTGCCAAAAGTACTGCACAACCAATTATGACGTATGGAATTGAAAATGATGCAGATGTTATGGCGACAAATATTACGTATGAAATAACGAAAACAACGTTTGAATTAAAAACACCAATCGGGAATGTAACAGTAGAAAGTCGTCTTATTGGTGCATTTAATGTGTATAATATTTTAGGAGCAACAGCTGTTGCAATATCACAACATATCCCATTAGATGTCATTAAAGAAGCATTACAATCTATCCGTGGGGTTGATGGTCGTTTTGAACCAGTCATTGCTGGTCAGGATTTTGGTGTTATTGTAGATTACGCTCACACAGATGATTCATTAAGAAATGTTTTAGACACTATTAATGAATTTAAACAACGGAAAGTATATGTTGTTGTCGGCTGTGGGGGAGACCGAGATAAAACAAAACGGCCATTAATGGCACAAGTTGCTGTACAACATAGTGATGTAGCGATCCTAACATCTGATAATCCGAGAACTGAAGACCCTAATGCTATTTTAGCTGACATGACAAAGGGACTTAATGCAACAAATTATGAAGTAATTGTGAACCGTAAAGAAGCGATTGAAAGAGTTATACAATTAGCAGAAAAAGATGATATTATTTTAATCGCTGGAAAAGGGCATGAAACATATCAGGAAATTCATGGCATCCGACATGATTTTGATGATCGTGTCATTGCTAAAAATGCGATTGAACAGAGAGGTTAATGAGTATGTTTACAATAGAACAATTAAAAAGTCTCTTCCCTCGTGTTGAAGGGGCTTTTTCCGAAGAAGTAGAAATAAAAGAGGTATATACAGATAGTCGAATGGAAGTTGAAAAAGGATTATTTGTTCCGATAATCGGCGAGAATTTTGATGCACATACGTTTATAGAAGGTGCAGTGGAACATGGAGCAATTGCGACATTGTGGGATGAATCTATTCCTGTACCAACTCATTTAAAAGATTCAATTATGTTCTTTATTGTAGACGATACAATTGAAGGGTTACAAAAACTAGCAACAGCATATCGGAAGAAGGTAAATCCAATCGTAGTTGGTGTAACTGGTTCTAACGGAAAAACTTCGACAAAAGATTTATTAAAGACTGTATTACAGCAAAAGTACCGTACATATGGGACAGTAGGAAATTTCAATAACCATATTGGTCTACCGTTGACAATTTTACAAATGGAGCAAGGGACAGAGATGTTAATTCTTGAAATGGGGATGAGTGATTTCAAGGAGATAGAAACATTGTCTAATATTAGCTTGCCAGATTATGCAATTATTACTAATATTGGTGAATCTCATATTGAACATCTCGGTTCAAGAGAAGGTATTGCAAAGGCTAAATTAGAAATAAAAGCAGGTTTGAAAGAAGGCGGCTTGCTCATTATAGACGGTGATGAAGTGCTCATGGAAAAAGAGCATGAACAGGAACATGTTCTATCATGTGGATTTACACAAACAAACGAGTATATAGTGACAAATGTCGATATTACGGAAGAAGAAACGAAGTTTTTCGTAAACGATGTTCCTTTTACGATTCCTTTAGTAGGAAAACACCATGCACAAAATGCTAGCTTTGTTTTTGCACTAGCGAAACATCTACATATGAGCGATGAACAGATTCAAGCGGGATTTAGTGCATTACAATATAGTAATATGCGATTTGAGCGGTTAGTTGGAAAAAACGGTGTTACGTTAATCAATGATGCATACAATGCTTCACCGACATCGATGAAAGCAGCAATTGAAGTAATGAAACAATTGAAAGATAACAAAAGGAAAATCATTGTGTTAGGTGATATTTTAGAGTTAGGACCTTATACAGAGGACTTACATCGATCGATTGCAGAAGTAATTGATGAGCAAATTGATCATACTTTATTATTTGGTGAAAGTATGCGATATTTATATGATGTGCTACAACAAAAAGGCAGTGTAAAACATGTCGATTACTTCAAGACAAAAGATGCGATAATACAAAAATTAGAAACATATACATCGAGCGATACGACAATTTTATTTAAGGCATCGCGTGGGATGGCGTTTGAACAAATCGTTGAGGCATTAAAGTAGAATGTTGGACGGTTTTATATAAGGAGGAAAAGGAAGTATGAGTATTTATGTAGTGGTAATGGCGATAGCAATAAGCTTTCTAATTACCGTCCTATTAAGCCCGATTTTTATACCATTTTTAAGAAGGTTAAAATTTGGCCAAAGCATTCGAGAGGAAGGACCACAGTCGCATATGAAAAAATCAGGAACACCAACAATGGGTGGTCTAATGATTATTGCGAGTGTTGTCATTACCTTTTTACTCGTATCATTTTTATTTGCAGAGCAGACAGTAAACTACCAATTTTGGTTATTATTATTTGTTATTATTGGATATGGACTTATTGGTTTCTTAGATGATTTTATTATCGTTGTTCGTAAAAATAACCAAGGTCTTACATCTAAACAAAAATTATTAGGTCAAATAGTTATTGCAGTCGTTTTTTACATTACATTAAAAATGAATGACTATCCGACGACAATTGCAATTCCGGGAACGGATTTTGAATGGGAATTAGGATTCTTCTATGCTATTTTAATTGTATTTATGTTAGTAGGTTCATCAAATGCAGTAAACTTAACGGATGGACTTGATGGGCTTTTAGCTGGAACGGCTTCCGTCGCTTTTGGAGCTTTTGCAATTATTACAACTTATCATGGTGAAGAAACACAATTCATTACTATTTTCGCTTTAACAATCGTTGGGGCATTGTTAGGTTTCTTAGTTTTTAACGCACACCCAGCAAAAGTTTTTATGGGAGATACAGGATCACTTGCATTAGGTGGGGCTATTGCAGGGATTGCAATTCTGGCAAAGTTAGAAATTATTTTAGTCATTATCGGTGGTGTATTCGTTATTGAAACATTATCCGTTATTCTACAAGTTATTTCGTTTAAAACGACTGGAAAAAGAATATTTAAAATGAGTCCGATCCATCACCATTTTGAGTTGATTGGCTGGTCTGAATGGAGAGTTGTAACGACATTCTGGGCAGTAGGGATTGTATTTGCAAGTATTGCAATATTTATTGAGGTGGTTTTATGAGTCGCACATTAACCCCATTTCCATATGAAAAAGTACTCGTCTTAGGATTAGCCAAAAGCGGTACAGCAACCGCGAATCTATTGTTAAAAAATGGCATCCATACGATTGTAAATGATTTTAAAACTGAAGAAACAGATCCAGTCGTTGTAGAGTTACGAGCGAAGGGTGCTGAGGTAATCGTCGGTTCCCATCCATTATCTGTTTTAGAGAATATTGATTTAATCGTAAAAAATCCGGGTATTCCATACGAAAATGTTTTAATAAAAGAAGCAATCAAACGTGATATACCTATTATTACAGAAGTAGAACTAGCAGGTCGCTTAGCTGCACCGAATCCGATTATTGGTGTAACAGGCTCAAACGGAAAAACGACTACAACAACTTTAATTGATGCGATGTTAACAGCGAGCAATAAAAAGGTAAAGTTAGCAGGTAATATAGGATTCGTTGCGTCAGAAATGGCTGAAACATTAGATGAAGAAGAACCATTATTATTAGAACTATCATCGTTTCAATTAATGGGTATTGATACGTTTAAACCGCATATTGCTGTAATGTTAAACTTGTTTGAAGCCCATCTAGATTATCATGGTGATGTGTTATCTTATGAACGTGCGAAGTTTAATATGGTAAAAAACCAGACGGAAAATGATTATTTTATATATAATGCAGATGATGCACGTGTTGTATCATATATAAACAATATGAAAGCAATATGTATTCCTTTTTCAGTGAATAAAGTAGTTGAAAATGGCGCATATGTGAAAGACGAAGCGTTATATTTTAAACAGGAAAAAATTATTGATATAGAAGAAATTGTATTAGTTGGATCCCATAATATCTCTAATATTTTAGCTGCAATTGTAGCTAGTAAATTAAGTGGTGCAACGAATGAAGGTATTATACAAACATTGACGACATTTTCTGGAGTAGAACATCGTTTACAATTCGTTGGAAAAATACAAGACAGGCTATTTTACAATGATTCAAAGGCAACGAATAAACTGGCTACGGAAATGGCATTACAATCTTTTCAACGACCGACTATTTTATTAGCAGGTGGATTAGATCGTGGGGATGATTATGATGATCTAATTCCTTTTTTAGCAAATGTAAAAGGGGTCGTTTTATTCGGAGAAACAAAATTAAAATTAAAAGAAATGGCCGAAAAAGCAAATATTGAACACATTGCAATTGTTGAAAATGTAAAAGAAGCTGTACCTGTAGCATTTTCGATGTCAAACGAAAAAGATGTTATTTTATTATCACCAGCTTGTGCAAGTTGGGATCAATATAAAACGTTTGAAGAAAGAGGGAATATGTTCGTCCAAGCTGTGCATACATTAGCATAGGAGGATGAATCATATTTCCCATTGCATCCTCCTATCTAATTGTTTAGAAGGAGGATTTTTTTATGCGTCATTTTCCGCTTTTTCAAAGACAATATTCACATTATATGCATATTTTATGTTTAACTTTGTTATTAGTTACAATTGGGATATTCATGGTTTATAGCGCTTCATATGTATGGGCGAATTATATGTATGGAGATCCTTTTTATTTTGTTAAACGGCAAATATTTTTTTTAATGCTCGGATTCATTGGGTTATTGTTTGTATCGAAAATACATTATCAATATTGGCGTCAGCATGTATATGTTCTTTTTATCGTTTCATTTATTCTTCTATTTATTGTCCTCGTGCCAGGTATTGGAATGGTACGTGGTGGGGCAAGAAGTTGGATTGGTGTCGGGATATTTAGTATTCAACCAGCCGAGTTTATTAAACTAGCATTAATTATATTGCTCGCCCATTATTATGCCATTCGAAAAAAACAACGCCATCTTTCTTTCAAACATTTTTTACAACCACTAATCATTGTTCTCCTTATTTTTATGATAATTATGTTACAACCAGACTTTGGTACTGGGCTAGTTATTGTATTGACATCATTATGTGTGATGTTTATTACAGGATTAAGACTCACTTATTATGTAATTTTCTCCATTTTTGGTATGGTAGGATTAATTGGATTGATTATTTCTGCGCCGTATAGACTCAAAAGGATTACGTCATTTCTAAATCCATGGGAAGATCCGCTCGGTGATGGTTTCCAAATTATTCAATCTTTATATGCGATTGGACCTGGACAACTAGTTGGTGTAGGATATTTAAAGAGTGTTCAAAAATATTTTTATTTACCGGAACCGCAAACTGATTTTATTTTTGCGATTATCGCTGAAGAATTCGGTTTGATTGGTGCGACGGTTGTCATTGTACTATTTTTCTTATTATTTCGTGAAGGAATGATAGTTGCTTTAAAAACGCGTGATGACTTTGCACGTTACGTAGTTTTCGGGATTATGGCAATGGTCGCCACTCAAGTTATGATCAATATTTGTGTCGTTATTGGTTTACTTCCAGTGACAGGTATTACATTGCCTTTTTTAAGTTATGGAGGTTCTTCCTTAATGATGACATTAATCTCTATTGGAATTGTGTTAAATATAAGTTATAATATTTCATACTAATTTAATACTTATTTAATGCATATTTAATGAATGTAGTATATGTTTATCGCTAAAATATGTTATAATTTTATATTATAGGTAAATATTTGTATGTATGGATGAATTTAAGGTAAAGGAAGTAAATAAATGAATGAAATGGAAGATAAAACGGAAGAGAAAAAGGTAATTTCCATAGAAGATAGAATACCAAAGTTAAAAGAAGAACGAAAGAAAAAAGCGAATCGTCGTTTAATTTTTTATTTAACTATCTTTTTCATTTTAATCGCTTGTGTCGTTTATTTACAGTCACCTTATAGTAATGTAAAGGAAATCACTGTTACTGGAAATGATGTCGTCCCCATTGAGGAAATAAAAGAACTAAGTGGTATCGATGATGAGACGAACATTTGGATGTTACAAAAGCGTATAGCAAAAAAAGATATTGAAGGACATCCATTGATTGACTCAATGACAATAAAGCGTAGTTTACCACAAACAGTTAAAATAACTGTGACAGAATTTAATATTATAGGGTATACAGAAGAAAAAGGGAAATATTATCCTGTTTTAGTGGATGGTTCTGTATTAAAGGATTATCCGATGTCATATAGAGGTGATCGTCCTTTTATTTTAAATTTTGATGAACAAGCATACATGGAAATGATTGCAACACAATTAAATGAGTTACCTGAGCATGTTTTACGGTTAATTTCCGAAGTTTCTTGGGAACCGACGAAAAACAATAAAAATAAAATTTTGTTATATATGAATGACGGATTTATTGTAGATGCCACATTACGTGATTTCTCCGATAAAATGAAAAATTATCCGTCGATAATTGCACAATTAGATCCGAAAGAAAAAGGGATCGTGCATATGGGTGTTGGAATATATTTCGAAAAAATAAAGAAGAAATAATTGGTTGACTTTGGAGGTGCCTTGTAAATGAGTAATGGAGAAATTTTAGTAAGTTTAGATATTGGAACATCAGAAATAAAAGTCATTATTGGAGAAGTATTAAATGGCTCCATTAATATTATCGGAGTAGGTACAGCTAAATCAGAAGGTATGCGAAAAGGTGCAATCGTCGATATTGATAAAACTGTACAATCAATCAAAAATGCGATTGGCCAAGCAGAACATATGGTAGACATGAAAATTGAACAGGTGATTGTTTCTGTCAATGGAAACCATGTACAACTACATCCGTGTCATGGTGTCGTAGCTGTTCAAAGTGAAGACCGTGAAATTACAAATGAAGATGTAGAAAGAGTATTAGATGGTGCTCAAGTAATGTCTTTACCACCTGAACGAGAAATCATCGACATTATTCCGAAGCAGTTTATTGTAGATGGATTAGATGAAATAAGTGATCCTAGAGGGATGATTGGTGTCCGCTTAGAAATGGAAGGGACAATTATTACTTGTTCTAAAACAGTTTTACATAATGTTTTACGCTGTGTAGAGCGTGCTGGATTACATATTGCTGATATATGTTTACAGCCAATTGCTGCCGGTTCTGTTGCACTTTCAAGTGACGAGAAAAATCTAGGTGTCGCTTTAATTGATATTGGTGGTGGCTGTACAACTGTTTCTATTTTTGAAAATGATCATTTAAAAGCTACTTCTATCATTCCTCTAGGAGGAAACAATATTACGAAAGATATCTCGATTGGACTACGTACAACGACAGAAGAAGCGGAAGAAATTAAGTTGACATATGGACATGCATATTATGCAACAGCTTCAGAGGAAGAAACTTTTCAAGCGACAATTATCGGAAGTGATCAAAAAGAAACATATAATCAATTGTTCATTTCTGATATGATAGAAGCAAGATTAGAAGAAATTTTTGAATTAGTGAACCAAGAAATTAGAAGATTAGGTTTTTATGATATCCGAGGTGGGTATGTATTAACTGGAGGAACGATGAAGATGCAGGGAGCATTAGAGCTTGCACAGGAAGTATTTAATGCAAATGCTCGTATTGCAATTCCTAATTATATCGGTGTTCGTGAACCGCAATTTACCGTTGGAGTTGGAACATTACAATTTTCATATTATAATGCGAAAATTCAAGGGAAAAACTTATCATCTGGTTTAACGGTAGATGCACCGGCACAACAATCGGCTCCAAAGCCAAAACGAAAAGTACAACAGAAGAGTGAACCAAAAAGTGATGAACCGAAAGAATCAAAAGTGGCTAATTTCTTTAAATCATTCTTTGAATAATAAGTGAAACTGTAAATAGTGTATTTAATACTGGTGAATTCACAATAGGAGGACGAAACATGTTAGAATTTGATACGAATATGGACCAACTAGCGACAATTAAAGTAATCGGAGTCGGGGGCGGTGGAAACAACGCTGTTAACCGAATGATTGATCATGGAGTAGAAGGTGTAGAATTTATCGCTGTAAACACTGATGCACAAGCGTTAAATTTATCTAAAGCTGAAATTAAATTACAAATTGGCGATAAATTAACTAGAGGATTAGGAGCAGGAGCGAATCCAGAAATTGGAAAGAAAGCTGCTGAAGAAAGCCGTGAACAAATCGAAGAAGTTTTACAAGGTGCAGATATGGTTTTCGTAACTGCAGGTAAAGGTGGAGGAACAGGAACAGGTGCAGCGCCCGTTATTGCACAAATCGCAAAAGATTTAGGGGCATTAACAGTAGGGGTTGTAACTCGTCCATTCTCGTTTGAAGGTATTCGTCGTAGAAAACAAGCGAATACAGGAATTGAATCATTAAAAAATAGCGTAGATACTTTAATCGTTATTCCAAATGATCGCTTATTAGAAATTGTTGATAAAAATACGCCAATGTTAGAAGCGTTTAGAGAAGCAGATAACGTCCTACGTCAAGGTGTACAAGGTATTTCAGATTTAATTGCAAAACCAGGATTAATTAACGTTGACTTTGCGGATGTGAAAACGATTATGTTTGATAAAGGGTCAGCATTGATGGGAATTGGTGTTGCAACAGGTGAAAACCGTGCTGTAGAGGCGGCGAAGAAAGCTATTTCTTCTCCTTTATTAGAGACTTCTATTGACGGTGCGCAAGGAATTTTAATGAATATTTCTGGTGGACCATCATTAAGTTTATTTGAAGTTCAAGAGGCTGCGGATTTAGTAACATATGCTGCTGATGAAGAAGTAAATGTTATCTTTGGTAATGTTATCAATGAAAATTTAAAAGAAGAAGTTGTTGTAACAGTCATTGCTACCGGTTTTGATGAGTCGAAGCTTGAGCCAAAGCAAGGTGGACAAAGACAGGTTCCACAACAAAAACAGCCAGCTCAACCAACTCAAGAAATGGAAAAACAACAACGTCCACAAGAAAAACAGGTAGAAGATTCGTTCCAACATGATGAAGACACATTAGATATTCCGACGTTCTTAAGAAATAGAAATAAACGTTAAGTTGTTCGCAAACACTTTTCAAAGTATATTACTTTGAAAAGTGTTTTTTTATGTAGAATTATTTTTGATCATACATTCCATTAATACATTTTGTTTTAAATGAATCAAAAGAGAAAAAGCGAATCCATTCCTCTAAAAAAACGTATTATAGTGTTATAAAATGCTAGAACCCACATATTATTTTATTCTTTCTCTCACTAAATTTTAAAATGTATGCACTTAATCTTCCTTTATTTTCAGATGAAAAAATCGTATATTTTGTCGTGAAAATGACTTGAACATATGTGAAATTATGACAATTTCTGAATCATTCTTGTTTTATAATACATGCTACAACATCATTACAAAAAGGGGGATGTTATGGAGGTTATTTATATCGATGTACTGTTACTGTTGAACCTTTGTTTTAATGGTGTGTTACTTTATGTCACAGGAAAATTAGCCAAACAAAAAATATTGATTAAAAAGTGGTTATTAGCAACAGTGATTGCAACATGTTATTTCATGTTTGATTTTTTCATAGTTTCATCTATTTCCTCATTACTTCTTAATATCGTAATTGCCTTCGTAATCAATTATATAATGTTTGGTAAAATATATTTATGGAAACATGTTGGCTTATTTTACTTTTTAACCTTCATTTTAGGTGGAATGATTTTAGCAATTCATCAGTTCATTCCACAGTCTGGGAAACTCCAAACATACTTTTTATTCGTTCAAAATATTTCAGGATCGACAACAAGTGTCACCGTTTTAACAATTGGACTTATTATTTTTATTTTATTCGTTCGTTGGCAAATGCATGCACATATTCGGACAACTTTTTTTCAAACATTTATGTATGATATTGCGATTCAAATGATAGGAAGTACAAATACAACTAGAGGTTTTTTAGATAGTGGTAATCAATTATTAGATCCATTAACAAATAAACCAGTCATTATTGTGGAAGAGGCATTTTTACAATCTTATTTTAACCCGGAAGAATGGGATTTATTTAAACATGCATGTATGGTTCATGATTTAACACTATTACCGAATGATATTCGAAAAAGCGTACAAATTGTTCCATTCCAAGGTGTACAAGGTGTACAAGATATGTTGTACACGATACAGCCGAAAAATATAACTATTTATAATAAGAGTGAAAAATATGAGACAGATCACGTATTAATTGGGGTTCAGTTTGGTACATTATCAAATGAACATGGATATCAATGTTTACTACATCCAGATTTATTGCATATTCACGTAGTACAAGCAGCCTAAATTGTAGAGGGGGAAAATATTTAATGTGGAAATTTAAATTGCGAGTTTGGATGAATCGGTTGTTACGTCTTTTCCGATTAAAAAAAGACGAAATTTATTATATTGGTAGTAAAACGGTATTACCTTCTCCATTAGAAAAAATGGAAGAAAAACG
The DNA here is from genome assembly GCF_037072005.1 of Pseudogracilibacillus sp. SO10305. Classification (NCBI taxonomy): domain Bacteria; kingdom Bacillati; phylum Bacillota; class Bacilli; order Caryophanales; family Bacillaceae; genus Pseudogracilibacillus; species Pseudogracilibacillus sp. SO10305. Next base: position 280,358 of record NZ_JAXHDE010000001.1, on the reverse strand, counting down.
ATTACTGGAACGCTTACAAGAAGATGATCAAGTTGCTAGAGCAACATTAATTGAACATAATTTACGATTGGTCGTTTATATTGCCCGAAAATTTGAAAATACGAATGTGCATATGGAAGATTTAATAAGTATTGGTTCGATCGGTTTGATTAAAGCAGTAAATACATTTGATCCAACGAAAAAAATTAAACTAGCGACTTATGCTTCCAGATGTATTGAAAATGAAATATTAATGTTTTTACGAAAAAATAACCGAATTAAAACAGAAGTATCTTTCGATGAGCCATTAAATACAGATTGGGATGGAAATGAATTATTGTTGTCCGATATTTTAGGGACGGAGGAAGATATTATTACAAAAGATTTAGAGTTAAAAGTGGATAAACAATTATTAAAAAATGCACTAAAAACATTGAATGATCGTGAAAAACAAATTATGGAATTACGTTTTGGTTTAATTGGAAAAGAAGAAAAAACCCAAAAAGATGTGGCAGATATGTTAGGAATTTCCCAGTCCTATATATCACGATTAGAGAAGAAAATAATAAGACGATTACAAAAAGAAATCGAAAAAATGGTATAAACTGGTATGCCGTCATTGTAAAAAAATTGCATATTCCCCTCTCGTTCAGGAAACACTTACGTTGAGTATGATTGTCGAGAGGGGTAGAAAGTATGATGAAGCATAAAGTAGAAATTTGTGGTGTCGATACATCCAAACTCCCAGTATTAAAAAACGAGGAAATGAAAAAATTATTTCAGCAAATTGAACGAGGTGAAGACGTACTAGAAGCACGTGAAACATTAGTAAATGGCAATTTACGACTCGTTTTAAGTATTATTAAACGTTTTACATATCGTGGTGAAAATGCGGACGATTTATTTCAAGTAGGTTGTATTGGGTTAATGAAATCGATTGACAATTTTGATTTAAAACATAATGTTCGTTTTTCAACGTATGCTGTACCGATGATCATCGGAGAAATTAAACGATATTTACGTGATAATTATGCTATCCGTGTATCAAGATCGTTACGTGATACTGCATATAAAGCTCTACAAATAAGAGAACAACTGATGAATAAACATGAAAAAGAACCAAGTCCATATGAAATAGCGAAAGAAATGGGCGTACCATATGAAGATGTTGTATTTGCAATCGATGCTGTACAAGAACCCGTATCATTATTTGAGCCAATTTATAATGAAGGTGGAGATCCTATATTGATGATGGATCAAATTAGTGATGATAAAATTAACGATGAAGAATGGGATGATCATCTTTCAATTAAAGAAGGGATGCATCGATTAACAGATCGAGAAAAGATGATTATTGAAGAACGGTTTTTCCGCGGAAAAACACAAATGGAAGTGGCGGAAGAGATCGGAATTTCCCAAGCACAAATATCACGACTTGAAAAAACAGCAATTAAGCAAATTCGAAGTGATATGTTTTAATATTGTCCATCACATACAAAGCTGTTTTCAATCATACAAATAAGACAAGAACTTTTTATATAAAAGTTTTTGTCTTTTTTTATATTCTAGGAGGGATTACTTTGTTATTATCAGAAATTCAGATGAAAGAAGTTGTCGTTTTGGAAAGTGGAAAACGATTAGGATATATTCAAGATATTGAAATAGCGGAAAATAGTGGTGCCATTCAATCATTTATTATTTCTGATCGTCAATTAAGAGGTGCATTTTTTCAAAAACAAGAAGAAAGAAAAGTTATGTGGGATCAAATTGTAACGATCGGTGCGGATATCATTTTAGTAAAAGAAGAAAAAAAGGAGAAAGAAAATAGTGATTGAATGAACTATTTTTAAAATATGATAAAATAAAAGCAATATCACTATTAAATAGGAGAGTATGAATCAATGGATGTTGCAAACAATGTGAAACAAATAGAAGAGGAAATTGTACGTGCATGTGAGAAAGTACAGCGGAATCGTAATGAAATTACCGTAATTGGAGTAACAAAATATGTTACAATAGAACGAACAGAACAATTACTTGCAACAGGCTATAAAGATGTTGGCGAAAATCGTGCTGAAGAAATGTTGCATAAATATGACGCTATTGGTGAACGAGCAAATTGGCATTTTATCGGTACATTGCAGTCGAGAAAAGTAAAAGATATTGTCGATAAAGTAACAGCAATTCATTCACTAGATCGATTATCTGTTGCGAAACAAATTAATAGTCGTTCCAATAATCCAATTGATTGTTTCGTACAGGTAAATGTGAGTGGGGAGGAATCTAAACACGGTTTAGAACCTGAAGAGGTTATTCCATTTATAGAATCATTACAGCAATTTGAAAAAGTACATGTTGTTGGTTTAATGACGATGGCGCCACATATTCAAGATAAGGAAGAAATTAGACAATTATTCCGTCGTTTACGTCAGTTACGTGATGAAGTGAGTGAAAAGAAATATATTAATGCTCCATGTACACAATTGTCGATGGGAATGAGTAATGATTTTCAAATTGCAATTGAAGAGGGTGCAACACATATTCGATTAGGAACGAGTTTAGTCGGTTCATAAAGCGAGGTGGTAAAAATGAGTTTTAAAGAAAAATTAAAAAATTTCTTTAATACAGAGGATGAATACGAGTATATTGAAGAATATGAAGAAGAAACAACGCCGGTAAAGCAAGAACAAAAAATGGCAACACCAAAACAAAGGACGACAGATAGTAATGTTGTTAATTTATCAGCTATTCATCAAGCGAATTCAAAAGTAATGTTATGTGAACCGAAAACATATAACGAAGTACAAGAAATTGCCGATCATTTATTAAATAAACGCTCTGTCGTTATTAATTTACAACGAGTAGACCAAAGACAGGCGAAGCGAATTGTCGACTTTTTAAGTGGAACTGTATATGCTATAAAAGGAGATATTCAAAAGCTAGGTGTCGCAACATTTTTATGTACACCTGATAATGTTGAGGTAACAGGTGTTATCACAAATTTAGAATATATGGAAGACGAATTTGAAAAGGAATGGTAATAATCTATGATGCAATTAGCGTATTATATTAATTTAGGAATTACACTCTATACGTATGTTCTCATTATTTACATTTTAATGTCTTGGTTTCCAGGGGCAAGAGATACGGCATTTGGTGAGTTTGTAGGGAGAGTTTGTGAACCATACTTAGAACAGTTTAGAAAATTTATTCCACCATTAGGGATGATCGATATTTCCCCAATTGCAGCACTTTTTACATTACAACTTGCCAAAATTGGTGTTATTGAGATTTTCCGTATGTTAGGATAATCTAATGTCGATTTACCAGCATTTCCGAAAACATGAACACCAATTTGTGGACCAAGTATTATCTTGGAAAGAACAAGTAGAACGTACGTATACTTCGTATATAACAGATTTCCTAGATCCACGGGAGCGAAAAATAATCGCAAATTTAATTGGCTCCTCTAATGAGGATGTTCAATACGCATTTTTTGGTGGAGCGGATCATACGGAGCGGCAACGAGCAATTATCGCACCATTTTATGAATCAATTGAGGAAGATAATTTTAAACTCGTTTTACTAGAAGCGAGTTTTCCAAAGAAATTTGTTACGATTCAACATCGTGATATATTAGGAACATTTATTTCGGAAGGATTAGACCGAAAGAAAATCGGAGATATTTTTGTTCGTGATGATTCGTTTCAAATTGTCACGACGGAAGAACTAGCATCCTTTATTATGCTAAATATCGATAAAATAAAAAACGCTTCGGTACAATTAAAGGAAGTACCTAGGAATACCATATTTCCAAGTGATGATGAATGGATGGAACAGACGTCTACCGTATCTTCTCTTAGATTAGATGTTTTAATAAAAGAAATGTACAATATGTCACGAAAAGACGCCTCTTTACTCATTCAAGGAGAACGGGTGAAAGTAAACTTCACTGTAGTGAATGATCCGGCATTTTTAGTAGAGGTAGATGATTTACTATCTGTTCGTGGTCATGGTCGAGGCAAAATTATTTCCATCGATGGTGTAACAAGGAAAGAAAAGGTCCGGATAACGACAGCAAAATTAAAAATGTAAGAAAAATGCTTTATTATATTGAAAAATAGATTATAATAGACAAATAAGATGTTTGTTGAAATTTCAGGAGGTGTATGATTGGTGTTAACGCCGTTAGATATTCATAACAAAGAATTTTCCAAAGGTTTCATGGGATTTAATGAAGATGATGTAAATGAATTTTTAGATCAAATAATAAAAGATTATGAAATGACGATACGTGAAAAAAATGAATTACAAGAAAGAGTAGCTGAGTTAGAAGATAAAGTTGCTCATTTCAAGAGTATTGAAGAAACATTAAACCAATCAATCGTTATTGCGCAAGAAACTGCAGAAGAATTAAAAGATAACGCAAGAAAAGAAAGTAAATTAATTATTAAAGAGGCAGAAAAAAATGCAGATCGTATTTTGAACGAGGCATTAAGTGAGTCACGTCAAATTGCGATGGAAACAAATGAATTAAAAAAACATGCAAAAGTGTTCCGTACTCGTTTGAAAATGCTAATTGAAGCACAGTTAGAAATGGTTAACAATGATGATTGGGAAGAGTTTCTAAAGCTTGCTGAAGAAGATACTGAGATTTCTGTAAAGTAATTCATTTTAGAAATAGTTTTTATTGTATAAAAATTTTAAAAATATGCTATAATGATGTCAATTGAACAAAATAATAAATACATTGATAGAAAAAGTATAGAAGATAAAACTGCTCAAAGCGAGTTAGGGATGGTGGAAGCCTAATACAGTTTCTTTTATAACATCATTCTTGAGTAGCCGTTTGAAATAATAGTAGGATAGGCCGGGTAATTCACGTTATGAATTGTTCAAGTGAATGTGTGAGAAAAGGACACATTTATAAGGGTGGTACCGCGAGATTCCTCGTCCCTTTAGGGATTTGAGGTTTTTTTGTTTTTTATAAGTAAATAATTTGTTTATATAGGAGGATTTATATACAAATGGAATATAAAGAAACATTATTAATGCCGAAAACAAAATTTCCGATGCGTGGAAATTTACCAAACAAAGAACCAATCCGTCGTGAAGGATGGGAAGAAAATAATGTATATGAACAATCATTAGAAAGAACGAAAGGTAGACCATTATTCGTTTTACATGATGGACCACCATATGCGAATGGGGATCTTCATATTGGACACGCGTTAAATAAAGTATTAAAAGACTTTATTACTCGTTATAAATCGATGAATGGATTTCATGCTCCATACATTCCTGGTTGGGATACACATGGATTACCAATTGAGACTGCATTAACGAAACAAAAGAAAATCGACCGTAAAAAAATGTCGATTGCTGAATTTCGTCAAATGTGTGCAGATTATGCGATGGAACAAATTAACAATCAACGTAACCAGTTTAAACAACTAGGAGTCCGTGGGGATTGGGATAATCCGTATATTACGTTAACGAAAGATTATGAAGCAGCACAAATTAAAGTGTTCGGTGAAATGGCGAAAAAAGGATATATTTACAAAGGATTAAAACCTGTATATTGGTCGCCATCCTCTGAATCAGCGTTAGCAGAAGCAGAGATTGAATATCAAGATAAACGTTCTCCTTCTATTTACGTTAGCTATGATGTAAAAGATGGTAAAGGTGTGTTAGAAGAAGGTACGAAAATTATCATTTGGACGACGACTCCTTGGACAATTCCAGCGAGTTTAGGAATTAGCTTACACCCTCATCTAGAGTATGTTGTCGTCGAAGCGGATGGAGAAAAATATGTTGTTGCCCATGATTTATTAGATCCACTTGAAGAAGAGTTAAAATGGGAAAATGTTAAAGTGGAAAAAACATTTATGGGACGTCAAGCAGATCGTATTGTTGCGCAACATCCATTCTATGATCGTGACGTACTTGTTATGTTAGGAACTCACGTAACGACAGAAGCAGGAACTGGTTGTGTTCATACGGCTCCTGGACATGGGGAAGATGACTTCTACGTAGCAAAGGAATACGGTATTGATGCATTATGTCCTGTGGATGAATTAGGATATTTTACGGATGAAGCACCTGGTTTTGAAGGGTTATTTTATGATGATGGAAACAAAGTTGTTACTGAAAAATTAGAAGAAGTTGGCGCACTTTTATTAATGAAATTCATTACCCACTCATACCCACATGATTGGCGTACGAAAAAGCCGACAATTTTCCGTGCTACTTCACAATGGTTTGCATCGATTAAAGATTTCCGTCATAATATTTTAGATGAAATTAAAGAAGTAGAATGGTTGCCACATTGGGGAGAAACGCGTCTTTATAATATGGTTCGTGATCGTGAAGATTGGTGTATTTCACGTCAACGTACATGGGGAGTTCCAATTCCAGTATTTTACGGAGAAGATGGAGAACCGATTATTACAGACGAAACGATTACAAATGTATCGAAATTATTTGCTGAACATGGTTCAAATATTTGGTTTGAATGGGATGCAAAAGATTTATTACCTGAAGGATTCACATCTGAACATAGTCCGAATGGCGTGTTTACGAAAGAATCAGACATTATGGACGTTTGGTTTGATTCAGGTTCATCTCATGAAGCAGTATTATTACATCGTGAAGACCATGTTCGACCGGCAGATATTTATTTAGAAGGTAGTGACCAATATCGTGGTTGGTTTAACTCTTCTTTATCAACTGCAGTAGCAATTACAGGTAAAGCTCCTTATAAAAATGTTATAAGCCATGGTTTCGTTTTAGATGGTGATGGCCGTAAAATGAGTAAATCATTAGGAAATGTAATTTTACCTGGAAATGTTCAAAAACAACTAGGAGCAGATATTTTACGATTATGGGTATCATCGGTTGACTATCAAGCAGATGTCCGTATTTCTCAAGATATTTTAAAACAAGTATCTGAAAACTATCGTAAAATTAGAAATACATTCCGTTTCATGTTGGCGAATTTAGCAGACTTTGATCCACAACAACATACAGTTGCTGAGAAAGATCTAGAGGAAGTAGATCGTTACATGTTATATCGTTTACAACAATTAGTGAGAAACGTAAAAGAAAGTTACGATAAATATGATTTTCAAAATGTATCACAGGCGATCCATAATTATATTACGATTGACTTAAGTGCGTTTTATTTAGATTTTGCAAAAGATATTTTATATATCGAAGCGGCAGACCACCCACGTCGTCGTAGTATCCAAACTGTTTATTATGAAACATTAGTTTCTATCGTGCAGTTACTGACACCAATTATTCCACATACGACAGAAGAAATATGGGAGCATATCAATGGTGTCGAGGCAAAATATGTTCAATTAACAGATATGCCAGAAGCACGTGAAGTAGTAGGGTTCAAAGAAGAAGACGTTGCGAAATGGGATCAATTCATGAAAATTCGTACAGATGTGTTAAAAGCATTGGAAGAAGCGCGTAATGAGAAAGTGATTGGTAAGCCATTAGAAGCAAAAATTACTATTGCTGCAAAAGATGAGGAAACGAAGGCTATTTTAGAATCTATCCCTCATATCCATCAATTATTAATCGTATCAGAAGCGGTAATTGGTGAAAAGCATGAAAATGCGAAAGAATATCAGTATGTCTACGTATGTGTTGAAAAACATGAAGGTGAAAAATGTGACAGATGCTGGATGCATGCTCATACTGTAGGAAAAAATGAAAAACACCCTACTTTATGTGACCGTTGTGCAGAAGTGGTGGAAGAAAATTATAGCCATTTAGTGCAGTAATAAAACAATATGGACATAGCAGGTGACTGAAAAATGTTACCTGCTATTTTTATATTATTTTTGCTAAATAGTATTGGTGCTCCAATATAAAGTCACTCTATATTATATGTTAGAGCCATTCATACAAAATTGAATGTTTCGACAGTGAAATGATAGCTTCTTTTGACTATGTGACTTGAGCAATGTAAAAATCTATCATTTGTTTGGAAAACAGATTGTAAAAAGAAATACGAAAAACCACAAAAGGAAAATAGTTTCCATTAATTTCGTGTACAATCCCGATCGAATAGGAGTACTAAATTGTACGACAGCACTCCGATTAAAATAGCTTACAATGCCTTTACAGTATGAAAATTTTAAAAAATTGATATTTCACTAGGTGAATGACATACTATTTTTAACGAACCGTGTTATACTTTAATATGGATAAAAACGATTGTATATGTTTACATAGCAGGAGGATAAAAAAATGACCCGTTATTATATCATAGCATTATTTATGATCATGATAGACCAGTGGACGAAATGGCTAATCGTACAAAAAATGGATTTACATGAAAGTATCCCAGTGATTGATCAACTATTTTATATAACATCTCATCGTAATGAAGGTGCAGCATGGGGTATATTGCAAGGACAAATGATTTTCTTCTATATTATTACAATTGTCGTAGTTGTTGGTATCATATACTATATGCAAAAATATGCAAAAGAAAGTGTCTTATTAGCAATTTCATTAAGTGTTATTTTAGGAGGAGCTATCGGTAACTTCATCGACCGATTATTTAGAAAAGAGGTAGTAGACTTTTTAGACGTGATGATATTTTCTTATGATTTTCCAATATTTAATGTAGCGGATAGTTGTTTAACAGTCGGTGTTATATTATTTTTCATTGCAACATTTATGGATGAAAAAAGGAAAGGAAAAAGAGTATGACAAAGCAAATTATTGTTGAACCCGAAGAAGTGAATCAGCGAATGGATAAATTACTCGTAATGAAAACAGATTATTCTAGACAACAAATTCAAACATATATTAAAAATGGTTCCATTCTAGTAAATGGACAAGTAGCTAAACCGAATTATAAATGTAAAGAAGCAGATACTATTACATTACATATTCAAGAAGAAGCAGTAGAGGAAAAACCTATTGAAGCAGAAAATATCCCACTTGATATTGTATATGAAGATAATGCATTACTCGTCGTGAATAAACCACGAGGAATGCTCGTACATCCGACACATCATGTTCGTACTGGTACATTAGTTAATGCAGTAAAATATCATTGTAAAACATTATCAGATGTTGGTGGGGAAGAACGTGAAGGGATTGTACATCGTTTAGACCAAGATACAAGCGGTGTAATTATTATTGCAAAAAACAACGATGTACATGCCCATTTAAAAGAACAATTTCAAGCTCGTACAGTTACTCGTATTTATGAAGCAATTGTTTATGGGGTGGTGCCACATGATCAAGGTGTCGTTCGAGCACCGATTGGAAGAAATCCAAAAAATCGGTTAGAAATGGCAGTTGTAGAAGGAGGAAAGGAATCAGAAACAAAATTTCGTGTATTAGAAAGATTTCAGCAATATACGCATGTAGAATGTGAACTTATTACAGGTCGAACACACCAAATAAGGGTACATATGAAATATATGAATCATCCGATTATCGGAGATGAAGTGTATACGAAAAAGAAATCGCCTTATATTAAAGGACAAGCATTATTTGCGAAGAAAGTAAGTTTTGTTCATCCTGTATTAAAGGAACAAATAACAGTAGAAGTCGAACAACCGTCATATTTTAAAAGCGTCATTGAAAAGTTACAAAACATTACTTGACTTTTATGATGGATTTTGAAATAATAAAGACAACTTAAATAAGAAATCCTTTAAAAATAGTCCTGTGAGGCTAAAAAGGAATATACGGAATGTTTAGGGATACGTATGTCCAAAACCTTTTACCTCACATATAGGTAAAAGGTTTTTTTATATAATGTTTAGGGGGATTTAGAAGTGAAGAAGAAAACGGTCGTTCTAGATCAATCAGCAATTAACCGTGCATTAACGAGAATTGCACATGAGATTTTAGAACATAATAAAGGTGGGGAAAACCTCGTACTAGTTGGCATTAAAACTAGAGGTGTTCCAATCGCAAAACGTTTACAAGAAAAAATCGCTCAAATTGAACAAATTACAGTACCGATTGGGGAGCTAGATATTACATTATATAGAGATGACTTACAAGAAAAATCTACTGCTCCAACATTAATTGCAACAAATATTGATGTAGATATTCAAGATAAAACGATCGTTTTAGTTGATGATGTATTATACACTGGTAGGACGGTAAGGGCAGCGATGGATGCTGTCATGGATATCAGTCGTCCGTCTCAAATTCAATTAGCTGTTTTAATTGATCGCGGACATCGTGAATTACCGATTCGAGCAGATTATGTTGGGAAAAATATCCCTACATCAAAGGAAGAAGTAATCTCTGTAGGAATTACAGAACTAGATGAGATGGATGAAGTAAGTATTTTGGAAAAACAATTATAAATGTACCTTTAATTAAATCCAGAGAGATTTAAAAGGTGGCAATTAAACGAGATACGTATATGTATACATACGTATGCCTCTTTGCGACCTTTTGCAAAGAGGCATTTTTTATTGTCTAGGTACATCTTACATGAACAGAGAGGATGTCATTCATGAAACACTTTTTATCTGTAGAACATATGACCAAAGAGGAAATTATTGCGTTGTTGGATATGGCAGAAAAATATCGCCAAGATGAATACGAGTTAACGAAACAAGTATTTAGTGCAAATTTATTTTTTGAGCCTAGCACAAGAACAAAAATGAGTTTTATTGTTGCAGAGCGTAGATTAGGTATTGAAGCATTAGAATTTAATACAGAAAACTCAAGTATGAAAAAAGGCGAGACGTTATATGATACAGCAAAAACATTTGAAGCAATTGGAGCTGATGTGCTCGTTATTCGCCATGAAAGTGATGATTGGGCAGATGAATTAAAAGATAGAATGAATGTACCGATTGTCAATGCTGGTGCAGGGAAAAAAGATCATCCGACACAAAGTTTATTAGATGCAATTACAATATATCAAGAATTTGGTTCTTTTGATGGCTTAAATATCGTTATAGCAGGAGATATAAAACATAGCCGTGTCGCTCGTTCGAATGCACAAATGTTAACGAAATTAGGAGCCAATGTATACTTTACAGGTGCACCAGACTTTATGGATGACAGTTTAGCTTATCCATATGTAACGATGGATGAGGCAATTGAGATGAGTGATGTACTCATGTTGTTACGAATCCAACATGAACGTCATGATCAATTTTCAAGTTCTACCGTAAATTACAATGAACATTACGGGCTAACAATTGAAAGAGAAAAGAAAATGAAAGAACACGCAATTGTATTACACCCTGGACCAGTAAATCGTGGGGTAGAAATAGATACGACATTAGTGGAATGTGATCGTTCAAGGATCTTTAAACAAATGTCGAATGGAGTATATGTAAGAATGGCAGTATTAACAACACAACTATTAAAATGGGGGATTATTCATGAACATGATATTAAAAAACGCAACAGTACTTTCGGGGGACAACCAGTTACAAAAATGCGATCTGTTAATTGAAGGAGATACGATTAAACAAATTGCTCCAGAAATTAATATGGAAGTAGAACGGATTGTTGATTGTGAAGGAAAGTTAGTGACACCAGGATTTATAGATGTTCATATTCATTTACGCGAACCAGGTGGGGAGCATAAAGAAACGATTAAAACAGGTACGGAAGCAGCGGCTCGTGGTGGATATACGACGGTTTGTTCAATGCCTAATACGAACCCAGTACCGGATAGTGTAGAAGAGGTAGAGAGCTTATTTAACCGTATTAAGAAAGATGCTGTCATTCGTGTGTTACCATATGCAGCAATTACGAAAGGATTAAAGGGAGAAGAACGAACAGATATTTCAGCATTAAGTAAAACAGACATTTTTGCATTTACAGATGATGGAGTTGGAATTCAAACAGCAGGTCAAATGTTAGAAGCGATGCAAGAAGCGGCAGCAAATGACCGAGCAATCGTGGCACATTGTGAAGATAACTCCATTCTTTATGGTGGGGCAGTACATGAAGGTGATGTGAGTAAACGTTTAGGTTTACCAGGTATTTTAAATGCATGTGAATCCGTACAAATTGCACGTGATGTATTATTAGCAGAAACTGCAAATTGTCATTACCATGTTTGTCACGTCAGTACGAAAGAATCCGTTCGTGTCATTCGTGATGCAAAAAGAGCTGGGATTCGTGTAACAGCAGAAGTAAGTCCACATCACTTATTATTAACAGAAGATGATATTAAAGAAGATAATGCTGATTGGAAAATGAACCCACCTTTACGTGCAAAAGCCGATAGAGATGCATTACTAGAAGGATTACTTGATGGCACAATTGATTTTGTTGCGACAGACCATGCACCACACGCAGCAGATGAAAAAGCGGTCGGTATGGCTAAGGCACCATTCGGAATTGTTGGTTTAGAAACAGCGTTTCCTTTATTATACACACATTTGGTAAAAACGGGAAAAATGACATTGCAACAATTAGTGGATGCATTTACACGTTTACCAGCAGAAGTATTTCATATGCCATATGGAACATTAGAAGAAGGAAAAGTTGCAGATATTACTTTAGTGGATTTAGAAAAAGAAATGGTTATTGACAGAAAAGATTTTGTATCTAAAAGTAAAAATACTCCATTTGATGGATGGGAAGTTGCAGGTATTCCAGTAATGACGATTGCAGCAGGTAAAGTCGTATATGAGGATGATAAACATGAGTAAAAGAAAATTAATTTTAGAAGATGGAACAACTTTAGTTGGAGAAGCTTTCGGAAGTGAACGTGTAACAGAAGGAGCAGTTATTTTTAATACAGGAATGACTGGATATCAAGAAATAATGTCAGATCCAAATTATTTAGGACATATCGCAGTAATGACATATCCTTCGATTGGATCTTATGGTATAAATCGTGATGACTTTGAATCAATTACCCCTTTTATAAATGGTATTATTACGAAAGAAGTAAATGACGAACCGTCAAATTTTAGAAGTGAAGAAACATTAGATGCTTTTATGAAAAGACATCAAATACCTGGGATTGCTGGTATTGATACACGTATGTTAACGAGATTACTACGTGATAAAGGCTCTATGCGTGGAATGATTACAGATGCATCAGCAACATTTGAGTCTGTGCAAGAAGTGTTAAAAAAAGAAGAAACAAGTTTACTTGTTGAAAAAACATCTATTACAAAGCCATACATCGTACCGGGTGAAGGTGCAAGAGTCGTTATAATTGATTTAGGAATGAAACAAACGATTTTACATGAATTAACGAACTTACAATGTCATGTGACAGTAGTTCCGTATGATACAAGTGCAGAGGATATTTTACGCTTCAAACCAGATGGAGTGTTATTATCAAATGGGCCTGGAAATCCAACATTTGTGCAAACGACGATTGAAACAGTTCAAGCATTGTTAGGAGAAATTCCTATATTTGGAATCGGCTTAGGCCATCAAATATTTGCACAAGCATGTGGGGCAAACATTACGAAATTAAACCACGGGAATTACGGGAATAGTTTTCCAGTGAAAGATTTAGCTATTGATAAAACATGGATTACGACACAGAGTCGTCAATACTATGTAGCGGAGGCTTCGATAGAAAATACAGATTTAACTGTTACATTTCGTTCATTAAATGATGATACGGTGGAAGGTTTAAAACATAAAAAGTTTGATGCCTTTTCTGTACAATTTAATCCAGAAGGAGCGCCAGGTTCTAACGATACGAAATATTTATTCGAACAATTTATTGAAATGATGAAACAAAACAGGGTGAAAAATGGAGGCCAACAACATGCCTAGAAATGAAAACATTGAAAAAATCTTAGTCATTGGTTCAGGACCAATTGTAATCGGACAAGCAGCAGAATTTGATTATTCTGGAACACAAGCTTGTCATGCATTAAAAGAAGAAGGATATGAAGTAATTTTAGCAAATTCGAATCCAGCGACTATTATGACAGACTTTACAGTCGCAGATAAAGTATATATGGAACCACTCACAGTTGAATTTTTAAGTAAAATTATTCGTAAGGAGCGTCCTTGTGCAATATTACCGACATTAGGTGGTCAAACAGGGCTAAATTTAGCAATTGCATTAGATGAATCAGGGATTTTAGACCAATTCAATGTCCAACTTTTAGGTACTTCCTTAGAAGCGATTGAAAAAGCAGAAGATCGTGAAAAGTTCCGTTCATTAATGGAAGAATTAAATGAACCAGTACCTCCAAGTGATATCGTAAATACAGTAGAAGCGGCAGTCCATTTTGCAGAAGAAATCGGATATCCGGTTATCGTTCGTCCAGCATTTACATTAGGTGGTACAGGTGGTGGAATGTGCGATAGCCGTGAGGAATTAGAACATATTGTTAAAAATGGATTAGCATTATCACCTGTAAATCAATGTTTAATTGAAAAAAGCATTGCAGGATTTAAAGAAATCGAATATGAGGTTATTCGCGATAAAAAAGATCAAGCGATTGTCGTTTGTAACATGGAAAACATTGATCCAGTAGGAATTCATACGGGAGATTCAATCGTGGTTGCTCCGTCTGTCACACTATCAGACAAAGAGTATCAAATGTTGCGTCGTGTTTCTTTAAAATTAATTCGTGCATTAGAAATTGAAGGTGGTTGTAACGTACAATTAGCGTTAGATCCGCATAGTTTCCAGTATTATATTATTGAAGTGAATCCACGTGTAAGTCGTTCGTCCGCGTTAGCTTCTAAAGCGACAGGATACCCAATTGCTAAAATTGCCGCTAAAATTGCTGTCGGATTAACATTAGATGAAATTAAAACCCCAATTACAGAAACGACTTATGCTTGTTTTGAGCCACAATTAGATTATGTAGTAACAAAATTCCCGCGTTTTCCATTTGATAAATTTACATCTGGAGACCGTAAATTAGGAACACAGATGAAAGCGACTGGGGAAATTATGGCGATTGGACGAAACCTTGAAGAATCATTTTTAAAAGGGGTTCGTTCATTAGAAGTAGGAAACGGAGACTTTCATTTAGATAAATTAAATGATGTGGAGCAAGATGTTTTATTAACACGTGTTGTAAAAGCAGATGACGAAAGAATGTTCGTATTAGCTGAATTATTACGACGTGGAATGACCATTGAGGAAATACATGAATTAACGAAAATTGATTTCCTTTTCTTACGTAAAATTAAACATATTATAGATTTAGAAGACCAATTAAAAGATGCGAAATATGATCAGGAAATGTTAGAACGAGTGAAACGTTACGGATTTTCAGATACGCAAATTGCACGTGTATGGGGTGTGGCGGAAGAAGAAGTATATGAATTCCGTAAACAACATCAAATTTTACCTGTATACAAAATGGTAGATACATGTGCAGCAGCGTATGAATCAAAGGCGCCATATTTTTATAGTACGTATGAACAGGAAAATGAATCTGTAAAAACAGACCGCGATAAGGTACTCGTATTAGGTTCTGGTCCAATTCGAATCGGACAAGGAATTGAATTTGATTATGCGACAGTACATTCAGTTTTAGCGATACAAGAAATGGGTTATGAAGCGATTATTATGAACAATAACCCTGAAACAGTATCGACCGATTTTTCTATTTCTGATAAGTTATATTTTGAACCATTAACACTAGAAGATGTCATGCACGTAGTTGAATTAGAACAACCATTAGGTGTAATCGTTCAGTTTGGTGGTCAAACTGCTATCAACTTAGCGGCAGGTTTAAAAGCACGTGGTGTGAATATTTTAGGTACAAGTTTAGAAGCAATTGACCGTGCGGAAGACCGTGAAAAGTTCGAAACTTTATTAGAAAAGTTAAATTTAATTCGTCCAAATGGAAAAGCAGTAACAAAAAAAGAAATCGTTGTAGAGACAGCGAATAATATTGGCTACCCTGTTTTAGTTCGACCATCATATGTTATTGGTGGAAGCCAAATGGAAATTGTCTATAACGATGAGGAATTAAATAATTATTTAAATAAAGTAGCGACCATTAATCCAGCTAAACCATTATTAATCGATCAATATATAACAGGTATCGAAGTGGATATTGATGCAATTAGCGATGGAGAAACGACGTTTGTTCCAGGAATCATGGAACATATCGAACGATCAGGGGTTCACTCTGGAGACTCGATTGCAGTATATCCACCACAACGTTTAAGCGATGTGGTAAAACAAAAATGTTTAGAAGCGACAGATAAAATTGCGAAAGAATTAAATGTAGTTGGATTATTAAACATCCAGTTCATCATTAAAGATGAAGATGTGTATGTAATTGAAGTGAATCCAAGAGCATCACGTACGATTCCGTTTTTAAGTAAAATTACTGGTGTAACGATGGCTAATATTGCTACACGTGCAATTTTAGGCGAAAAACTAGCAAATAAAGGATTAAAAACGGAAATTTTACCAGAATGTGAAAATGTGTATGTAAAATTACCAGTGTTCTCCTTTGAGAAATTACGTAGTGTTGATACGACACTTGGACCTGAAATGAAATCAACAGGGGAAGCAATTGGTTATGATAAAACATTAGAAAAGGCATTATATAAAGGTTTAATCGCTTCAGGTTTAAAGATTCCACATGAAGGTTCTGTATTAATGACAGTGGCAGATAAAGATAAACAAGAAGCATTTGAGATTGCCGAGCGTTTCCATGATTTAGGTTTCCAAATTTACGCGACAGAAGGTACGGCGAAATATTTACAAAATGAAGGGTTACGTGTAACTGCAGTAGATAAAATTGGTAGTACAGATACGAATGTACTTTCACTTATTACGAACGGGGAAGTTCAATTTGTGATCAATACTTTAACATCTGGAAAACAAACACGCTCAGATGGATTTAGAATTCGTCGGGAAGCAGTTGAACATGGTATTATTAGTTTAACGAACTTAGATACGGCAGAAGCGATTGTTAATGTAATTGAATCCACAACATTTAGTGCGAACAGAATGGTAGATAAAGGGGCATTATAAGCATGATTAAAAAAGAATCGATGAAAATCATTTCAACAAATGTAATTGCCAAAGAAACAGTAGAAATGGTTTTACACAATGAATATATTAGTGAAAATGCAGCTCCAGGACAATTTTTGCATATCTCAGTATCAGGATGTACGTTAAGACGGCCGCTATCCATTGCGGCTGTTGATCGTACTGCTAAAACGGTAACTATTTTATTTAAAATAATTGGAAAAGGTACGAAACGATTAAGTGAATATGTCGCAGGAGAAACTATTGATGTGCTAGGACCCGCAGGAAATGGTTTTCCTTTAAAAAACTTGCCGAAAAACGATAAAGTTTTATTAATCGGTGGAGGCATTGGTGTCCCACCATTATATTTTTTAGGATGTACCTTGAAAGAGTTAGGATATGATGTACAAGCAGTAATTGGTTTTCAATCGAAAGATTTTGTCTTTTATGAAGAACGATTTAAAAAATTGGGCGAAACAATCGTTGTAACGAATGATGGTTCTTACGGTGAAAAAGGTTTTGTTACAGATATGGTCGATAAAATTGTTCCATTTGATCGTTATTATTCTTGTGGTCCGGCTCCGATGCTGAAAGCTGTAACGAATACATTTAAAGATAAGGAAGGATATTTATCTTTTGAAGAGCGTATGGGCTGTGGTGTTGGTGCGTGTTATGCGTGTATCATACCGACGAACGACGGTTCAAATTATAAGAAAATTTGTCAAGATGGTCCAGTATTTCGGGCAGAAGAGGTGAGTTTATAATGGATTTATCTGTATCAATACCAGGTTTGGAATTAAAAAATCCGGTCATGCCTGCTTCAGGTTGTTTCGGATTTGGTAGGGAATATAGTCAGTTTTATGACTTAAGTAAGCTTGGTGCAGTCATTATGAAAGCGGCGACTGGAGAGGAACGATTAGGAAATCCAACACCTCGTGTAGCAGAAACAGCTTCAGGCATGTTGAATGCAATTGGATTACAAAATCCAGGCGTAGAAAAAATTGTGGAAACAGAAATTCCCTTTTTAAGTAAATTTCATATACCGATCATTGCTAATGTTTCGGGTAGTACGATGGAAGAATATGTGAATGTTGCAACAGTTTTAAATGAAGCCGAAGATTTACGAGCGATTGAACTCAATATTTCTTGTCCAAATGTAAAAGAGGGAGGAATTCAGTTCGGAATCGATCCTCATATGGCAGCTACAGTAACAGAAAGAGTGAAGCGTGCGAGTAGAGTACCGGTTTATGTGAAATTATCTCCCAATGTAACGAATATTGTAGATATGGCAAAAGCGATTGAATCCGCTGGAGCTGACGGATTATCGATGATCAATACATTAACTGGGATGCAAATTCATTTACCGACACGTAAGCCAGTGATAGCGAATAAAACAGGTGGTTTATCTGGTCCAGCTATTAAACCTGTTGCAATTCGGATGATCTACGAAGTGAAGCAACATGTAAACATTCCGATTATTGGAATGGGTGGAATTGAAACGGCAGAAGATGTGTTAGAATTTTTACTTGCAGGTGCAGATGCAGTAGCAGTAGGGACGGCAAATTTTCAAAATCCATTTGTATGTCCAGAAATTATCGATGCATTACCTAAAGTGTTAGAAACATATGGATTTTCATCCGTAAAAGAAGCAACTGGAGGAGCGCACAAGCATGAATAATGGAATGTATTTAGCGTTAGACTTTCCGACGTGGGAAATGTCCAAACAATTTTTAGAAGAAAATAATTTACATGAAGTTCCAGTGAAGGTAGGTATGGAACTTTTTTATCGCGAAGGTATGCATGTCATTGAAGAATTGAAAAAAAGAAACCATCCAATATTTTTAGATTTAAAATTACATGATATTCCGACGACGGTCATGCGTGCAATGAAAAATTTAGCACATGCCGAAGTAGATCTTGTGAATGTGCATGCAATCGGTGGAAGTGAAATGATTAAACGCGCTAAAGAAGGATTAACGTGTGTAAATGATAAGACGAAATTAATTGCCGTTACAATTTTAACATCGATGGACGAAATGGAAATGGCACGTGATTTACGTTTACCGAATAATATTAATGATAATGTATTACATTTATCTACTTTAGCTAAGCAAAGTGGAGCGGACGGTGTCGTTTGTTCGGTACATGAAGTACGAGCAATTAAAGAGGCTTGCTCCAATGAGTTTTTAACAGTAACACCAGGTATTCGTTTAATGAATTCAAAAGATGATGATCAAAAACGAGTTGCAACACCAGCGATGGCGAAAGAACTAAATTCAGATTATATCGTAATTGGTAGAAGTATTACTATGGCAGAACAGCCGTTTGATGCGTATAAGCAAGCGTTAGAGGAGTGGGAAAATGGAATTACAAAATAAAGTAGCTAGAGCATTGTTAGAAATTGAAGCAGTTCAAATTAAAACAGATGGTTATTTTACTTGGACTTCAGGGATTCAGTCGCCAATTTATTGTGATAACCGTCTAACGATGTCATATCCTGAAATTCGTACACAAATTGCAAAAGCTTTTGCAGAAAAATTAGTGGAATTAAATATGACACCGGATGTGATTGCAGGTTGTGCTACAGCTGGAATTCCACATGCAGCTTGGCTTGCAGATGAATTAAATGTTCCGATGGCATATGTTCGTTCGAAACCAAAAGGACACGGAAAAGGCAATCAAATAGAAGGGAAGGTTGAAATAGGTCAAAAAGTTTTAGTAATTGAAGACTTAATTTCTACTGGTGGCTCTTCTATTGATGCAGCAAATGTTCTACGTGAAGAAGGAGCGGATGTTCTGGGCGTGTTTGCCATTTTCACTTATGGATTACAAAAAGCGGTCGATCGATTTAAGCAAGAAGATTTATTTATGGATACGATCACAAATTTTGATCATTTATTAGACGTTTTACGAGAAGATGGTAAAATAAATAGTGAGGATACATTCCGCTTATTAAAATGGCGTGATCAATTATAAAATACGATAGTAAAGTAGTGGTATGAAATGAAAATTGATGATTATGAATTACTTATCCAATTAAATAAAATCGGAACGGTTCGGGGAACAGCAAAGGCAGTTTTAATTTCACAACCGGCAGTCTCCCAAAGATTGAAATATATTGAGGAGTATTTTGGTGAACAAATTTTTATCCGTACATCAAAACGTTTAAAATTAACACCGAGTGGTGAAATCATTTTAAAACATGCTCAAGAAGTAGTAGAACGTGAAACAGAAATAAAAAATACATTAGCTGCATCTAGTATTGAAGTTCGTGGTACGTTATCCATTGCTTGCTCATCATTGATTAGTCAACGATATTTACCGACGATTTTAGCAAAGTTTACAAAGAAGTTCCCATTAGTATCTATTGATTTAGTAACAGGGATGAGTGAAAATATAAAACGTGATTTTAATAAATACCACATTACAATCGTACGTGGTGAAAAAATTAAAGATAGCACTTCTGTATTATTGTTTAAAGATCCACTTTATATTTTTGATACAGAGCCTTTTGAAAATAAAGAGGTGAAAAACCGGCCACTTATTTCATTCAAAAGTGATGACGATTTACATGAGTTAATGAATCATTGGCTATTTTACCGCCAAGATCAAATTCAACCGATTCAAAAGATTAGTGTGGATCAAATTGAAACGTGTAAACAATTTATGAAACAAGGACTCGGCATGGCTATTTTACCGAAAAGTATTTCAAATAATTTAATGAACCAGTATGCGCATTTACCATTAGAAATTGAAGGAGAGCCGATTACACGTGATACATGGCTTTGCTATCAGCCTGGTATGCGTAATTTACCACAAGTAAATAGTTTCATTGATTTGTTTTTAAGTGAAGAGTTTGAGTAAAGATAGTTTGGTGAAAATAACCTCTTTTACAAATTCATAAATTAAATATGATTCTTCGATATTTGGTGTTGGTGGGAAAAATCCACTGGCACCTTTTTTATGCATATAAATAGAAAATAAATGAATTTCCTTTTAGAATTAAAATCGACCAAAATCAAATCAAGGAGGGAAATCACTTGTCTCATTCTAATAATATAAAATTACTGTTTGAAATGTAACATAAAAAACCATCTATGCATCTTCAAGCACATAGATGGTTGACTAAAATTTTGTGTTAACAACAAATGAATCAAAAGCAATATATAGATACTCTTATCGGATAAAACATTTAGAGTATATTTCTATCATGACACCATTACATATCATTATTTATTTGACTATGACTCTAAAGTGACTACATATATCATATCGGTAATCACTTCACTTTTAATTGTTTTATCGCTGATTCTATTGGTGTAACGTGAATGGTTTTTTGATCTGTATATGTGACAAATCCAGGTTTACTACCAGATGGCTTTTTCACATATTTTACTTTCGTATAATCGACAGGAACACTAGCAGATAATTGGGCTTTACTATAATAAGCGGCAATTTGGGCTGCTTCAAAAAGCGTTTCTTCACTTGGATTTGAGTCTTTAATGATCACATGTGAACCAGGAATATTTAATGTGTGCAACCATATATCTTCACGATGTGCTAACTTATGTGTGACATATTCATTTTGCATATTATTTCGGCCAACATAAATATCTGTTCCATCAGAAGAAATGAAATGTTCAGGTGTTGGCTTCTTTCTACGCTTTTGTTTTCCTTTTTGTTTTTTAATATATCCTTCTTCTCTTAGTTCTTCACGTATATCGTCAATATCTTCATCACGAGCAGTAACGATTTGTTGCTCAATTTCTTCTAAATATGCTATTTCTTTTTTCGTTTTCATCATTTCTGTTGCAGAAATATCTTTAGCAATTACTAATTTTCGATATTGTTTAAAGAAACGTTGAGCATTTTCACTCGGAGTTTTATCAGCTAATAACTCAATCGTCATTTCACGTTGTTCGGGATCATAATAATCTATGACCGTAACGGAAGAATCTCCCTTTTGAACGAGGTGCAAATGTGCTGTTAATAATTCGCCTTGTTTTTGAAGAAGATCTGCTTTTTTCGCTTTTTCAATTGTTTTTTCATGAATGAGTAATTTCTTTTTATTTTTCTGCAACTCATTTTTTATGATTCGTTCTAAATCTTTTGCTTGTTGTTTGACACGATCACGTTCTGCTTTATTTGAATAAAAAGCATCTAGCATCTCATGAACGTTATCAAAGTTTATCGTATCTCCATTTAAATATGTGATGGGGAGTACGTGAAAATCTTCCCGGTCCTTACGATAAATAGTTGGAACGAATTGATTTGTTCGGACTTGTTCTTGAAAGGTATCAATTGCCTTTATAAACTCTTTTTGTGCTCCTAAATGTGCTTTATGAACAATCTCTTTTGCTATAAATGGAGAAATACCAGTTATAATTTGAACGAGTTGTTGTTCTATTTTGCCTTGATTAAAATCGAGTTTATGAACTATTTTTTCACTTGGATATTGTAATAAGTCAATTTTTTCCTGAGATGGTGGTCGTTTATAGTCTGCACCAGGTAATAATGTTCGGTAACTATTTTGAAAAGGTGGTACATGTTTCATACAATTAATAATTTTTGTTTCATCATCGTTTAAGAGAAGTATGTTACTATGACGTCCCATAATTTCTAACATAAACGTTTTTGTAATTGGATCACCGATTTCATTAAAACCTCTCACTTTAATGGAGATAATTCTTTCAAGGGCATATTGTTCTATACACTCAATAATGGCACTTTCTAAATGTTTACGAAGAACCATACAAAAAGTTGGAGGTTCATTCGGATATTGAAATTTGTCATTCGTTAAATGAATACGAGCATAGGACGGATGAATCGATAATAATAATGTATAATTTGTTCGATTGTTACGAACCGTCATAATAATTTCGTTATTCGTCGGCTGATAAATCTTATTAATTCTACCACCGATTAAACTCTGTTGTAAATCCTCTGTTACAGCACGTGTAACAATCCCATCAAATGGCATTTCCTTCACCTCGTTCTCTATTATATCATTAATCATTGTCCCACTGCATATATATGAAAAAGAATGTTAGATAGGTGGGGTGTAAATGGAATGGTATAAATTACCGGTAAATGAAGTAGAACGAAAATTACATGTATTTCATAAAAGGGGGCTATTACAAACCCAAATAGACGAAAGACGAAAAAAATATGGCGAAAATTTAATGCAAGAAGCAGAAAGACCATCCATCCTCGTCTTATGGATGAAACAATTTCAAGACTTTTTAGTTCTCATTTTGTTTGCTGCAACATTTATTGCTGCTATTTTAGGAGAGTATATTGATGCGACAGCTATATTATTAATTGTGTTATTAAATGGCTGTATCGGTTTTTTTCAAGAAAGAAAAGCAGAACGATCATTGGAACAATTAAAAGCATTATCGGCACCTGAAATGCGTGTACTTCGTAATGGTGAGTGGAAAACTGTTCAAGCGAAGGAAGCGGTTATTGGGGATGTAGTAGCATTACGTACAGGTGATCGAGTACCAGCAGATATCCGGTTAGTTCAAGTAAATGCATTGCAAATTGATGAAGCAATTTTGACAGGTGAATCTGCACCAGTACATAAACAAGAAACAGCTCTGATTCGTGGTGGAGAAGAAATTCATAACCAGACGAATATGGCATTTAAAAGCACGCTCGTTCGAAAAGGTAACGGTGTTGGAATCATTGTTCGCACAGGAATGCAGACAGAAATCGGACAAGTTGCACAACTACTAGAAAAAACAACTGTTACTACTACACCTCTAGAAAGAAAATTAGCGGATTTAGGCAAAGTATTAATTTATATTGTGTTAGCTTTAACAATATTAACCGTATTAATTGGATTGTATGACGGGAAACCGATGTACGATATGTTTTTAATTGGTATATCGTTAGCAGTTGCTGTCATCCCTGAAGGGCTACCAGCAATCGTCACTGTCACTTTATCTTTGGGAGTACAACGAATGTTACGTAGGAAAGTTTTGGTACGTAAACTATCATCTGTTGAAACATTAGGTTGTACGTCTGTAATTTGTACAGATAAAACAGGAACGATTACAGAAAATAAAATGGTCGTAAAAGAATTGTATATGAATGGACAATATATTGTTTACGATGATCTTTTACAAAGTAATTTACCCAAAAATATTTCGACAAACAATGTCCAACAAATGTTACAGTTTGGTGCATTGTGTAATGAAGCGAATTTACAAGTGAAACGCGGCACTTATGTTGTAGATGGGGATCCAACAGATGGAGCAATATTAATTGCAGCGAGAAATTACGGTATATCTTACGTAGAAGACGAAAAATATCATAAGGTGACAATGGAACCTTTTGATGTGTTAAAAAAACGAATGCATACTATTGTAGAAGGGGAAGGTGGAAAAAGGTATTTCATTATGAAAGGTGCACCAGAGGAAATTATTCCACGAAGTCGTTACCAACTAGACACTAATGGAAGAAAATTTTCTGCGGATAATACGCGGTTACAAAAAGCAGCTGAACATATGGCGGAAAAAGCTTACCGTGTTATTGCGATCGCAATGAAAGAAATTAAAGACTCCCCAGTAAATGAAACAGATTGTATTTTTTTAGGGATGTATGGATTATTTGATCCACCTCGTAAAGGTGTGAAAAAAGCGATAGCTACATGTCGAAATGCGGGCATACAAACGGTAATGATTACTGGGGACCATCCACTTACAGCAAGTGCAATAGCGAAAGAAGTGGGCATTGTATACGATGCTCATAATGAAATATTGGATGGAAAAGCATTAGAACAAATGTCAGATGCTACGCTACAGGATGTAGTTACTAAAGTAAATGTATTTGCACGTGTTACCCCTACACATAAATTACGCATTGTAGAAGCATTTCAAGCAAAGGGACATATCGTAGCAATGACAGGGGATGGGGTTAATGATGCACCAGCAATCAAACAGAGTAATATTGGAATAAGTATGGGAATTACTGGAACAGATGTGACAAAAGAAGCTTCTTCTATCGTATTAATGGATGATAATTTTATAACATTACAGGAAGCGATTAAGGAAGGACGAAATATCTATGAAAATATTCGAAAATTTATTCGTTATTTATTAACTTCGAATGTTGGCGAAATTATATTAATGTTGTTTGCTATTTTATTATCGTATCCATTGCCACTTATCCCAGTACAAATATTATGGGTCAATTTAGTAACTGATGGCTTACCGGCAATGGCATTAAGTATGGATAGACCAGAAAAAAATGTAATGGATGAAAAACCACGGCATCCGAATGAGCGAATTTTGTCAAGAGGGTTAGGGTGGAAAATCATCTCACGAGGATTATTAATTGGACTCGTTTCATTAATTGCCTTTATCGCCAGTTATCATATGTCGAATGATATTACCTATGCAAGGACGATTGCATTTTCAACGATTATTGTTGCACAATTGATTCATGTATTTGACTGCCGAAATGAACGAGGAATATGGACGAGGTCTCCTTTTGGTAATCTATATTTAGTAGGTGCAGTTCTATCATCACTTATTTTATTGTTCGTTGTGTTATATGTCCCATTTTTACAACAAATTTTCCAAACTGTTCCTTTATTAAAGGGAGATTGGGGTATGATAGTATTATTAGGAAGTGTTCCAACTATTGTTAATATTTTTACGAAACATCGAAAAAAATAACATATATTAAAACATTATTTATCATCACATATTAATAGAGAATTTTCACGTAAAATTGTATAATATAAATTATTGGAGTGATGATAATGGTAATGAGTATGACAGGGTACGGTATAAGTGAGTTCCATGTAGAAAATACAACTTGTACTATAGAAATAAAAACAATCAATAGTCGTTACTTAGACTTTGTTCCAAAAATGCCTCGAATTTTACAGGCTTTCGAATTAGATATGAAACAACTCATACAACGTTATTTTGTACGTGGAAGAGTAGAAGTATATGTTTCGATAACTGGAGAAGCATTTATGGAAAAAGAATTACATGTAGATGAACCATTGTTACAGGCTTATTTGGATAAGGCGACGGAGTTAATGTCATCATATGGCTTGAAAAACGACCTTTCCATTCATTCCTTTATTCATCATGAAGACATTTTTTCTGTGCAAGAAAGACCTAAGCAACTTGATGCATTTCAGGAGAAATTTTTTCACTGTATGGAAGATGTATTAAAAGAAGTGAAAAGAAAACGAGAAGAAGAGGCGAACTTTTTACTCAAAGATATGATGAAACGGCTTCATACAATGAAAGATCTCGTCGAACAAATAAATGAGCGTGCGCCAATTATCATGGAGGCATATAAGTCACGTATTCAAGAGAGAATTGAAACGTACATAGGGGAACATATTCAAGTAGAGGATACAAATATATTGCAAGAAATCGCACTTTTAGCTGAGAAAGGCGAAATTACAGAGGAAATTACTCGTTTACAGAGTCATTTTCGACATTTCTCCAATGTGTTGAATGAAGCAGGTGCGGTTGGCAGAAAATTAGATTTTATTAATCAGGAAATACACAGAGAAATTAATACGATTGGTTCAAAGTCCATTGATCCATTGATGAGTGAATTAGTCGTGACATTAAAAAGTGAAAATGAAAAAATTAAAGAACAGGTTCAAAATATAGAATGAGACATTCGTGGTATACTATTAGGGGGTGCCATTTTGGCTTTGCAATTAATTAATATCGGATTTGGAAATGTTGTTTCGGCAAATCGAATCATTTCCATCGTGTCACCAGAATCAGCACCGATTAAAAGAATTGTTCAAGTAGCGAGAGAGAATAATAATTTAATTGATGCGACATATGGTAGAAGGACGAGAGCAGTGATTATTACAGATAGTTCATATGTTATTTTATCAGCTGTACAACCTGAAACAGTTGGACAAAGAGTATTAACACAAGATGAGATGACAGAAGACTAATTAGGAGGATACAGGTTGTTTGAGGAGAAAGGTATTTTATTTATTTTATCTGGACCATCAGGTGTCGGTAAGGGTACAGTAAGACAACGTTTATTTGAACAGGAAACACATTTAAAATATTCGGTGTCGGCAACAACGAGAGAAAAACGTGCCGGCGAACAAGAAGGTATCGATTATTTTTATACAACGAAAGAACAATTCGAGGCAATGATTCAAAATGGGGAACTACTTGAACATGCACAATATGTTGAAAACTATTATGGTACACCTCGTGCCTATGTGGAAGAACAATTAGAAAAAGGAAACGATGTATTCCTTGAAATTGAAGTACAAGGTGCATTACAAGTAAAGGAAAATTTCCCTGAAGGTGTCTTTATCTTTTTATTTCCACCTAGTTTGGAAGAATTAAAAAATCGAATCATTGGACGTGGGACAGAATCTGATGAACTTGTCCGTAATAGACTAAAAGAAGCAGAAAAAGAAATTAGTATGATGTCTGAGTACGATTATGTTGTCGTCAATGATGATGTAGATCAAGCTGTTCAAAAAATAAAAGCAGTTATTACGAGCGAACATTGCAAAAGAGAGAGAATTGAAGCAGAATATAAAAAAATATTGGAAGGATGAATAAAAAATGTTAGAACCATCAATTGATAACCTATTAAAGAAAATTGATTCAAAGTATACACTTGTAACAATTTCATCACGTCGTGCAAGAGAATTGCAAGATGAAGAGAATACACAAATAGAAAATCCAACATCAATTAAACCAGTTGGAATTGCTTTAGAAGAGATTCAAGAAGAAAAATTAGTATTAAAAGAAGAGGCATAAAACTTTTTGAAATAGAAAGTAAGAAAAGACGAACATGATCTTTGTATTTGAGCCTTCAACCATTTAGATAAATGTTTATTTTAAATGGTTAAGGTACGATAACAAATCGTTCGTCTTTTTCCTTTATTATTTGACGTCTATATTTTAAAGAGGTGATACAGCATGTTAAAAAATAAAAAAGTTTTACTAGGTGTCTCAGGAGGCATTGCAGTATATAAAGCATGTGATTTAACAAGTAAACTGACACAATTAGGTGCAGATGTAAAGGTTGTCATGACAGAAAATGCGACGAAGTTTGTTTCACCATTAACATTTCAAGCATTATCGAGAAATGAAGTGTTTATCGATACATTTGATGAGAAAGATGCTAGAAAGATAGCACATATTGATTTAGCTGACTGGGCTGATGTTGCAATCATTGCTCCAACGACAGCGAATATGATTAGTAAATTAGCAAACGGTATTGCGGATGATATGTTAACGACGATATTACTCGCTACAAGAGCAGATATTTATATCGCCCCTGCAATGAATGTGCATATGTATGATCATCCAGTCATAATGGAAAATATGAAAAAGTTAGCTGGTCTAGGTTTCCATTTCATTGAACCTGGTGCAGGTTATTTAGCATGTGGCTATGTCGGAAAGGGTCGACTAGAAGAACCACTTACAATTATACAAGCTATTGAAGAACACCAAAAAAACTTTGAATTATTAGCTGGAAAACATGTGTTAATTTCTGCTGGACCAACTAGAGAGGTGCTTGATCCTGTTCGTTTTTTCTCTAATCGTTCGACAGGTAAAATGGGATTTGCTCTAGCGGAATCGGCAGCAAATTTTGGTGCGAAAGTAACGTTAGTTGCCGGTCCAACAACTTTGGATATTCATCATCCTAATATTACTCGTGTCGATGTCGTAAGTGCTGAAGATATGTATGATGCTATGTGGCGTTATTATGAAGAGGTAGACATCGTTATTAAGGCAGCGGCAGTGGCGGATTATCGTCCTATTGAAACGTTTGATCAAAAACTAAAAAAACAAGGTAGTAATTTAGTTATTGAAATGGAACGTACGAAAGATATTCTACAATCATTGGGGGAAAAGAAAACATCCCAATATCTTGTCGGATTTGCGGCTGAAACGAACGATCCAATCGAATATGGAATTGGTAAACTACAGAAAAAACATTTAGATGCGATTGTTATTAACAATGTATCGTCTGCTGGTGCTGGTTTTGGACATGATACAAACATTGTAACCTATGTTAATAAAAACTTGGAGGAGACTCATATTCCGCTTGCATCGAAAGAAGTTGTTTCAGTACAAATTTTGCAAAAAATTGTAGAAGATATGAAGGATGATCGTCCTTGAACATAGCGAAAGTAATCGTGGATGTACCGTCGAGCTTGGTGAATCAAACATTTGATTATGAAATTCCAAAAAGATTAAAAGGAATTGTACAACCGGGAATGCGTGTTGTCATCCCGTTTGGTCCACGGAAAATTACTGGATTTGTCGATTCCCTTGTCCAACATTCTTCTTATGATACACTGAAAGAAATTATCGATGTGTTAGATATTGCTCCAGTTTTAACAGAAGAATTATTGCATGTTGGAAAATGGTTAGCTCATAAAACTTTATCGTTATATATTTCGACCTATAAGGCGATGTTACCTCAAGCATTACGGTCAACATATGATAAAGAGGTACAAAGAGTAGAAGATAGTATTTTACCAATGGACGTGGCGGCATTTTTTCATGAAAAACAATCCGTTCCATATGATGATTTTATTGAAAAATTTGGTCATCAAATATTGAAACAGCTTATAGACGAAAAGGATGTACAAGTTGTGTACGTTGTTACATCAAATATTACGAAACAGTATAAAACGATGATTATTCCAATAGATAAATCATCATTAAAAATGGCATATGAAGAATTGGATAATCGCGCGAAAAGACAAAAACAAATTATCGCATTTTTTATGGAATATCCGGATCCAATAGACCAAAAATTGTTATGTGATCAATTAAATATACAACGAAGTAATATTAAGCCGTTATTAGATAAAGGATATTTAACAGAAGAAAGAGTAGAAGTGTATCGTAATCCATATGATAGAGACTTTGAGAAAACGACTAATTTAACATTAACAGATGAACAACAAATTGCGGTGAATCGCATCCATGAATCAATCCAGAAGGAACAAGATACAACATTTTTACTACATGGAGTAACAGGAAGTGGGAAGACGGAAGTATATTTACAGTCGATTGAAAAAGTGTTAAATCGTGGGGAAGAGGCAATTTGTCTCGTTCCAGAAATATCACTTACCCCTCAAATGGTACAGCGATTCAAAGGTCGCTTCGGAGACAAAGTGGCAGTGATGCATAGTGGATTATCTACAGGTGAAAAATATGATGAATGGCGAAAAATCCAACGAAAAGAAGTACAAGTCGTTGTTGGAGCAAGATCAGCGATATTTGCTCCTTTTGAAAATTTAGGAATTATTATTATTGATGAAGAACATGAAACGACATATAAACAAGAAGAAACACCTCGTTATCATGCAAGAGATGTAGCGATTAAAAGAGCATCGCTACATGGTTGTCCAGTTGTGTTAGGTAGTGCAACACCAACATTGGAGTCGTTTGCCCGTGCAAAAAAAGATGTATATACATTGCTAACATTAGAACAACGTACAAATAGTCAGCCAATGCCGAAAGTAGACATCATAGATATGAGGGCTGAATTACATGCAGGTAACCGAACGATGTTTTCTCGGACGTTAATGGAAGAAATGAAAGCATGTATTGCACGTGGAGAACAAGTCGTTTTACTATTGAATCGTCGAGGCTATTCGACTTTTGCTTTATGTCGTGATTGTGGTCATGTAGAACAATGCCCGAATTGTGATATTTCCTTAACTTACCATAAAGGAGATCATCGCTTGAAATGTCATTATTGTACACATGAGCAACAAATGCCTGCACATTGTCCAAACTGTGAAAGTGATTTATTTCGCTTTTTTGGAACGGGAACAGAAAGAGTCGAAGAAGCATTGATAAAATTAATGCCTGAAGCATCCGTCATTCGAATGGATAACGACACAACACGTCGTAAAGGTGCTCATGAACGCTTATTACAAAAATTTTCGAACAAAGAAGCGAATATTCTTCTTGGTACACAAATGATTGCAAAAGGACTTGATTTTGAAAATGTGACATTAGTAGGTGTGTTAGCAGCAGATTCGATGTTACATTTACCAGATTTTCGTTCAGCTGAAAAAACTTTTCAACTAATAACACAAGTAAGTGGTCGTGCTGGTCGGCATGAATTAGAAGGAAAAGTAATAGTTCAAACATATACACCAGATCATTATAGTATCGACTTAGCAAGTATGTATGATTATATGGGATTTTATGAAAAAGAAATGCGATTAAGACGAACTTTTAAATATCCACCATATGTTTATTTAATGCTTGTGACAATTTCACATGAAAATATGTTTAAAGTACATGAAGTAGCGAATAAGATCGTGCAAATGTTACAACCAACATTACAAGCACAATCAATTATTTTAGGTCCGACACCATCACCAATTGCTAGAATTAAAAATAAATATCGTTTCCAGTTGATGGTTAAATATCGTTATGAACCAATATTGGAGCAAGAGATGGACCATATTTTAGAACAATTACAAGATGAGCGAAAACAAAATGTACAAATTATAGTCGATATGAATCCATATCAATTGATGTAGAAAGGAATAAAAAATGAAGAAAATTATTTTTATGGGAACACCGCATTTTGCAGTACCTGTTTTAGAAAGTTTAGTACAAGCAAATTATGAAGTTGTTTTAGTCGTCACACAACCAGATCGCCCAGTTGGGAGAAAACGTGTCCTTACAGCACCACCAGTGAAAGAGGCGGCTTTAAAACACAATATCCCTGTTTACCAGCCAGAAAAATTAAAAGATAGTTATGAAACATTATTTACATATGATGCTGATTTAATCGTTACAGCTGCATATGGTCAATTACTGCCAAAAGAATTATTAGAACATCCTCCACTTGGATGTATTAATGTACATGCCTCTTTATTGCCAAAATTACGTGGTGGTGCACCGATTCACTATGCTATTTTACAAGGTGAAAAAGAGACAGGGATTTCAATCATGTATATGGCTGAAAAATTAGATGCTGGAGATATTATTTCTCAAAAAGCAATTCGGATTGAAGAAGAGGATCATGTAGGATCACTTCATGATAAATTATCTGAAATTGGTGCACAATTACTAATAGAGACATTGCCGGCACTTTTGGAAAAAACAAATGATCGAGTAGAACAAGATGAAACAAAAGCGACATTTGCTGCAAATATAGCACGTGAACAAGAGAAAATCGATTTTACTCGAACACAAGAAGAGGTATATAACCATATTCGTGGCTTACACCCATGGCCTGTTGCCTATACAACTCATGAAGGTAAAACGATGAAAGTATGGTGGGGAAAGAAAGCTATAAATGAGTACCCTAGTAAACGAGCAGGTGAAATCGCCCACGTTGATGAGGAAGCAATTTATGTTGTGTGTGGCGATAAAAAGGCTGTACGTATTACAGAAGTACAACTTGCAGGCAAGAAAAAAATGTCCGTGAAAGAGTTGTTACGTGGAAATAAACAATTATTTCAAGTAGGACAGGTGCTGGAGTGACCAAAATGAAAAATGTACGTGAAGTGGCCTTAGAACTTCTTTTAAGGGTAGAGAAATCAGGTAGTTATAGTCATTTATTAATAAACCAAGTCATTGAGCAAGGAAAGGTACATGAAAAAGATGCAGCTTTATTAACTGAAATTGTTTATGGAACAATTGAGAGAAAAATTACTTTAGATTTTTATATACAACCATTTGTTTCAAAACAGAAAAAATTACAAGATTGGGTACGTGTATTGTTACGTATGTCTATTTTTCAATTAGTATATTTGGATCAAGTACCATCATATGCAGTGATTAATGAAGCGGTAGAAATCGCTAAAAAGCGAGGTCATAAAGGTATTTCTAGTGTCGTAAATGGTGTTTTACGCTCATTTCAACGTCAAGGTCCTCCGAAGCTTGATTCTATCCAAAATCAAATGGAACGGTTAGCAATTGAAACGAGCCATCCTACATGGTTAGTTTCTTATTGGATTAAAACGTATGGATATGAACGAACAAAAGAAATGTGTATGAAAAACAATGTGAAAAAACCAATGTATATCCGTGTCAACCAATTAAAAACGAATCGCGAAATAGTAATGGAAAAATTGGAAAATCATGGAATAGAAGCGACTCCATGCCCTTTTGTACCAGATGCTCTTAAAATTGTATATGGGAATGTCTTGAAAACAGATTTATTAAAAGATGGGTATATTACAGTGCAAGATTACAGTTCGATGTTTGCAAGTTATTGTTTGGACGTAGCAGAGGGAATGACAGTACTGGATACATGTAGTGCCCCAGGAGGAAAAGTCACGTACATTGGAGAAATGATGCATCAAATAGGTAATATTTACGCATATGATTTACACAAAAATAAAATGAAATTAATTCAAAACAATGCTATAAGGCTTGGAATTGACAATATTACCGTTGCAGCAAAAGACGCTCGAACATTAAGGGAGGAACATGAAAACGAGACGTTCGACCGTATTATAGTGGATGCACCATGTACTGGGCTAGGTGTACTGCGTTCGAAAGCAGATATTAAATATCATAAAGAAGAAAAAGATATGGAGGCTTTACAAAAGGTGCAAATTGCAATATTAAAAGAAATTGCACCATTATTAAAAGCGAATGGAAAACTTCTTTACAGTACATGTACGATTAATACGATAGAGAATGAAGCGGTAATACAAGCCTTTTTAACAGAACATACAAATTTTGAAATAGACAAATCATTTATAAATATGTGTAAGGAAATGATTGGTGATGCAGCACAAATTACAGAAGAAGGAATACAACTATTTCCACAAACATTGAATGCAGATGGATTTTTCATTACCAGATTGGTGAAAAAATAGGCACAAATTCTGCACATAATAATTCTTTTTTTTAGATAGACTAGGATGGAATGAGGTGAGCATGTGGATGGAAAAATAAAAACGGATCGTGGACAAGTACGTTCAACAAATGAAGATGCAGGGGCTATTTTAATTAACGAACATGAACAAGCATTAGCGATTGTTGCAGACGGAATGGGAGGCCACCAAGCAGGAGAAGTGGCAAGCCAACTCGCTGTACAACTTGCACGTGAAGCTTGGGAAAATGCAGAGAGATTTGTCACTCCGATGGAAGCCGAAATTTGGTTAAAAAAAATGATAGATAAAATGAATGAAGAAATTTTACAACAATCAAAGGAAAATGAATCATTAGAAGGAATGGGAACAACTGTCGTTATGACAATTTGTGCGTTTGAATTTGTTACAGTTGCACATGTTGGCGATAGTCGCTGTTACTTATTAACGGGTGAGAAATTCGATCAAATTACAGAAGACCATTCTTTAGTAAATGAATTGATACGTACTGGAGAAATTTCGAAAGAAGAAGCAGAAAAACATCCACAAAAAAATGTTCTGTTAAGGGCTGTTGGTACAGATCATCAAGCGAAAGCAGATGTTAGAACATTAATTTGGGAAGAAGATGATTTATTACTATTATGTTCTGACGGTTTAACAAATAAAATTTCTGACGAAGAACTTGAACATTATTTACGAGAAATGAAAGATGTAGATCAAGTTGCAAACGGATTAATTGAAGAAGCGAATAAAAGAGGCGGGGAAGATAATATAACGATCTCTATTGTCCGTAATCGACCTATTGGTAAAGTAGGTGATGAATGATGTTAGAAGGACATGTTTTAAATGAACGTTACCGTATAGAAAAAACTATTGGCGGCGGCGGAATGGCTAATGTGTATTTAGCACAAGATATGATATTAGATAGAGAAGTAGCCATTAAAGTATTACGTTTGGAATTCGCAAATGATCCTGAATTTATTGCACGATTTGATCGGGAAGCACAAGCAGCAACGAGCTTAACCCATCCGAATATCGTAAGTATTTATGATGTCGGAGAAGAAGGTAATATTTTATATATGGTCATGGAATATGTGGAAGGATCGACCTTAAAAGAATTTATTCAAGAACATGGACCATTAGAAGTGGAACAATCGATTCAAATCATGAAACAATTAACAGATGCGATTGCACATGCACACGCAAACGGACTTGTGCACCGTGATATTAAACCACAAAACATTTTAATGGATGAATATGGCAATGTGAAAATAACAGATTTTGGAATCGCAGTCGCGTTAAGTGCAACATCTTTAACACAAACGAATTCTATTTTAGGTTCTGTACATTATTTATCACCAGAACAAGCACGTGGTGGGATGGCGACAAGGAAATCAGATATTTACGCCTTAGGTATCGTGTTATATGAATTACTGACGGGACAAGTACCTTTTTCAGGGCAATCGCCTATATCTATTGCATTGAAACATTTACAAAATGATACACCATCTGTAAGAACAGTACGGCCTGAAGTGCCTCAAAGTGTGGAAAACATTATATTACAAGCAACAGCAAAAGATCCGTTTCACCGATATAATTCAGTACATGAAATGGAAGATGCATTAGTACAATCATTAGACCCTTCTTTAGCAAATGTAGCGAAATATACACCACCATTTGAAGCTGGTGAGGAAACAAAGGCTATTCCTGTCATTACAGATGATCAATTAAAAGATGCGAGTGCGGATGAAACATTAGTTCATCATGCAGGAGAAACGAAAAAGGTAGAAGAAAAGCCTACAAAAGTTGAAGAAAATGATGCAAAACCGAAAAAGAAAAAGCGATTCCGTAAAACAAAAATCGCTTTGCTTATACTAGCACTCATTATTATTAGCGTGATTGCTATTGTTTTATTTACAAGCCCGAAAGAAGTAGAAGTACCTGATGTCGTAGGTAAAGAAGCAGATGAAGCAGAAGATATTTTAGATGAATTAAACTTGAAGATCGAAAAGGAAATGACCTTCTCTGAAGAT
Organism: Pseudogracilibacillus sp. SO10305; assembly: GCF_037072005.1. Taxonomy (NCBI): domain Bacteria; kingdom Bacillati; phylum Bacillota; class Bacilli; order Caryophanales; family Bacillaceae; genus Pseudogracilibacillus; species Pseudogracilibacillus sp. SO10305. The sequence continues at coordinate 244,561 of NZ_JAXHDE010000001.1, read as the reverse complement.
GTGGAAGAAGGATATGTGACAAAAACGACACCAGTTAAGGGCAAAAAGGTAAAAGAGACGTCGATTGTTAAAATGTTTGTAAGTGATGGAAAAGAGACATTAAAAATGGACGATTATGTCGGGGATAAATTTTCACAAGTAGAAAAGATATTAGAAGGGTTAGGATTTGAAGATATTATTGCATATGAAAAAGAATCAGACCGTCCAGTTGGCGAAATTTTAACCCAAATTCAACCAGCACCAAAATCGGATGTCGTTCCAAGCGAAACGAAAGTTATTTTTGAAATTAGTGGTGGTCCTAAAAAGATAAGTTTAAATAATTTAGTTGGTCAGTCACTAAATGACGTAAAATCATATGCAGATACAAATAATTTAAAATTAGAAGTAACAGAAGATTATTCAAATGATGTAGATGAAGGTAAAATAATGAAGCAAAGTCCAGAAGCAAATACAGATGTAGTCGAAGGAGAAACGATTAAAGTGACTGTGTCTGTCGGTCCGAAAGAATTGCCAGCAAAATCTCATTCTGTTACATTTACGGTCCCGTTTAAACCAAAAGAGGATGAAGATGGAGAAATAGCAACAACCCAAAAAGTAGAAGTATTTGTAGAGGATAAAAATACATCAATGGATAAACCATTGTATGTGGAAGAAATAAAGAAAGATGAACAATATACTTTAACTTTAGTGATCGATCCTGATAAGAAAGCGACATATAAGGTAGTCCGAGATGGAGAAGAGTTTTTAAATAAGACGATATCATATGAGGATGGGGATTAAATGAAAGAAGGAAGAATTGTAAAAGCGTTAAGTGGATTTTATTATGTTCAAACAGAAGACGCACTATATGCTTGTAAAGGACGAGGCGTATTCCGTAACAAAAAGATTACCCCACTTGTCGGTGATTATGTTCAGTTCAGGGAATCTGGGGAACTAGAAGGATATATTACGACAATTGAAGAAAGAAAAAATGAATTTGTGCGACCGCCTATTGCTAATATTACACAAGCAGTAATTGTAAATGCCATTACTGCTCCTTCTTTCAATCCATATTTATTGGATCGTTTTCTCGTCATCACAGAATTAAAAGGAATTAAACCTTGTATTGTTATGACAAAAAAAGATCTTGCAACAGAAAAGGAACTACTTATGATGGACACATATAAAGCAGATTATGAACAATTAGGTTACGATGTGTTCATTGTTAGTTTACAAACAGACGAAGAAATAGCATTTATAAAAACGTTATTAAAAGATGAGATGACGGTATTAATGGGACAATCTGGTGCAGGTAAATCAACTCTATTAAATACAATTAATCCATCCTTATCGATTGAAACAGGGGAAATTTCTATGAGTTTAGGTCGCGGGAAACATACGACGAGACATGTGGAATTGCACGAGGTAGCCGGAGGATTAGTTGCAGATACGCCGGGATTTAGTTCCATAGACTTTGATGACATGGATCATGACCAGTTGATGCATGGATTCATTGAAATAAGTGAGAAAAGTAGTTATTGCAAATTTAGAAGTTGTTTACATGTTAAAGAACCAAAATGTGCTGTAAAAGCAGCAGTTGAAAATAAGGAAATTAAACAGTATCGTTATAATCATTACGTACAATTTTTACAAGAAATAATGGAGAGAAAGCCGAGGTATTAATGATGACAAAAATAGCACCTTCGATATTATCAGCAGATTTTGCAAAATTAGGGGAAGAAATAAAAGATGTGGAACGTGGTGGAGCAGATTATATTCACGTTGATGTGATGGATGGCCATTTTGTACCAAATATTACTATTGGTCCACTTATTGTAGATGCCATTCGTCCAATTACGACATTACCTTTAGATGTTCATTTAATGATTGAACGACCAGATCAATATATTCCTGCATTTGCTAAAGCAGGGGCTGATATTATTACGGTTCATCAAGAGGCTTGTCGACATTTACACCGTACAATTCAATTAATTAAAGATAATGGAGTAAAAGCGGGAGTCGTCCTAAATCCAGCAACTCCTGTATCTAGTATTGAAGAAATATTATCAAATGTTGATATGGTATTAATTATGACAGTTAATCCAGGTTTTGGTGGACAATCATTTATTCATGAAGTACTTCCAAAAATTGAAAAACTACATACATTGCGGAAGGAACATCGATATTCATTTGAAATTGAAATTGATGGTGGTGTCAATGTAGACACTGCAAAATTATGTACGGATAGAGGGGCTGACGTCCTTGTAGCTGGAAGTGCAGTGTATAATAAGGAAGATCGTGCAGCAGCGATTACAGCAATTCGTCAAGCAACTTTAGATTAATTTTACTTCCATTGTTCTAAAAGATAGCTATGTACATACAATATTAGTAGAAAAAATGTCAAGCTAACTTGAACGATGGAGGAGGCAAATAAATGAAATTTTATACGATAAAATTGCCGCGGTTTATGAGCAATATAGTGAAATTATTCATCAATATATGGAAAAAAGAATGAAGAGGAATTATATGATGTAAGTTTCAATGTCGTGCTTGTTTCGTTCAGGTCATATCATTTATTTTCATATTTAGTTTGAAACAATTATATATTTGTCACATACAATAAAGCTACACTTCTTTTAGGACGCTACAAAGAAGTGTGGCTTTTTTATTTATTTCATACTATTTCACTATTTTTACAGTAAATTCAGAACTTTTTTTCTATTTTACATTACTGGAATTTATAGAATTCAGATGTATAATAGTCATTGTTTACTATATAAATTAACTATATTAGGTATAAAGGAGTGTTTATAAGTGGAGATTAAGTGGAATAGGAAAAGTTTAGCAATAAAAATTGTTGCTATTAGTTTAAGTATGATTTTCTTATTAATGGTTGCTGGAATTATTTTACTTCAATACATGGGAAAAGTTTCGACAGAGAGGACATTAGCTTTATATGCGGAAGAGGCTGTTGAAAATAGTAAAAATTATATTGATGTTCCGTCATATAAACAATTTTTAGAACAGCAAAAAGATGATGAGGTGTACATAAATCTAAAGACATCAATGAATGATTTTCGCGAAAAAGCGGATTTACTGTACGTATATACAATTTCGTTAGAGGATGATAAGTCATATGTTATGATTAATGGTCAACCAGAAAATGCTGAAATTCAAACAGCAATCAAAGAGGAAACAACGACATATAGTCCAGAGTTATTACAATCTGTTTTAGATGGTGCAATCATTTCTACTGAAATACGGGAAAATGAAGTATATGGGGACTTTTTAACCGCATTAGCCCCGTTGGAAGATGAAAATGGAAATGCTGTCGGTATTATTGCTGTTGATATTAGTGCAGAAAAAGTACAAACAATTACGGACAATGTAATGAAAAAAGTATTGCCTATTGTTTTAATTGTATTTGTCGTTATTTTTATCGTTACATCTTTAGGATTATTATATTATGTGTTAAAACAAATGCGTCCATTGCAAACAATTAAAGATATTGCGGAAAAAATTGCAGTCGGTAATCTAAAAGCAGCAAGTGAACAAATTACTTCATTACCAAATAATCGGCAAGATGAAGTTGGTCAATTAAGTAAATCCTTCGAGGTAATGGTAAAAGAATTAGAAGATGTTATGACTCAAGTAGCGACAACATCTGAGCTTGTTGCTGCCTCATCTGAAGAACTGTTTGCAAGTGCTGATCAATCATTGGAAGCGAACCGCCAAATGGAACAATTAATGGAAGGATTATCTACCGGTGCGCAAACACAACATGATTATGTCGAACAGACTGCTATGAATATGCAGGAAATGAATACCGGTATTGAAACAATTGCAAGTGCTGCAATTAATGCAACAGACTCTTCTGTCCAAGTGTTAGAAGAAGCACAAGCAGGGCATGAAACAATTGAAAAAGTTGTCACACAAATGCAGGCAATCAACGATACAAATCAAGATATTGAAAAAGTGATTCAACGATTGGTAACCCAATCTAAACGTATTGAAGAAATTTTATATGCGATTACTAACATAGCGGAACAAACGAATTTGTTAGCACTAAATGCAGCAATTGAAGCGGCTCGAGCAGGTGAACATGGTAGAGGATTTGCCATAGTTGCCGAAGAAGTACGTACATTAGCAGATCAATCGAAACAATCTGTAGAAGAAATTTCTCAATTAATTCAAACAATTCATGTGGATGTCGAACAAGCTGTTGTAACGATGGATAAAGGAAAACAAGAATCAGAGACTGGAATCGATATTGCGGCACATACGACAAAAGCAATTGAAGAAATTATTATGAGTGTTCAACGTGTAACGAATGAAATGCAAGATGTATCTGCTTCAACACAACAGATGGCGGCGACAAGTGAACAGGTGAATGATGTCATGAAACAAGTAGAATCAATCACTAATACAGTAATGGAAAACACGAAAAAAACTGTCACGAGTATTGAGGGGCAAAGTAGTGCAATGGAAGATGTTACAAGTGCAAGTCATGACTTAAGTTTAGTCGGACAAGAACTACAAGAAATGTTACAGAAATTCACATTATAAAGCAACAAAAATAGACGCCATTGTCATGAAGACGATGGCGTCTATTTTTGTATAAAAAGTCGATTATACACGTTCAACTTTTCCTGATTTTAAAGCACGTGCAGAAACGTATACTTTTTGAGGCTTTCCATCAACCATAATTCTAACTTTTTGTACGTTCGCTTTCCATTTACGTTTGTTAGCGTTCATAGCGTGTGAACGGTGGTTTCCAGTTCCAGTTTTACGTCCAGTAACAACACATTTTCTTGACATACGAATCCCTCCTAACTGCATATGTGTCTATACATACCTTATATAATTTATCACAATGGACATTATTTTGCAATTGTAAATAAATCATCCTTGAAAAAATGTAGTAAATAAATAGTATAGGAAATATTGTCACTTGTAAAGATGAATTGTTTCACTTATGATAAAAAATATGTACAATGTAAGAAGTAGATTTTAATATGTCGTTTACATATATTTAGGAGAGGGTTAAGAAAAATGAAATTACTGAATAGCTCCATTCTCATACAGATGATTCAAATGGGAGCAAGAAATTTATCGAATAATAAAGATATGATTAATAAATTGAATGTTTTCCCGGTACCAGATGGGGATACAGGGACGAATATGAACTTATCGATGCAATCAGCAGTTCAATCTATTCAACAATTAGAAGAATCACCATCGATGGAATTAGTTTTAAAAGCATTTTCAAAAGGATTATTAATGGGAGCACGTGGGAACTCGGGCGTTATCTTATCGCAACTTTTCCGAGGTTTTTGTGCTGCATTAGAACAAACAGAAACAATCGATACGAAACAGTTTGCCGAGGGTTTACAAGCAGGAGTAGATGTAGCATATAAGGCAGTAGCAAATCCTGTTGAAGGGACCATTTTAACAGTAGCGAAAGATACTGCAAAATTTGCGTTAACTCATGCAGAGACGGAAGATGATTTCGTACCATTTATGGAAACAGTAATTAAAGAAGCGAACCGTTCTTTAGATCATACACCTGAACTATTACCAGTATTAAAAGAAGTAGGTGTTGTAGACTCGGGCGGTAAAGGACTCGTTACTGTATATGAGGGGTTTTTAGCCATGTTAAAGGGAGAAGCATTGCCAGAACCTGAAATGGATGTGGAAGCATTAATCAAACACGAACACGAAAAATCTGTACAATCTTTTATTAGTAAAGATTCGATTGAAAAAGGTTATTGTACTGAATTTTTCGTGGAAATAACATCAGATGCATTTGATGAAAATGAATTTCGTGATACGTTAGCACAGTATGGTGACTCTTTACTTGTTGCTACGACAGACGATATTGTGAAAGTACATATTCACTCTGAAACACCAGGAGAGGTTATGTCTATCGCACAAAAATATGGAGAATTAGATCGTATTGATATTGAGAATATGCGTAAACAATATGAACATATTGTCGAACAAGAGAATGCAGAAGTGAAGGATCCAATTGATGTTGGCATTATAACGGTTGCATTTGGTAAAGGTATTACACAAACATTTAATAGTATTGGTGCTACGACGATCATCGAAGGTGGACAAACGATGAACCCAAGTACTGAAGATGTGTTAGCAGCAATTGAAAAAACGAATGCAGCACATACATTTATTTTACCGAACAATAAAAACATTGTTTTAGCAGCAAATCAAGCAAAGGAAATTTCTGATAAATCGATTATGATTATTCCGACAAAATCGGTACCAGAAGGTATTAGTGCATTATTAGCATATGACGAATCTTTTTCTAACGAAGAAAATGAACAAGCGATGTTAGAAGCGATGCAAGATATTAAAACAGGTTCTGTTACGTATGCAACGAGAGATACTGTTATTAACAACATGGAAATTAAACAAGGTGCATATATTGGTTTAAATGATGATACGATTAAAGTAACGAAAGATAATCAACTTGATACGATTCAGGCATTGTTAGCAGAGATTGTCGATGAGGATGAAGATGAGTTAATTACGTTGTTTTACGGTGAGAACGTAACAGAGGACGAAATAGAAAATATCGAGTCTTTTGTAGAAGAGACGTTTGAAGATGTGGAAATTGAAGTACATGAAGGAAATCAACCAATCTATGCGTACATTTTCATGGTAGAATAATAGAATTTTGGTAGAATGAACGACATACGAACAAAAGGATAGCATATACAAGGGACGTTAGTGGAATATTGTACTAACGTCTCTTTTTATTTGTCTTTTTGTTACACACTTCAGTTAAATACATGATTTCCCTCCTTTTATCGAACGAGAACACGACTCTGATTTTAATTTTTGCCCGGCTTATTTTTCGTATGCAATTTCAAGTTTTTTATATCAAATTATATTTTCACTTGGTATAATATAGGAAGATTAAGTTTGGAGTTTCGTAGAAGTACAATGTTTTTATAGGTTCTTGATAAAGGGAAAATGACATAAATAAAAAGATGAATATACAATTTGAATAAATGATATCTGTAGATAGAAAGAGTGAATAGAGTTTGTTAGAAAAATCTGTTGATATATTGAAAGGTGTAGGAGAAAAGGTAAAAGAGGACCTCGCCTTAATGGATTTACATACAATTGAAGATATATTATATTATTTTCCATATCGATACAATATAGCAGAAGTAAAACCGTTAGATCAATTAGTTCATGATGATACGGTGACAATAGTAGGTACAGTTTTGCATGATCCGACTGTCTCTTATTTCGGTCGTAAAAAATCGCGATTATCTTTTAATGTTCAAGTGGAACAATTTGCGGTGAATGTAGTTATGTTCAATCGTGCCTTTGCCAAAAAACAATTACTTCAAGGAACAGTTGTTACATTAACGGGAAAGTGGGATGCACATCGATTGCAAATTACAGTAAGCCATTATAAAGTTGGCGAACCAAGTGATGAAGTGTCCATTCAGGCCATATATTCTGTTAAAGGCAATATAAAACAAGCGAGAATAAAAGGATTTATTACACAAGCAGTCGAAAATTATATTCAAGAAGTGAAGGAGATTTTACCTCCATCTTATTTAGAAACATATAAATTACCGTCCATTCAGCAAGCGATTTATTCGTTGCATTTTCCTGAAAACAAAAATGCTTTAAAACATGCGCGAAGAAGGCTCATTTATGAAGAGTTTCTTTTATTCCAATTAAAGATGAATTATTTAAAACATCGCAATCAGCTCGAAGTCGGTGGGGTAGCACAACAAATAAATCGAGAAAGACTAGAACAGTTTATGAAAACCTTACCATTTGTATTAACAGATGCACAGGTAACAGCGTTGGAAGAAATTTTAAAAGATATGACAATGCCGATGCAAATGAATCGATTGCTACAAGGGGATGTTGGATCAGGGAAAACCGTTGTTGCAGCGATTAGCTTACTAGGAACGGTGACAGCAGGTTTTCAAGGTGCATTAATGGTTCCGACGGAGATTTTAGCCGAACAACATTATGAATCGATACAACAATTATTACCGAATTTACGTGTTGCTCTTCTAACAAGTTCAATTAAAGGAAAAAAACGCACTGCTGTTTTAGAAAGTATTGCACAAAATGAGGTCGATGTTGTTATCGGTACACATTCGTTAATTCAAGAAGAAGTTATGTTTCATTCTTTAGGATTAGTTATTATTGATGAACAGCATCGATTCGGTGTAGAGCAAAGAAGGACATTACGAGAAAAAGGTTTACAACCAGATGTATTATTTATGACAGCAACGCCTATCCCAAGAACATTAGCGATTACAGCTTTTGGAGATATGGACGTGTCTGTTATTCAGCAATTACCAAAGGGAAGAAAAGAGATTGAAACATATTGGGTAAAGGATGATATGTTAGATCGTGTGTTAACATTTATTCAAAAGAAAATTGCTCAAGGGGAGCAAGCATATATCGTTTCGCCACTTATTGAGGAATCTGAAGCATTAGATTATCAGAATGCTGTTGCATTATATGAGCAGTTGCAAACCTATTATCCAGCACATATAAATATCGGGCTATTACACGGTAAAATGAAAAATGATGAAAAAGAGTCCATCATGAAGCAATTTTTAGCCAATGATATTCAAATATTAGTAGCGACAACTGTGATTGAAGTTGGTGTGAACGTACCGAATGCAACAGTTATGGTTATTTATGATGCAGAACGTTTTGGTTTATCACAATTGCATCAATTGCGTGGACGTGTTGGACGTGGAGACAAGCAAAGTTATTGTATTTTAATAGCAGACCCAAAAGGCGAAGTTGGTCAGGAAAGAATGAAAATTATGACGGAAACGAATGATGGATTTAAATTATCAGAAGAAGATTTAAAACTACGTGGACCTGGGGATTTTTTCGGAAAAAAACAAAGTGGATTGCCAGAGTTTAAAGTGGCTGATATTGTTCATGACTATAAAGCGTTAGAAGTAGCAAGAAATGATGCACAAAAAATTATTCGTCATAATTTACTGTTTGAAAATGAGGAATACGAAATGATGCGAAATGTAGTGGAAAAACAAATCGATATCAAGCAATTTGATTAAAAAAAGTTTCTTGCATTATTATACGTCATCATATATATTACTATTAGTACCTAGTCTTAATTACTGTAAGATGGATGTGGTCGAGATGAAATTGAAAAAGGCAGAGCGACAAAAACAATTAGTCGAAAAAATAGAAGCGACACCATTTATTACGGATGAAGAGTTAGCAAATTATTTTCATGTAAGTATACAAACAATCCGATTAGATCGTTTAGAATTATCTATTCCTGAACTGAGAGAGCGAATAAAATCCGTAGCAACAAATCAATGGAACGAGACAGTTCGTGCTTTACAAGTAGAGGAAATTATTGGGGATGTCATTGATTTAGAATTAGATGAACGTGCGATTTCTACGATGACGATTCAAAAAGAACAAGTTTTTTCACGAAATAAAATTGCTAGAGGGCATCATTTATTTGCCCAAGCAAACTCTTTAGCCGTCGCTTTAATTAATGATGAGCTAGCATTAACGACAAAATCCGAAATAACGTTTAAGAGACAAGTGAAACTTGGTGAACAAGTTGTCGCGAAAGCAAATGTAAAAGAAGTGCAAAATAATGGCATTACAATTGTCGTAGTACATAGTTATGTGAAACAAGAATTAGTATTTTCAGGTATATTTTATATGTATCGTTCGAAACCGAAGGAAAAGGTGGTTAAATCATGAAGCTAGCATTAGATGCTATGGGTGGGGATCATGCACCAAAAGTAATCGTAGAAGGTGCAATGGCAGCAATAAAAGATAAACAAGACTTAGAAATAACATTGATTGGGGACGAAGCTAAAATCCGTTCATTTTTAACGGATGGGGAGCGAATCAATATTATCCATACAGAAGAAATGATAGAAGCAGATGACGAACCTATTCGTGCTGTTCGTCGTAAAAAACAGGCTTCTGTCGTATTAATGGCGAATGAAGTAAAAGAAAAACGTGCAGATGCATGTATATCTGCTGGTAATACAGGTGCTCTTGTCGTTGCTGGTTTATTTGGCGTTGGTCGAATTAAAGGAATCGAACGCCCCGCATTAAGTCCAACACTTCCAACGATTGATCAACATGGCTTTTTATTGTTAGATGCAGGTGCAAACGTAGATGCTACACCAAAGAATCTTTTACAATACGGTGTGATGGGCTCGATTTATTGTGAAAAAGTCCGTCATATTAAACGTCCACGTGTTGCATTATTAAATGTTGGAACGGAAACCGGTAAAGGAAACGCGCTAACAAAGAAAGCGTATGAACTTTTATCGGAAGCACCAATTAATTTTATTGGCAATGTGGAAGCACGTGATTTATTAGATGGTGTCGCAGATGTAATCGTCACAGATGGTTTTAGTGGAAACGTTACATTAAAGTCCATTGAAGGAACGGCGCTTCATGTAATGAAGTTGTTAAAAGGGACATTAACATCATCCTTAAAAACAAAATTAGCTGCAGGATTAATAAAAAAAGACCTATCACAATTAAAAGAAGCATTAGACTATCCAGAATATGGTGGGGCATCGTTATTTGGATTAGCAGCACCGGTTATCAAATCACATGGTTCTTCCAATGAACGAGCAATCTACCATACGATTTTACAAGCATGTGAGATGGTAGAACAAAATATGGTAAAAACAATTAGTGAAACGATTGCAACATTGCAAGTAGACGAGGAGGAAAAATAAATGAAAAAGATTGCAGTAATGTTTCCTGGCCAAGGTTCACAAGCAGTAGGAATGGGACAGGAATTATATGATAGTTTTGACGAAGTGAAACAAATTTATGACAAAGCAAATGATATTTTACATACAAATATAACAGAATTAATGTTTCAAGGACCTGTGGAAACATTAACGGAAACAGAAAATGCTCAACCAGCTTTATTATTAAATAGTATTGCTGTTTATGCACTGTTAGCAAAAGAGAACATTCAACCAACAATGGCTGTTGGACATAGTTTAGGAGAGTATAGTGCCCTTGTTGCAGCTGGTGCAATATCGTTAGAAGAAGCACTGCCATTAGTGAAAACACGTGGCAACTTAATGGAAAAAGCATTTCCTAAAGGAAAAGGAACGATGGCGGCTGTATTAGGTATGTCAGAGGAAGAAATCGCAACAGCATTAGAAGAAGTTACTGAAGATGAAATCGTAGATATTGCTAATTTAAATTGCCCTGGTCAAATAGTTATTTCGGGATCGAAAGAAGGAGTGGATGAAGCGAGCGAACTATTAAAGGAAAAAGGTGCAAAACGCGTGATTCCTTTAAATGTAAGTGGACCATTCCATTCTAGATTAATGCAACCGGCGAATGAAGAATTTGCTAAACATTTAGATGCAGTAACGATTACAGAGGCGTATATGCCGATATATGCGAACGTTACAGCGGCACCTGTTACGCAAAGGGTAGAAGTGAAGCAGTTATTATTAAAACAATTATATTCACCAGTCCGATTTGAACAATCAATTGAAAATATGTTAAAAGAAGATGTGGATGCATTTGTCGAAGTAGGGACTGGTAAAGTATTGTGTGGACTCGTTCGAAAAATTAACCGTAAAACAAAAACATTTGCAATTCAAGATGTTGCATCATTTGAAAAGTTTTTAGAATGGTATAGGGAGGAAGCATAAATGTTACAAGGGAAAATAGCGTTAGTAACAGGGTCTTCTCGTGGAATCGGTCGTGCTATCGCATTGGAATTAGCGAAACAAGGTGCGAACATTGCTGTAAACTATGCAGGTAGTGAAGATAAAGCAGAAGAAGTTGTGCAAGAAATAAAAGCATTAGGTGTAGAAGCAATCAAAATAAAGGCAAATGTCGCGAATGAAGATGATGTAAAGGCGATGATAAAGGAAGTAACAAAAACTTTCGGTGCATTGCATATTTTAGTAAATAACGCTGGTATTACACGTGATAATTTATTAATGCGAATGAAAGTAGAAGACTTTGATGATGTTATTGAAACGAATCTAAAAGGTGCGTTTTTATGTACAAAAACAGTAACACGACAAATGATGAAACAAAAAGAAGGACGTATTATTAATATTGCATCAATAGTCGGGGTAAGTGGTAATCCGGGACAAGCGAACTATGTAGCTGCAAAAGCAGGAATGATTGGATTGACGAAATCGACTGCTAAAGAATTAGCTTCGCGTAATATTTTAGTCAATGCGATTGCACCAGGATTTATAACGACTGATATGACAGATATATTAACAGAAGAACAGAAGGAAGCAATGTTAGCGACTATACCTTTAGAAAAATTAGGAGAGCCTGAAGATATTGCAAATGTTGTAACATTTTTAGCATCTGATAAATCCAAATATATTACTGGACAAACGATTCATGTAGATGGTGGAATGGTAATGTAAAGGTAGTAATTTTTCGTGATTTACAATATACTATTGGAGGGAGGTGAAAGGGATGACAGAAGTATTCGAAAAAGTAAAAGAAATTATCGTTGAACAACTTGATGTTGATGAAGCAGATGTAACTATGGAAGCCTCTTTCAGAGATGATTTAGATGCGGACTCATTAGACGTTGTTGAATTAGTAATGGAACTTGAAGATGAATTTGACATTGAAATTGCAGATGAAGAAGCTGAAAAGATTAACACAGTTGGAGATGCGGTTTCATATATTGCAAACAACCAATAATGTATGAACAGTCCTTATTTACATACATAAAGGGCGTTAAATGTTCGAACTTAATAGGTTGAGACGAAGTAACTTAGGACTTTTCGTAATTACTTATGTCTCAACCTGTTTCGTTTTATCAATGAAAAAAGGAGGGATGACAGTGAATATGGAACAAATAAAAAAAGAATTATCGATACAATTTGATGACGATGCATTATTAACGCAAGCATTTACCCATTCATCGTATGTGAATGAGCATCAACAAAAACGTTTAACAGATAATGAACGATTAGAATTTTTAGGTGATGCTGTACTAGAATTAGCCGTTTCAGATTTCTTATTTAAAAAGTATACGAATATGAAAGAAGGAGAAATGACAAAGTTACGAGCAAATATTGTTTGTGAAGAATCATTATATTATTTTGCTAATATTTTAAAATTACATAAATATATTTTGCTCGGTAAAGGGGAAGAGCGCACCGGTGGAAGACATCGTCAAGCATTACTTGCAGACGTGTTTGAAGCTTTTTTAGGCGCATTATATTTAGATCAAGGAATGGCTAGTTGCCAACAATTTTTAGAAAAGCATATTTTTCCACATATAACAGCTGATGCTTTTTCACATGGGATGGATTATAAAACACAGCTTCAGGAAGTTGTGCAAAAAGAAAAAGGGAGTAAAATCGAGTATTGTATTGTCGAGGAGAAAGGACCTTCACATGCGAAGGAATTTAAGGCGCAATTGCTTGTAAATGGAAAGAATAAAACAATTGGGATTGGTAGGACAAAAAAAGAAGCAGAACAAAAAGCGGCAAAAAGTATGTTAGAGAGGTTAAAACAAAAATAAAAGGCTAACCATGTATCATGATTGCCTTTTATCTTTTATGAACCTTTTCGGACAGAACGTAGCTCATCTACAAATGCTGCCGTCTCTTGAGGACTTAATTTTCCAGTTTGTACAACATGGTCGTAAAGGAATTTTAAGTGATCATAACGTTCTAAATCATAATCTTCATCATCGAAAAGAGCGCGATTGGCAACACCGAGTCGTTCACTAAGTTGTTCTAACAAAAACTTTAAGTTCTCTTGTGACGCTTCATTTAAATTCATGTATAGTTCCCCCAACATTTTATATAAAATATGTAACTTTTAGTTTACAATGTTATGTAAGATAACACAACTAGGACGAAAAAATGAATAGTAGATTCATTTAAATGAGGAGTAGATCTATGTTTTTAAAACGAATTGAAACGGTAGGATTTAAATCATTTGCGGATCGAACAACGGTTGAATTTGTGCCTGGAATTACGGCGGTTGTTGGGCCAAATGGTAGTGGAAAGAGTAATGTTATCGATGCTGTCCGTTGGGTATTAGGAGAACAATCGGCGAAATCACTACGAGGAAGTAAAATGGAAGATATTATTTTCCAAGGTAGTGATTCGAGAAAAGCATTAAACTTTGCAGAAGTAACATTAGTATTAAATAACGAAAAGAAAGAACTACCGATAGAATATAATGAAGTTAGTATTACGAGGCGTGTTTATCGTTCAGGAGATAGTGAGTTTTATGTCAATAAACAACCATGCCGTTTAAAAGATATTGTCGATTTATTTATGGATACGGGCCTAGGGCGTGAATCTTTTTCTATTATTGGACAAGGGAAAATTGATGAAATTTTAAGTTCCAAAGCAGAGGATCGTCGTGCAATTTTTGAAGAAGCTGCAGGGGTCCTAAAATATAAACAACGAAAACAAAAAGCCGAGGTGAAATTAGAGGAAACATCACAAAATTTAGCACGTGTAGAAGACATCATGTACGAAATGAAAGACCAAATAGAACCTTTAAAAGAACAAGCAGAAAAGGCACATATTTTTAATGAGAAAAAAGAAACATTACGTGAAGTGGAAGTATCACTGTTAGTAACAGAGATTCACGGTTTACATGAAGAGTGGCAATTACTGTTGAAGCAAATAGAACAAGAGAAAAATGATGAGCTACAACAGAAAACAACGATTCAACAACGTGAATCCAAGCTCGTTGAAGTGCGGGAACAATTGGAATCATTAGAAAATAAATTAGAAATTTTACAAGAAAAGCAATTAGTGAAGACAGAGCGAATTGAACAGCTAGAGGGCAAAAAAAGCGTGCTTCATGAGCGAGTAAAACATGTATCGGAAAATAGAAAGAAATTAGAGGAAGAAAAAAAGACACAAGAAGAAAAACGTTCCCAAGCACAGAACCGTATCGAAGAAGAACAAATTCATCTTAATGAAGTGAATGAATCGCTTGAAGATATACGACGAAAAATAAACTCATTACAAACAGATAATAATCAAGCGACAGACACAAAGAAAGATGCAATTGAACGTTTAAAGTCAGAATATATAGATGCATTGAATGAACAAGCTGCATTACGTAATGAAGAAAGCTCTATTACACATCAACTTGAACAAGTGAAACAACGGATAACAACACAGCAAACATCATCCAAACAATATATTGACCAAAGAAAGAAAAATAATGAAGCCGAAACAACACTTCTACAAGCTTTACAAGAGAAAAAGCTAGCAGTTGATGAAAATGAACAACGGATTATACAAATAAATGAAACGAAGCAGCGATTAGAATCGACTTATGATGACATGCAACGAAAACTTTATGAAGGAAATGAACGTATTGCGACGATTGCCTCTCGTAAAGAAATGTTAGAAGAAATGAAAAATAGTTTTCAAGGTTATTTTTACGGAGTAAAGGAAATTTTACAAGCAGTACAAAAAGGGAAAATCGATTCAATCGAAGGTGTTGTCATCGATTTAATGGACGTACCGACGATATATATGACGGCAATAGATACGATCTTAGGTGCACAAGCACAACATGTCGTTGTAAAAACAGATGCAGTTGCACGTAATATTATTCAATGGTTAAAAAAGGAAAATAAAGGTCGAGCGACTTTTCTTCCGTTAGGCTCTATTGAAAAAAGAGGCATCCCTTCTACTGTTATCCAAAAAATAGAAACAGAAGAAGGTTATGTTGGGATTGCATCTAATTTAGTTAAAGTACATGATCATTATCGGATCGTTGTCGACCATTTAATGGGTAATGCAATTGTGACGAAAGATTTAAAGAGTGCAACAACGATTGCAGCGAAAACAAACCGACGTTTTAGAATTGTTACTTTGGATGGGGATGTTGTGTATCCAGGTGGTTCCATGTCAGGTGGGGCGAAAAAGCAACAAAATGTCTCTTTATTTACACGTGAAAAAGAGTTGAAATCTTTAGAAGGAAAATTAGTTCAATTTACAAATAGAAAAAATAAATTTTTAGAAAATATGTCTGAAGTGAAACGTGAATTAGAATGCCAAGTTGCTGAATTGCAAAAAATAACTGAAGAACAACAAAAATTGGACTATTCATATGGACAAGTTCAAATGCAATTAAATGATTTGAATGTCAAAGTTGCACAAACAGAAGATCAATTGGTTAGCTATGAATTGTATATGAAGCAATATGCCGAAGAGAAAGAGGCGCTAGTAAACAAACATAAAGAGACGACAGAAAGATTGTTACTCGTTTCTAATAAAATTACTGAAACGGAGCAACTTATTGACCAATATACAAAAGAATTACAATCGTTAGAGGAAGCAGCTAAAACGACAGAAGATACGGTTCATGAACTGGAAAAAACAGAAATTGAATTAAAAGAACGTCATAATCATTTTCTAGAACGTCAACGTCATCATAGAACCGAATTGATAGAGATAGAAAAAACGTTAGACAATATAGTTGTTTCTCTAAATGAAATGGAACAAGTAGAGCAATTGTCTGAAGATACAAATTCTATTGAAAAAGAAATAATAACTTTTAAAAATGAATTAGAGATTTTAGCGAATGAGATTGAAGAAAGTCGGAAAAATAGAACTGAACAGTATGAATGGATTCAGGATGAACAAAAGGAAATTCGAGGTCTAGATTTGGTACATCAAAAAGCAGTTAAAACGATCCAACAATTAGAAGTTCAAGCTAACCGTTTAGATGTCACGTTAGAAAATCGTTTGCAATTTTTACAAACAGAATATGTGATGACTTATGAATATGCAAAAGAACATTTTAATTTCGTCGAAGATTTGGAACAAGCAGGACGACGCGTAAAGGAAATTAAACGTGCAATTCAATCTTTAGGTACAGTGAATTTAGGTGCGATTGAAGAATATGAACGAATAAAAACTAGGTATGAATTTTTAGCAGAACAACAAGCAGATTTAATCGATGCGAAGGAAACATTGTACACGGTTATTAAAGAGATGGATAAAGAAATGACCGAGCGATTTGAAGCAGTGTTTTTCGATATTCAACAGGCATTTATGAATGTTTTTACACAACTTTTTGGTGGGGGCCGAGCTTCTCTTACATTAACAGATCCAGAAAATATGCTTATGACAGGGATCGATATTGTGGCACAACCACCAGGGAAAAAGTTGCAATCACTAGACTTATTGTCTGGTGGAGAACGTGCATTAACTGCAATTGCACTGTTGTTTGCTATTTTACGTACACGGCCAGTTCCATTTGTGATTTTAGATGAGGTAGATGCTGCATTAGATGAAGCGAATGTGATTCGTTTTAGCCAATATTTAAAAAAATATCGAGAAGAGACACAATTTATCGTTATTACACACCGAAATGGTACAATGGAAGAGGCAGATGTACTGTACGGTGTAACGATGCAGGAATCTGGTGTGTCCAAACTCGTATCTGTCAGGTTAGAAGAGGCGATGAATTAGGAATAGGAGAGAATAGAATGAGCTTTTTTAAAAACTTAAAAAGTAAATTTATAAAAAAAGAAGAAGATACAGAAACATATAAAGAAGGCATGAAAAAAACGCGTCAATCGTTTACGAGTAAAATAAATGATATTATTGCACGATACCGACAAGTTGATGAAGAGTTTTTTGAAGAACTGGAAGAAGCTTTAATTATGGCGGATGTTGGTGTTACGACTGTCATGGATGTCATAGAAGACTTACGCTTTGAAGTGCAACGTCGTAATATTAAAGATACGAATGAAGTAAAAGACGTTATATCAGAAAAATTAGTTGAAATTTATTACAATGAAGATGATTCAACTATTGAAGAGATTAACTATCAAACAGATGATTTAACAGTTATTTTAGTTGTTGGGGTAAACGGCGTCGGTAAAACAACTTCGATTGGTAAATTAGCTGCACAATTAAAACAGGAAGGGAAAAATGTCGTTTTAGCAGCTGGTGATACGTTTAGAGCTGGAGCGATTGATCAATTAGAAGAATGGGGAAAACGTTCTGAAGTAGAAGTAATTAAGCAATCAGAAGGTAGTGATCCAGCAGCGGTAATTTTTGATGCTATTAAAGCTGCGAAATCACGTAAAGCAGATGTGTTAATCTGTGATACAGCAGGGCGTTTGCAAAATAAAGTAAACTTAATGAATGAACTGGAAAAAATTAATCGCATAATTGAGCGTGAAATTCCAGGTGCACCACATGAAGTATTACTTGTTTTAGATGCAACAACTGGACAAAACGCTTTAAGCCAGGCTAAAACATTTTCAGAAGCGACAAACGTATCTGGGATTGTATTAACGAAATTAGATGGTACTGCTAAAGGTGGAATTGTCTTAGCGATACGTAATGAATTAAACATCCCGGTGAAATTAGTCGGCTTTGGTGAAGGGGTTCATGACTTAAAAGAGTTTGATGCACATGCATTCGTATATGGACTTTTTGCTGATTTAATGGAAGAGGAAGCATAATGTTAGAAAAAACAACAAAAATGAATATGTTGTATGACTTTTATCAAACATTGTTAACAGATAAGCAAAGGGAATATATGGAACTTTATTATTATGAAGACTATTCCTTAGGAGAAATCGCAACAGAAACGAATGTGTCAAGACAAGCAATTTATGATAACATTAAACGGACGGAACAAATATTAATGAATTATGAAGAAAAGCTACAATTGTATGAAAAGTTTTTGCAAAGGGAAGCATTGTTGGTAGAATTAGCACAACAATTAACCGAAGCAAATGTAGCACAACTACAATCATATATTCAACAAATAAAGAACATAGACTAGGAGGTTACCTTCTATGGCATTTGAAGGACTTTCAAATCGTTTGCAAGAGACGATTAAAAAGATAACTGGTAAAGGTAAAGTAAGTGAACAAGATGTAAATACGATGGCAAGAGAAGTACGACTTGCATTATTAGAAGCTGACGTTAACTTTAAAGTAGTGCGTAATTTTATAAAAGATATAAAAGAACGTGCAGTTGGACAAGAGGTAATGGAAAGTCTAACACCAGGTCAGCAAGTCATAAAAATTGTACAAGAAGAATTAACAGAATTAATGGGGGGCGAACAGAAGAAAATTGCTGTTGCTGATCGTCCACCGACAGTTATTATGATGGCAGGATTGCAAGGTGCTGGTAAAACGACGACTACTGGTAAATTAGCAAATTTATTACGTAAACAATACAACCGTAAACCATTACTTGTTGCTTGTGACGTATATCGTCCAGCAGCCATTCAACAATTACAAACATTAGGTAAACAATTAGATATGCCTGTTTTTGAAATGGGTACAGAAGTTAGTCCAGTTGAAATTACAAAAAAAGCATTGGAATATGCAAAAGAAGAACATTTAGATTATGTATTAATCGATACAGCTGGTCGTTTGCACGTAGATGAAAATTTAATGCAGGAGTTACAAGACGTAAAAGAAGTAGCACAACCTGATGAAATATTCCTCGTTGTCGATGCGATGACAGGACAAGACGCGGTAAACGTTGCAGAAAACTTTAATGATCAACTCGATATATCAGGAGTCGTTTTAACAAAATTAGATGGTGATACACGCGGTGGGGCTGCATTATCGATTAAGGCTGTCACAGATAAACCAATAAAGTTTGTTGGGATGGGGGAAAAGTTAGATCAATTAGAAGAGTTTCATCCAGAAAGAATGGCATCCCGTATTTTAGGGATGGGGGATGTGTTATCTTTAATTGAAAAGGCACAAACGACAATTGATGAAAAACAAGCGAAAGAATTAGAAGAAAAAATGCGCACAATGTCGTTTACATTTGATGACTTCTTGGAACAAATGGGCCAAGTGAAACAAATGGGACCATTAGAAGATATTTTAGCGATGCTTCCGGGTGCCGGAAAAATGAAAGGGATGAAAAATATTCAAGTTGATGAGAAACAACTTACTCATATTGAAGCAATCATCCAATCAATGACGAAGGAAGAAAGAAACGACCCATCCGTCATTAATGCAAGTCGTAGAAAGCGTATTGCGACAGGTTCTGGAACAAACGTCGCACAAGTGAACAGACTTTTAAAGCAATTTAATGAGATGAAAAAAGTAATGAAACAAATGACAAATATGCAAAAAGGGAAAAAGGGAAGAGGCTTCCAATTGCCATTTATGTAACTGTCATGTAAAAACACTTTACAGATATAAAAATAAGTGTTATACTTCTAAAAGTGTGAAAAAAGTAATGGAGGTGTACAAAGATGGCAGTTAAAATTCGTTTAAAAAGAATGGGTGCTAAGAGAAACCCTTTTTACCGTATTGTTGTAGCTGATTCACGTTCTCCACGTGATGGTCGTTTCATCGATCAAGTTGGAACATATAACCCAGTTGCTGAACAAACTGAAGTGAAAATTGACGAAGAAAAAGCACTTGACTGGATGCACAAAGGTGCGCAACCAAGTGATACAGTTCGTAATTTATTCTCGAAACAAGGTATTATGCAAAAGTTCCATGATGCAAAAAACCAAAAGTAAGGTAGTGTGATTGTATGAAAAAATTAATTGAATCAATCGTAACTCCTTTAGTTGACTTTCCAGATGATATCGTCATCGAAAAAAGGGAAGAAGAAAAAAAGATTGTCTATCATTTACAAGTAAATGAAGCAGACGTCGGAAAAGTAATTGGTAAAAATGGTAGAATTGCTAAAGCAATCCGAACGATTGTATATTCTACAAAACCAAATATTGATAAGCGAGTATACCTCGATATTATGTAATAGAATGAAAACGTAAGATTGGACATAGGTTCGTACTATTCCAATCTTTCTTCATTCTTACCTTCAAAAAATGTCATATATAATAATATGATCCATGTAAAATGGAATATCCCCACATTCATACATCTTCAATTTTGAACAATATATATCTTCTATAAAAATGGAATCATTCGTGTCATAATAAGGTTTAAAGGTGGAGATTTCATTGCAAATTATTCAAAAAGTTATCGTAAAGCAAATGATTACGGAAAATAGTAAATATACATTGCAAAAAAAATTTGAGCGAGAAAAAAAGCAACTTGAATTAGAATGTCAACAACTATTATTCGAACAGAGAAAGTTGATGAATAAGTTAACACAATCAAAGACAGAAGTAGAGGAAAGATTTGAGCGTGAAATCAATTTTCGTAAAGATAAAATGCTTATGATTGATTTTAAAATAGAACAATTAGAAGTATTAGAAATCGGTAGTGAAATTATCGAAAGAGAAATGGAAGCTATCGTCCCTGTAGAGGTTGGGAAGGATTGGGAAACAATCATGAAAGAACGAATAATCGTAGTGAAAGATAATATTATCGTTAGAATAGATGAATAAGGTGATGGAATTGTTTAAAATAGGCAAAATAATTAATACTCATGGCATAAAAGGAGAAGTAAAAGTACAACAGCATACAGATTTTATGGAACGTTTTGATAAAGGAAACATCGTATTCATTCAGAAAGACGGAACAGATTGGAAACCATTAACGATCCGTTCATCTCGCACACATAAAAATAATATTTTATTACAGTTTGAGTCCTATGAAACTCTACATGATGTTGAACCATTAAAAAATGAACTTTTGTATATAAAAGAAGAACAATTAACTCCGTTAGAGGAAGATGAATTTTATTATTTTGAAATTATCGGTTTAGAAGTAGAAACGACAGATGGAGAATATATTGGGAGGATAGATCATATTTTATCTCCCGGCGCAAACGACGTATGGGTTGTAAAAACGAAAAACAACAAAGAAATACTAATACCTTATATCGAACCTGTCGTAAAAGAAGTACATATAGAAGAGAAGAAAGTCATTATTGAACCGATGGAAGGATTGTTTGATTAATGCAAATTGATATTTTAACATTGTTTCCAAAAATATTAGAAGGTGCGTTTGAAAGTTCTATTTTAAAACGGGCAATTGAAGCGAATAAATTCCAGTATGATTTAATTGATTTTAGGGAGTTTGCACATAATAAACATAAGAAAGTGGATGATTATCCATATGGTGGTGGCGCAGGTATGGTGTTAGCAGCCCAACCTATTTTTGATGCAGTACAATATGCAACAGAACGTAAACAGTCGAAACCGAGGGTCGTCCTAATGTGTCCTCAAGGAGAGCGTTATACTCAACAAAAAGCAGAAGAATTTGCAAAAGAAGATCATTTAATTATTATTTGTGGCCATTATGAAGGATATGATGAACGGATTCGAGAACATTTAGTAACAGATGAAATCTCCATTGGTGATTATGTTTTAACTGGTGGTGAAATAGGTGCTCTAACAGTTGTAGATAGTGTTGTTCGTCTTTTACCAGATGTGCTAGGGAATGAAACATCTGCGAAAGAAGATTCATTTTCAACTGGTCTTTTAGAACATCCACAATATACGAGACCTGCTGATTTTCGTGGTTGGCAAGTACCGAACATTTTATTAGAAGGTCATCATGCGAAAATAGATCGTTGGAGAAAAAAAGAATCTCTTCGTCGTACATTAGAACGTAGACCCGACTTATTAGATACTTATCTTTTAGATGAAGAAGAACAACAAATTTTACAAGAAATAAAAGCTGAAAAAAATGTATAAATATAGTTGTATATGATATGAATATATGCTATATTATATGGTGTGCTTATGAACATAAGCAGGAAAACGATGTTCCGCTATGAAGGGATTAGCCCATTTGTAAGAGCATTAGTTTGGAAGGAGTGAAGGCAAATGCAAAAATTAATTGCTGACTTAACAAAGGATCAATTACGTACAGATCACCCAGAGTTCCGTGCAGGAGATACAGTTCGTGTTCACGCGAAAGTTGTTGAGGGAACTCGTGAAAGAATCCAAGTATTCGAAGGTGTTGTCATTAAGAGACAAAATGGTGGTATTCACGAAACATTCACAGTAAGAAAAATCTCTTACGGTGTAGGTGTTGAGCGTACTTTCCCATTACACTCACCAAGAATCGATAAAATTGAAGTTGTTAGAAAAGGTATCGTACGTCGTTCTAAACTTTATTACATGCGAAAATTACGTGGTAAAGCTGCACGTATTAAAGAGAGAATGTAATGATACTAGAAAAACCTCTGAACAAACTGTTTGGAGGTTTTTTTATATGAATAGTGACAATCATTGTAAAAAAATGATTCATCTTATACAATAAAAACGTAATGATACATAGAATTCGGAGGGGAAGCAATGGGGAAAAAAGCAGTGAAAGAGAGCGCAAGTCTTTTCAAAATTGTTATTATTGCATTATTAATTGCAATTCTCGTTCGACAATTTATCTTCTCTCCGATTATTGTGGATGGACCATCGATGCAACCAACATTATTGGACCGTGATCAAATGATTGTGAATAAGTTTATTTATTATTTAAAAGATCCAGATCGGTTTGACATCGTTATTTTTCATGCAACAGAAGATAAAGATTTTATTAAACGTGTTATTGGCTTACCGGGAGAGCATGTTGAAGTAAAAGATAATATTCTTTATATTGACGGAGAGAAAGTAGATCAAACATTTATGGAACATAATGATGATCACACACCAGTATATCCGATTATTACAAATGACTTTATATTAGAAGATTTGCCTGGTAATTATACATCAATTCCAGAAGGGAAAGTATTAGTTTTAGGAGATAATCGAAGCAATTCAACAGATAGTCGTTCTTTCGGATTAGTGTCAATGGAAGAAATAATTGGTAAAACGAGTGTTGTATATTGGCCATTCGAACGAATACAATTGGTAAAGTAATCGAGGTGAGAACATGATACAGTGGTTTCCAGGCCATATGGCTAAAGCGAGACGGGAAATCGAAGAAAAACTGAAATTAGTTGATGTCGTTATAGAACTTGTAGATGCCCGTGCACCATTATCTACACAAAATCCGATGTTACAAGAGGTAATCCATCAAAAAGAAAAAATTATCGTATTAATGAAAAGAGATTTAGCTGATGCGATTCAAACGGATAAATGGTTACAACATTTCGAAGCACAAGGTACAACTGCGATTGCATTAGATGTGAACAATAAAAAGGATATCCAACAATTTATTGAACTTGTGACAGAAAAGGGAATCGAAAAACAGCGTAAATTAATTGAAAAAGGTGTACAACAACGAGCAGTACGAGCACTAATAGTAGGAATTCCAAATGTTGGAAAGTCCACTTTAATCAATCGATTAGCGAATAAGAAGATTGCCAAAATTGGAGACAGACCAGGTGTGACAAAAATGCAACAGTGGATCAAAGTAAAACAAAAGTTTGAACTACTAGATACACCAGGTATTTTATGGCCGAAATTCGAAGATGAATTGATTGGTTTACGTGTTGCGGCAATTGGCTCAATTAAGGATGAAATTTTACCTTTGCAAGATGTAGTTGCGTTTTTATTACAATATATTTATGAAACTTATCCTAATTTATTAAAAAAAAGATATGGTTTAACGGATGTAGATGATATGTGGGAAGTTTTTGAATTGATTGGAAAAAAACGTGGTGCACTTGAAAGTGGTGGTCAAGTAAATTTTGACAAAGTTGCGGATGTTGTTTTACAAGATTTCCGTCAAGCAAAATTAGGGGAAATAACATTAGAAACACCATAAAAGACATCCGTACAATGTGTAAGGAAGATTCTTTACATTGTACGGATGTCTTTTTTTTATTGTACACTATATATGTACGAGCATCGTCACACGCTTCTAAAATTAATTACAATGTTTGGAAACGATGACGATATATTATATAGAGGAATACACATAGAAAATTATATATATTGATATCCTCATTATTTAGGAGTTGGGAAAAATGAAGAAGGAATCTATCGCAAATTTGAAAACAATGTTACAATCCCAAAATATGACGAACGAACAAATAAAAGAATTAAAGCAAGACGAACGTCTTGGTGTAAAAAAGTTAATAAAACAATACGAAAATAAGTTGGAAAAAGAACGAATAAAAAGACAAACATATCGAACGATGAAAGAGTTTGATAAGAAGTTTTTACATCATGATATGAAGTGGATTGCAGGTGTAGATGAAGCGGGGAGAGGACCACTAGCAGGACCAGTTGTCGCAGCTGCAGTTATTTTACCAAAAGATGTTGACTTTAATGGTCTGACAGATTCCAAACAGTTAACTGAATTAGAAAGAAATATGTATTATGAACAAATTAAAAAAAATGCCATTGCCTATCATATTGAAATAATATCTGCGGAAGAAATTGATCGGTTAAACATTTTAGAAGCAACAAAACTAGCGATGACAAATGCATTGTTGCAATTAGAGAAATATCCAGATATTGCCTTAATAGATGCAGTACAATTAACTGATTTACCATTTCAACAAGCGGCAATTATAAAAGGGGATGACAAAAGTTTATCAATCGCAGCTGCAAGTGTATTAGCGAAAGTGACGAGAGATAAATGGATGGAAAAATATGATGAATTATATCCACAATATGGATTTAAAAAACATAAAGGATATGGAACGAAAGAACATATGGATGCAATGAAACGATATGGTGTTTGTCCAATTCATCGAACATCTTTTCGACCTGTACAACTATGTATGAAATAAAATGGGGGAATTGCGGATGAATCATCTGTTACGAATAAAAAATGAATTCATTCCATCGATAAATCGTGTTCCAAAAAACGAATTAACGTTACGAGATGGACAAATTGTTCAAGGGAAAATTTTAAAACTATTTCCAAATAATCGAGCCGAAATTCAAATTGGTAACCATAAACTGGTAGCCGAAATAACGACAAGTTTACAAATAAATAAGCAATATTTTTTTCAAGTACAAGCAGATGATTCACTTATTCATTTAAAAGTGCTAAGTGAACAAGTGACAAAAGCTCCAACTCAGAATGTCGCACAGTTATTGCAACAGTTGCAAATGAAACCGACTAAACAGCATATTGATTTTATTCAACAACTTATTGCGGAACGTGTTCCTTTTCAAATTACTGATATACAGCAAGCAATTAAATTGATGGAAAATCGTTCGAATATAGAAGCTTCACAGTTTGACATTTTAAAAAAGATGATTGAAGCACGTTTACCAATGACCAATCATGTGTTTGAGGCACTTGTAGCTTCTAGAAATCAAACATTTTCATTACATATAGAACAAATGGTTCGATCATTGGAATATGCGACAAGTTTGTCGGAAAAGGAACAAACATTATTACAGTTATTAAAACAACTACGAGGAATGAAAGAAACATTTCCGACTAGTTTAGCGAAAAATATCCAACAAAAAGAGCTGCCCATCGGTAGTTTATTGCAATATATAAATACGTTAGAAAGAGAAAAAGATACCTTAATGGAAGATTCGAAAAAAAACGTATCTTTGTCCACGCTTTTACAACAAGGATTTTCCCAAACATCAAAGAGCCATTCGCAATTAATAACAATGTCAAACTTATTACAAGAAACTAAAGAGATATTAAATGTACTTATAAAAAGTCAATCACAAATTACGAACGTGGCAAATAAATTATTACAAATATTTTCTAATATATATATGGGGAAATTATCAGATGAGCAATTTGTTTTATTAAAACATATGATACAGCAACAATTATATAAGGTATTGCCAATGCAATTACAACAAACATTTGATAGGTTTCTAAATGAAAATCGCC
Source organism: Pseudogracilibacillus sp. SO10305 (assembly GCF_037072005.1). Classification (NCBI taxonomy): domain Bacteria; kingdom Bacillati; phylum Bacillota; class Bacilli; order Caryophanales; family Bacillaceae; genus Pseudogracilibacillus; species Pseudogracilibacillus sp. SO10305. Next base: position 217,887 of record NZ_JAXHDE010000001.1, on the reverse strand, counting down.
ATGAAAATGTTCAGCATCTACACCAATTGCTACAAATATTACATAATGAATATTTGTATCGCGATATGCAAACGTTTGTACAATTACCTATGCAACATGGGGATGATGGAACTGATAATATGCAACAAAGGTTTCTCACTCATCTACACCAATATATGAATATTGTTGGATTACAAGATGAGCAACAAATAAGAACGGTTTTATCAGGGGAAGATAGTCATTCTACTATACATATCCAACGGTCGATTAAAATGATTTTGTTACAAATGATGCATGAACCAAATATGGTTGGAAGGAATAAAATAGAACAATTTGTGCATTTTATTCATGGAATGCAATTACAATCTGTGCAAGAAACGAATCATTTTTTGCATAGTGTTCTACAATTACCTGGAGAAAATATTGGATTAAATAACGATCTATTTATGCATTTTGAAGGAAAGAAAAGCGAGGATGGGAATATAGACCCAGATCATTGTCGAATATTATTCGTGCTCGATTTAAAAAATATGAAGGAAACAATGATTGACTTAACTATCCAAAAGCGCATCATATCATTAATAATATATAATGAACAAATGATGAAAACGGAAAAATATGACCATTTAGAAAAAATGTTAGAAGAAGCATTGAAGAAAAATAAATATACATTATCCCAAATAACGTATAAACCATTGTTTGAAATAAAAAAACAAGAGCAACATCATCCATATAATCGAACGATGAATGATATAGAAGGGTATGACTTTCGAATATGAGTGAACGAAGAAAGAAAGCTGTTGCATTATCTTACGATCAAATGAAAGATATATCTCCGAAGGTTAGTGCATTAGGAAGTGGAAAAGTAGCAGATCATATTATTGAGCTAGCAGCAGAACATGATATACCGATTGTACAAGACCAATCATTAGTGGAAATACTTGCACAATTGGAAATAAATGAAACAATCCCTCCAGAATTATTTGAAATTGTTGCGGAAGTATTTGCATTTATTTATCACTTAGATGAAGAATATTGAATTGTGATTCGAAATACTTATATAGTTAGATAAATAATAGTTATTCTTTGAGAATTATAAATGCTTATCTTACAATGGGTGTATACCAAATAATAAATGGAGGCATTTGAATGAATATCCATGAGTATCAAAGTAAGAATATTTTAAGGCAGTACGGCGTGAATGTACCAAACGGCCATGTTGCATATTCGATTGATGAAGCAGTAGAGTATGCGAAGGGTCTTCAAACGGATGTAAAAGTCGTTAAAGCACAAATTCATGCTGGTGGCCGTGGGAAAGCTGGCGGTGTTAAAGTAGCACATAATTTAGATGAAGTACGTGAGTACGCGAAACAAATTTTAGGAAAAGTGCTTGTAACACCACAAACAGGACCAGAAGGTAAAAAAGTAAAAAGACTCCTTATTGAAGAGGGTTGTAATATTGATAAGGAATACTATATTGGTCTTGTGTTAGACCGAAAAACTTCAAAAGTTGTGTTAATGGGTTCTGAAGAAGGTGGAATGGAAATTGAGGAAGTTGCAGCAGCAACACCTGAAAAGATTTTCAAAGAAGAAATTGATCCATCTATCGGTTTAACAGGATTCCAAGCAAGAAGAATGGCATTTAATTTAAATTTTCCGAACAATGTCATTAATAAAGTAGCGACATTATTATTAAATTTATATAAAGTTTTCATTGAAAAAGATTGTATGACTGCTGAGATTAACCCTCTTGTTACGACGAAAGAAGGGGATGTATTAGCATTAGACGCTAAAATGAACTTTGATGGAAATGCGTTATACCGTCAAAAAGACGTTTTAGAATTACGGGATTTAGATGAAGAAGATCGTAATGAAATCGAAGCTTCAAAATACGACCTTAGCTACATTCAATTAGATGGAGATATCGGTTGTATGGTAAATGGTGCAGGTCTTGCAATGGCAACAATGGATATTATTAAATATGAAGGTGGAAACCCAGCGAACTTTTTAGATGTTGGGGGAGATGCAACACCGGAAAAAGTAACAGAAGCATTTAAAATTATTTTAAAAGACCCAAAAGTAAAAGGGATTCTTGTAAATGTATTTGGTGGAATTATGAAATGTGATTACATCGCACAAGGGATTATTTCTGCGACAGAACAATTAGGGTTAGAAATTCCATTAGTTGTTCGTTTAGAAGGAACGAATGTAGAAAAAGGGAAGAAAATGTTACAAGACTCTGGTTTAAATATCGTTGCAGCAGATTCAATGGGTGATGGTGCAAAGAAAATCGTTGAATTAGTAAAATAAAAACAGCTGATTACAAACACGCATAACATTTAATATAAGAAAGGACGTTTACAAGAATGAGTATTTATGTAGATAAAGATACAAAAGTAATTGTTCAAGGGATTACTGGTTCAGCTGGTATGGACCATACAGAACAGATGTTAAAATACGGAACGAAGATCGTTGCAGGAGTGACACCAGGAAAAGGTGGTACGAAAACACTTGGAGTTCCTGTATATAATACGGTAGAAGATGCTGTAAAAGCTACAGGAGCAACAGTTTCAATTATTTATGTTCCTGCTCCATTTGCAGCAGATGCAATTATGGAAGCGACAGATGCCGGATTAGAATTAACGATTTGCATTACAGAACATATTCCAATTAATGATATGACTAAAGTGAAAAACTTTATGAAAGGGAAAAAGACCCGTTTAATTGGACCAAACTGTCCAGGAGTAATTACAGCAGATGAGTGTAAAATTGGTATTATGCCAGGATACATTCATACAAAAGGACATATTGGGGTTGTATCCCGTTCAGGAACTTTAACATATGAGGCAGTTCACCAACTATCTCAAGCTGGATATGGTCAAACAACGGCAGTAGGAATTGGTGGGGACCCCGTTAATGGTACATCGTTTATTGATGTATTAAAAGAATTTAATGAAGACCCTGAAACTTATGCAGTTATGATGATTGGTGAGATTGGTGGTACGGCTGAAGAAGAAGCAGCTGAATGGGTGAAAGCAAATATGAAAAAACCTGTTGCAGGCTTTATCGGTGGAGCGACAGCACCTCCAGGAAAACGTATGGGACATGCTGGTGCAATCATTTCGGGTGGTGAAGGAACAGCCGAATCGAAAAAACGTGTCATGGAAGCATGCGGTATTAAAGTAGCGGATTCCCCTGCTAAAATGGGTGAAACAATGATCAGTTTATTAGAAGAAACAGATTTACTTGAAAAATGTAAAACACATTAATACTTTACAAGCATAAAGAAACTTGATACATTAAACGAAAAGATAGAACCATATTGAACAATCTGGAAAGGTGCGATGAGGAGGAAATATAAGTGTATTCTATTTTGGTGCAAAAATAGAGCACTTATGGCTCCTCATTTCTAGGTTGTTTTTTTGTTGGAAAAAATAACGAGTAGATGTATACTACTTTTCCCATAACTTAAGAGAGGGAGAGTATAAATGAAAAAGAAACGAAATAGATTAATTAAATTAAGCTTATTATTGACAAGGAAAAAGCTATATCGCTTATTACAATATGATGTAACATTAGAAAAAGTTAACACATTCACTTCTACACAACTAGAACATTTATTACATATATCCCCAGAAAAAGCTTCATCCATCATACATTCTCTTCAATGTGATAATGATGATGCAACTATACAATATACACATAAAAACTACTATATTGTAACGATATTTGATTCAATGTATCCACCGAGTTTGAAAGGTATTCCAGATGCACCACTCGTATTATATTGTTTAGGTGATCTAACATTGCTCCAACAAAATAAATTACTTAGTGTAATCGGTACGAGAAAACCGACAGCAACAGCACCACAAAAGCTATTAAAAGTTGTTAGTCCCTTAATTGAGCAAAACTGGGCTATTGTAAGTGGAATGGCTTATGGCATTGATAGCCTTGCACATCAATTAGCATTGCATATGCAGGGTAAAACGATAGCTATTTTAGGTAGTGGGTTTCATCATATTTACCCGAAAGAAAATATGACGCTTTTTTGGAATATTGTTGAAAATGGTTTAGTTTTATCAGAATATCCACCATATGTGAGGCCAAAAAAATATCAATTTCCAGAGAGGAATCGAATCATTAGCGGTCTTTCATATGGAACGTTAGTAATTGAGGCAAAAGAAAAAAGTGGTACGCTCATTACAGTAGACCAAGCACTAGAGCAAGGAAAAGAAGTTTTCGCTATTCCAGATTCTTTATTTGTAGAGGAAGCGGCAGGTTGTTTAAAATTAATTGATCAAGGTGCAAAATTGGTTACGAATGCAGAAGATATTATCGAAAACTTGCCCGGAAAATAATCCTATTTTGTAAAAAATAAGGCTCTTTATTTCATTTTGATAGTCGCAATATTTGACAAATGAAAATGTTGTCCTTACTATTAGTGGGAATTCTATTTATTTAAAAACAGAAATAAAAATTTAAAAAAAGCAGGAATAAAAGTTAAAAAATTGAATAACCTCAATGAAATAGGAGGAAAAATAATGGCAAATTATTTAGTAATTGTGGAATCACCAGCAAAAGCAAAAACAATTGAACGTTATTTAGGGAAAAAATATAAAGTAAAAGCGTCGATGGGACATGTTATTGATTTACCGAAAAGTCAAATGGGAGTCGATGTTGATAATGACTATGCCCTAAAATATATTACGATTCGTGGTAAAGGTGATATATTAAAAGAATTACGAAAAGAAGCGAAAAAAGCAGATAAAATTTATCTCGCGGCCGACCCCGATAGAGAGGGAGAGGCCATTGCTTGGCATTTAGCACATGCATTAAAAGTGGATGAAAATTCGGACTGTCGTGTCGTGTTTAACGAAATAACGAAAGATGCAATCAAAGAGTCATTCAAAAATCCGCGAAAAATTGATCATGATTTAGTAAATGCACAACAAGCTAGAAGAGTATTGGACCGACTAGTTGGATACAATATAAGTCCACTATTATGGAAGAAAGTAAAAAAAGGTTTAAGTGCTGGTCGAGTTCAATCGGTTGCAGTGAAATTAATTATCGATCGTGAAAACGAAATAAAGAATTTTATTCCAGAAGAATACTGGTCTATTGAAAGTACATTTTTTAAAGAGAAAGAATCGTTTACTGGTAAATTTTATGGCATTGATGGGAAAAAGTTAGAGCTCAAAGATGATGCAGCAGTAAAAGAAGTACTTGGAAAAATTGAAGGCAAACAGTTTCATATTGATAAAGTAAATAAACGTGAGCGTAAAAGAAATCCCGCGAAACCATTTATTACTTCGACATTGCAACAAGAAGCAGCGAGAAAATTAAACTTTCGTGCTCGTAAAACGATGATGGTTGCACAACAATTATATGAAGGAATTGACTTAGGACGTAAAGCAGGTGGAATTACTGGGTTAATTACTTATATGCGTACAGATTCTACTCGTATTTCTGAAAGTGCTAAACAAGAAGCACATCAATTAATTGAAGATAAGTTTGGTAAACAATATATTGGACCACGTAAAAAAGTGAAAAATCAAGAAGGGGCACAAGATGCACACGAGGCAATTCGTCCCACATCTGTCATGCGTGATCCACAATCATTGAAAGGTATTTTAAATAATGATCAATTTAAACTTTATAAATTAATTTACGAACGATTTTTAGCGAGTGAAATGGCGCCAGCCGTGATGGATACGATGACTGTTCATTTATTAAATAACGGAGTGGAATTCCGTGCAACTGGTTCAAAAGTAAAATTTGATGGGTTTATGAAAGTATATATTGAAGGAACAGATTCAAATAAAAAAGAAGAAGAGAAATACTTACCTGAGTTAAATGAAGGGGAACAAGTTCGCTTCGAAAAAATGGAACCAAATCAACATTTTACACAACCACCACCGAGATATACAGAAGCGACATTAGTTGGTACATTGGAGAAACAAGGAATTGGTCGTCCATCAACCTATGCTCCCACTTTAGAGACTATTCAAAATCGAGGCTATGTTCGTTTAGATAACCGTCGTTTCATCCCAACAGAATTAGGGGAGATTGTTGTGGATATTTTAAAAGAATATTTCCCTGAAATAACGAACGTCGACTTTACTGCTGGAATGGAAGCGAACTTAGACTTAATTGAAGAAGGTAAAGAAGAGTGGATTCGTGTCATTGATGAATTTTATAAAGATTTCGAAGTGAGATTAGTAAAAGCCGAAAAAGAAATGGAATCTATTGAAATAAAAGATGAGCCTGTTGGAATTGATTGTGAGAAGTGCGGACATCCAATGGTATATAAGTTAGGTCGTTATGGAAAATTCATGGCTTGTTCTAACTTTCCGGACTGTCGAAATGCAAAACCTATTTTGAAAAAAATCGGTGTAACATGTCCGACATGTAAAAAAGGTGAAATTGTTGAAAGAAAGTCAAAGAAAAATCGAGTATTTTATGGATGTGAAACATATCCAACATGTGAATTTGTTTCTTGGGATAAACCTATTGCTAGAAATTGTCCAAAATGTGACAGTTATTTAGTAGAAAAACGCTCGAAAAAACAAGTTCAAATCAAATGTAGTAGTTGTGATTATGAAGAAGAAGCACAATAATTAGATATCAAACATTTGATTTGACTATTAGAACATATAAGCGTAATATACTTGTTTGGAACATTGGAAATGTATTTTTAATGTTCCAAACATATTTGTAAGCACAATTCAGAATTTTGTTACAATTGTGTTAAATCGATTGCGGGGAATATAGTAGTATGGTATGCTAGGTTTGTTTAAAAAAACTAGCATTTTTGGAGTGGAATTATGTCTACGTTTCAAACGTATTATGAACAATTTATCCAGTTTTTAGAAGTAGAAAAAAATGCTTCGCCATATACAGTGCAATTTTACAGTAATGATTTACGTATGTTTGAACAAATAATGAGAAAAGAAGGAATCGAGGATGTTACAGATGTAACACCGGTTTTTGTGCGGGTATTTTTAACGGATTTGTATGATCGACGATTAAGTCGAAAATCTGTCGCACGGACGATATCTTGTTTACGATCTTTTTATTTCTTTTTAGAAAAAATAGAAGTCGTGGAACATAATCCGTTTATGTATGTTCCGCTACCGCGACAAGATAAACGAATTCCGACGTTTTTATACGAGGAAGAATTACGGCCTCTTTTTGAAGTGAGTGATTTAACAACACCATTAGGCCAACGAAATCAGGCATTATTAGAACTTATGTATGCTACTGGTATAAGAGTCAGTGAATGTGCGGGCTTAACTTTATCCCAAATTGATTTTTCTATCGGAATGATTAACGTAATTGGTAAAGGAAGAAAAGAACGTTATATTCCATTTGGACAATTTGCACATGAAGCATTGCATACATATATTAGAGATGGAAGAGACCAGTTGTTACAGGTATCGAGAGAAACGATAGATACGATTTTTTTGAACGCACGTGGCCAACCGATTACGGAAAGAGGCATCCGATACGTATTCAATCAAATGGTAAAGGAAACTTCTCTAACTGTACATCTTCATCCACACAAATTACGTCATACTTTTGCGACACATTTATTAAATGAAGGGGCTGACTTACGTTCAGTACAAGAGTTGTTAGGACATGAAAATCTTTCATCCACTCAAATTTATACACATGTAACAAAGGATCGTTTAAGGAATGTTTATATGCACCATCATCCAAGAGCGAAACAAAAACCGGATGAACAATAAAAGTGTTAGTTTTGGAAATGAAGTAAAGGAGTTGTGATGCATGTCAAATGAACTTCATGCAACAACGATATTTGCAATTCAACATAATGGGGAATGTGCGATGAGTGGCGACGGCCAAGTAACATTAGGGAATACGGTCGTGATGAAACATAAAGCACAAAAAGTTCGTAAATTATTTCATGGGGAAGTTATAGCTGGTTTTGCTGGTTCAGTAGCGGATGCTTTTTCTTTATTTGAGAAGTTTGAAGGAAAGTTGGAAGAATATAATGGGAATATTACCCGAGCTTCCGTAGAACTAGCAAAGGAATGGCGTAGCGACAAAGTATTACGCCAATTAGAAGCGATGTTAATCGTCATGAATAAAGAAAGTATGTATTTAGTTTCAGGTACAGGCGAAGTCATCGAGCCAGATGATGGCATATTAGCTATTGGTTCGGGTGGTAATTTTGCCTTAAGTGCTGGCCGTGCACTTGCAAAATATTCAGCAGAACTGAGTGCGAAGGAAATTGCACAAGCGGCATTAACCATTGCTAGTGAAATTTGTGTTTATACAAATGATCATATAACGACAATGTCTTTAGAATAATGTAAAGGGTGTGTAATAATTAATGGATTATACTCCTAAGCAAATATTAGAAAAGTTAGACCATTATATTATTGGGCAAAAAGAAGCGAAAAAATCTGTTGCTGTTGCTTTACGTAACAGATATCGTAGAATGCTTTTAGATGAACAATTACGGGAAGAAGTAGTTCCGAAAAATATTTTAATGATTGGACCAACAGGGGTTGGGAAAACAGAAGTAGCCCGCCGATTAGCTAAATTAGTAAATGCACCATTTATAAAAGTGGAAGCAACAAAATTTACAGAGGTCGGTTATGTTGGCCGAGATGTAGAGTCTATGATTCGGGACCTTGTTGAAAATGCACTTCGTATCGTGAAAGAAGAAAAGATGGAAGCAGTAAAAGACGAAGCAGAAAAAGAAGCTAATGAAAAAATTATTTCTTTACTTGCTCCACGTAAAAAACGCGAGAAGAAAATGCAAAACCCATTTGAAATGCTTTTTCCCAATGTGGAAGAAGAGGAAGAAGTAGACGAATCAGAAGTAGATAATATTTCACAAAAAAGAAATCAACTAAAACAGTTATTAGCTCTAGGTGAACTTGAAGATAAAACGGTAGTAGTAGATATCGAAGAACAATCACCTTCTATGTTTGACATGTTACAAGGTTCTGGCATGGAACAAATGGGAATGAATATGCAAGATGCGTTTTCAAATTTAATGCCGACGAAAACGAAAAAACGTAAGTTATCTGTTCGGGATGCACGCAAAGTATTAACGCAACAAGCAGCGCAAAAATTGATTGATATGGATGAGGCGCAACAAGAAGCAATTGAGCGAGCAGAACAGGCTGGTATCGTGTTTATTGATGAAATCGATAAAATAGCTGGCGCTGATACGAATAGTCCGAGTGTATCTCGTGATGGGGTGCAAAGAGATATTCTACCCATTGTGGAAGGTTCAACTGTTATGACGAAATACGGACCTGTAAAAACAGACCATATTTTATTTTTTGCGGCTGGTGCATTTCATATTGCGAAGCCTTCTGATATGATCCCAGAATTACAAGGAAGATTTCCTGTTCGCGTAGAATTCAACAAACTTACGACAGATGACTTTGTGAAAATTTTAACAGAACCTTCTAATGCATTGCTGAAGCAATATAGTGCATTAATACAGACAGAAGGTATAGAAGTGAAGTTTACGGACGAAGCTGTTAAAAGAATTGCTGAAATAGCGTATGAGGTAAATCAAGAAACAGATAATATTGGTGCAAGAAGATTGCACACTATTTTAGAAAAATTATTAGAAGATTTATCATTTGAGGCACCAGAGATCAATCTAGAAGTGGTGGAAATTACCGCGCAATATGTCGATGAAAAATTAAATGATATCGTCAAAGATCGTAATTTAAGTCAATTTATACTATAAAATGAAATCGTAACTTTGAAAGGATGAACAAAATATGGAATTATTAGAGAGAACAAGAAAAATCAATGCATTATTACAAAAATCTGCAGGAAAGCCGGTAAATTTTAATGACATGTCACGTACACTATCAGAGGTAATAAACGGAAACGTGTTCGTATTAAGTAGAAGAGGTCGTTTATTAGGCGTTGCAATTAACCAAGAAGTTGAAAATGATCGAATTAAACAAATGTTAGAAGAAAGACAATTCCCAGAGGAATATACGAGAGAACTTTTTCATATTTCAGAAACGACACCTAATATCGATATTGAACAGCCGTTATCTGTTTTCCCGTACGAAAATCGAGAATTATTTAAAGATGGATTAACGACAATTGTGCCGATTATTGGTGGAGGAGAACGTTTAGGAACGTTAATTTTAGGACGTTTAAGCGGTAGTTTCCATGATGATGACTTATTATTAGCAGAATATGGTGCTACAGTTGTAGGAATGGAAATTTTACAAGGAAAAGCAGAAGAAATCGAAATGGAAGCTCGAAGTAAAGCAGTCGTGCAAATGGCAATTAATTCATTATCATTTAGTGAGTTAGAAGCGATTGAACATATTTTCGAAGAATTAAATGGAACAGAAGGTTTATTGGTAGCGAGTAAAATAGCTGACAGAGTTGGTATTACACGTTCGGTTATCGTGAATGCACTTCGTAAATTAGAAAGTGCTGGTGTGATTGAATCACGTTCATTAGGAATGAAAGGTACGTACATCAAAGTTCTAAATGAAAGATTTTTACAAGAATTAGAAAAGTTAAGTACGAACTAAATGAAACATAAAGGCCACTAGAAGATGGCATGTTCTACATGAGCATATGTTTGGAATCAACACCTTTAAAGTTAGAGTGAAAATTCTATCTTTAAAGGTGTTTTTTGTGCTTTTTGTCAAATGGTGTTGGTGACCCTCTTAAAGTCATCTAATATTAATTGTGTGGAGCCAATAAGAACAGCATGAATATGTCACTTTGAAAATGTACTCCGCTTTCCGCGTGCGGCTGCTAAGCCAAGCTCAGGCTTTGCCTTTTCTTGTCTTATCTAGGCCCTTTTTCACGCAGGAGCCTACGTACATTTCCTACGTTTCATCTGGCTGTTTACATGCTAGTTTCCTCTTCCTTTGTAGCTTAAGCTGCAAAGGAGTTTTGTTACTTTGTATGATTGATCTCCATTTAAAGTGTAAAATAATTCTTTTTAAAATTATGAAAGTTTCGATATCCATATGCAACGCGATTCAATACCTTTATTTTGTTATTAATCCCTTCGATACGACCATTATTGTATAAATACATCAAGCTATGCTTGAGATACGATATATGTTTTTCAATGTCTTAATGCATGTCTTCATATATCGGAAGCATGTAAATTAGGCCGTATGTCATTATTTCTAAGAAGAAAACAGGCGAAATTTTGCATTACATTTTGCCTATATAACTTCAGAATAATGAAAAAAATGGCTAATACATAATACTTCTAGTGTAATATATTATTTGTATTTGAATATATTTAGGACTTTTCGTTGTATTTAATTGGTTAAAATTGAAAAAACCTTAAAAAAATTTGAACATACAGTGATAATCATGAAAAATTAGTTAAAAATGATGAAATATTAGTGGACTTTAGTCGCAACATCATCTAAAATAATGATGGTATGAAAAATTTCAGAAAAAATTTATATTGAGGGATTCAGTTGAAACTATTTAATCAAACATTTCAAAACTTAGAACAATCATTGCATTATGCATCAAAGAAAAATTCTGTTATCTCAAATAATCTTGCAAATGTCGATACACCTAATTATAAGGCGCAAAAGGTAACATTCAAAAGCATGTTAGAAGGAGAACTTCAATTACATGTGACGGAAGACAAGCATATTCGTTCAAATGGAATACATACACCTTATAAAGTAATGAATCAAAACCACACATCCTATAACCACAGTGGAAATAATGTGGATGTTGACAAAGAAATGGCAGAATTAGCAAAAAACCAAATTTATTATCGTGGCGCTGTTGACCGTTTAAATGGTAAATTTGGCTTATTGAATACGGTGATAAGAGGTGGGAAGTAATGTCAGTTTTTCATGGATTAAACATAAGCGCTGGTGCTTTAACAGCTCAGAGACTGCGAATGGATGTAGCCTCCTCCAATATTGCTAACCAACAATCAACAAGAGCGACAATGTTACCAGATGGTCAATTTGAACCATATCGCAGAAAAATGGTCGTGCTACAACCAGAAAATCATTCATTTAAATCGTATATGAGTAAAGCACAAATGAATCAAAAAGCAACTTCACAAGGAGTTAAAGTGAGTGGGCTTGTACAAGATCAAGAGCCATTTAAAGCGATTTTTGACCCAACTCATCCAGATGCAAATGATGAAGGCTATGTGCTTTATCCGAATGTAGACCCATTAAAAGAAATGGTAGATTTAATGGGAGCAACTCGTTCTTATGAGGCGAATATTACTGCATTAAACGCAACGAAAGATATGTTATTAAAAGCATTAGAAATTGGTAGGTCGTAAGAAAGGACGAATGATGATGACGAAACTAATCGCTCTGTCTGCTACATCACCAAAAGAGCAAATAGCAAAACAAACACCACAGAAAATACAAAATGAAGCAAATTTTCAACATATATTTAAACAAGCATTAGAAAAAGTTAGTGCAGTGGAACATGAATCAGATGTAAAGACAAATGCCTTTTTGAGTGGAGAAACAACAGATCTTCATGACGTCATGTTAACGGCGCAAAAAGCAAAAATTACTGTAGAAGCGACAGTCCAAATTCAGCAAAAAGTAATCGACGCTTATAATGATGTGATGAGAATGCAAATCTAGTACATAGAAAATATAAACAAAGTCCGGTGTGATAAATGAAGGAAAAATTAAATCAATTTATGGAACAAATTAAATTATTTTGGAATAAAACTTCCATTTTTAAAAGAGTATTATACATAAGTATGACAATTTTACTTATAGTAGGAATTGTCGTTATCACTGTTTTAACCAATAAGAATAGCTTCGTTCCTTTATATTCGAACCTATCTATACAAGAGGTAGGTCAAATTAAAGAGGAACTTGATACAAGAAATATTCAGTATGAAATAGTCGATAATGGGACGACGATTAAAGTACCTGAAGAGCATTCACAAACTTTAATTGTTGAATTAGCGAATGAAGGTATTCCGAATAGTGGGAATATCGATTATTCGTTTTTTAGTGAGAACTCTTCATGGGGAATTACCGATAATGAATTTAATATTATGAAGTTAGATGCGATGCAAACAGAGCTCAGTAACTTGATGAAAGGTATGGAAGGAATTGAAGATGCAAATGTGATGATTAACTTACCAGAACAATCGGTATTTGTATCTGACATGACAGAAAATGCTAGTGTATCCATTGTACTTCAAACAGAATACGGTTATGAATTTCAGCCGAATCAAATGAAAGGTTTATACCATCTCGTTTCAAAAGCGATTCCGAATTTACCAGAGGAAAATATCGTCATTATGAATCAGAACTTTGAATACTTCGATCAATATGCATCAAATCAAGCAGACCATATTGGAGCAACACAAGATGTAAAAACAGAAATTGAAAATGATATTCAAAAACGAGTACAACAAATGCTAAGTGCTATTGTTGGGGTCGATAAAGTAATAACATCTGTAACAGCAGATATTGATTTCACAAATGAAAATCGTGTAGAAGACCTAGTAGAACCTGTTGATATTGATGCGATGGAAGGAATTCCAGTAAGTATTGAAACGATTCAAGAAACATTTGAAGGAACGGATGAAATTGGTGGAGTTGCTGGTACTGGGGAAGAAGATATTGCCAATTATCCTGGAGTTATGCAAGGAGAAGGTGGCGATTATGATTTAGCAAAAGAAACCGTTAATTATGAGTTTAATAATATTAAGAAAGAAATTGCAGAAGCACCATATAAAATTCGTGACTTAGGTATTCAAGTGATGGTTGATAATACGAGAGTAATTGACGGAGAAGTAGTGGAATTAACGCAGCAAGAATTGAACGCAGTAGAAGAGGGAATGGCTTCTATTCTAGAATCGATGATTACAACTTCTATTGATAAAACTTATGGGGAAATAGAAACAGATGATAAAATCTCTATCGTCTTTCAAACGTTCCATGGCCGTGATCAATTAACTGCTGATATGTCTGAAGAAGGGTCATCCACAATTTGGCCATATATCGTAGTGGCAATCATTATTGTAACGATTATTATTATTTTCTTTGTAATGCGTAGGAAACGTACAGAAGATATAGTGGAAGAAAATGTAACGGTGTCTGACATAACAACTGAAGATTCAGCAGTTGTATCAGATTTAGAAGAACAACCAAAAACAGACCAAGACATTCAAAAAGAACAACTTGAAAAAATGGCGAAAGACAAACCGGAAGACTTTGCGAAATTATTACGTAGTTGGATTTCGGAAGATTAGGAGGAAAGGAGTATGAGTATTAAACAGAAAAGATTAACTGGAAAACAGAAGGCAGCCATTTTGCTTATCTCACTAGGACCAGATGTGTCGGCCGAAGTATACAAACATTTATCGGAAGAAGAAGTAGAACGTTTAAGCCTGGAAATATCAACTATTCAAAAGGTAGATTCAGATTTGAAAGAATCTATAGTGGAACAATTTCATCAGATTGCCATTGCTCAACAATATATTTCTCAAGGTGGAGTAGGATATGCAAAAACAGTGCTTGAAAAAGCTTTTGGCACTCAAGAGGCAACAAATATTATTAATCGTTTAACATCTTCTTTACAAGTAAGACCTTTTGATTTTGCGCGGAAAGCAGACCCGAATCAAGTGCTTAATTTTATACAAAATGAACATCCACAAACGATCGCACTTGTCCTATCTTATTTAGAACCTGAACAAGCTGGACAAATATTATCTTCTTTAGAGGAAGAAGTGCAAGCGGATATTGCAAGCAGAATTGCAACGATGGACTCCACACCACCAGATATTATTACGGAAATTGAACATGTACTTGAAAAGAATATTTCGACATCCTTAACAGAAGACTATACACAAACAGGTGGTATTCAATCAGTTGTTGAAGTGTTAAATGAAGTGGATCGAAGTACAGAAAGGACTATTTTAGATACGTTAGAAATTCAAAATCCTGAATTAGCGGAAGAAATTAAAAAACGTATGTTTATCTTTGACGATATTGTTATTTTAGACAATCGCGCTATCCAACGCATTATTCGCGAAGTGGATAATGAAGACTTGAAATTATCGTTACGTGTCGCAAGTGAAGAAGTAAAGGATGTAATTTTCCAAAATATGTCACAACGTATGGTGGAAACATTTAAAGAAGAAATGGAATTTATGGGACCTGTACGATTACGTGATGTTGAAGAAGCACAAACACGTATTGTAGGAACGATTCGCCGCTTAGATGAAATTGGGGAAATCGTAATTGCCCGTGGTGGAGGAGACGATATTATTGTCTAATCTAAAGGGGAATTTAGAAAACAAAAAAGTAATTTCTATTAAAAAGATTCAAGCGGATATTCCACAAGATAAAGAGATACGTCGTCAGAGCCGATCAAAAGATGACATCGTAAATGAAATTAAAGTGTTGGAACAAACTTTAGCTACCTTAGAACAGCAAAAGGAAACGTCTATCCAAGAGTTAGAAACCTATATTGCCACGGAAAAAGAAAAGATTGCCAATGAAAAAATCACTGTATTTGAACAGGCAAAACAGCAAGGGTATAAAGAAGGATATATCGATGGTGAAAACGAAGCGAAAACCGATTACCAAACTTATTTGGATGAGGCGAATGACATTGTTCGAAAAAGTGAGCTAGATTACATAGCAACGATTGAAAAACACTCTAATACAATTGTTCAGTTAGCCATGCATGTGGCGAAAAAGATCATTGATACTGAAATTAAAACGGATGAACATGTAATGAAAGGCATAGTAGAAAAAGCAGTGCGACATTTAAAAGATACTTCGACTATATCTATATATGTTCACCCGATGCATTACGCTTCCTTACATGCTCAAAAAGAAGAGTTAGAACAATTGTTAGATGAAGATGAATTGCTTTATTTACATGTAGATTCGAATTTACAAGAAAATGATTGTATGATCCGTCATCCATTTGGACAAATAGATGCTAGTGTAGATACACAGTTGAAACAAATTAAACGTGCGTTAGAAGAAAAGATAATGGAGAATTAATATGGATTTTGATACGTGCATTCAGACGATTGAAGAGACAGATACATACAAATATTATGGAAAAATTACTCGTGTTGTCGGTATTATGATTGAATCATTAGGACCCGCAGCGAATATTGGAGAAGTTTGTATCATTCATCCTGAAAATAAAAGCCAATCACCGATATTAGCGGAAGTTGTTGGATTTCATCATGAAAAAATCATTTTAATGCCTTATACGGAAGTATCTGAAATTGGTCCTGGTTGTCTAGTTGAAGCTACCAATCAACCTTTAACAATAAAGATTGGTCATAGTTTAATTGGCCATGTCGTAGATGCTTTAGGGTTACCATTGAACCATAGCATTTTACCGAAAGGATTAAAAAAAGTTTTCACTGAAAATGAACCACCAAATCCAATGAGTCGGCCACCGATTGATCAACCAATTCAAGTGGGAATTCGAGCAATTGATTCTATGCTGACGGTAGGAGAAGGACAACGTATAGGTATTTTTGCAGGTAGTGGGGTTGGAAAAAGTACATTATTAGGAATGATTGCCAGAAATAGTGCCGCAGATATAAATGTTATTGCATTAATTGGAGAACGTGGTCGTGAAGTAAGGGAATTTATTGAAAAAGACCTTGGTGAAGCAGGATTGAAAAAATCAATTATTATTGTTGCGACATCCGATCAACCAGCATTAATGCGAATTAAAGGTGCGTATACTGCAACGGCAATCAGTGAATACTTTCGTGATCAAGGATATAAGGTGAATTTAATGATGGACTCTGTTACGAGAGTTGCAATGGCACAACGGGAAATAGGGCTAGCAGTAGGCGAGCCACCGACGTCTAAAGGATATACACCATCGGTCTTTGCCATATTACCTAAATTGTTAGAGAGAACAGGCACGAATGAACAAGGAACAATTACAGCGTTTTATACCGTACTAGTAGATGGTGATGATATGAATGAACCGATTGCAGATGCGGTTCGTGGTATATTGGATGGCCATTTTGTTCTAGAGAGAAGATTAGCTGAAATGGGGCAATTTCCAGCAATTAATATACTGAAGTCTGTTAGTAGGGTGATGCATGATATCGTTTCACCAGCACATCGTACAACCGTACAAAAAATAAGAACGTTGATGGCAACATATGAAGAAAATGTAGAATTAATACAGATTGGTGCATATCGTCACGGTACAGACCCTAAAATTGATGAAGCAATAAAATATTATCCGATTATTATTGATTATTTAAAACAAGGAATTTATGAACAAGAAACTTTCGAACAATCAATTGAAAAATTACATCTTATTTTGGCAGGTGGACAGTAATGGATAATGTGGCAGTATTGCAAAAGGTTTTACAAATACGGGAGCAAGAAAAAACGATTGCTCAAAAAGAAAAAAATGAAGCGACTGTAATATTTGAAAAACAGGCAACAGCATTATATGAATTATTAAAGAAGAAAGAACATGCGGAAGTATTGATGAATCAATATATGCAAACATATACTTCGATTGAAAAAATTAAAGAACAATCGATGTTCATACAATCTATGACGAGAAAAGCGTCTACATTACAACAAAATGTGCAACAGGCAAGAAAAAAAATGCTAGAAAAACAAGCATATTTAACAGAAACACATATTGAAATGAAAAAAATAGAAAAACTTATTGAACGAAAAAAACAGGCAAGACAGGAAGAACTGATACGAGAAGAAAATATATTAATGGATGAACTGTCCATCCGACAGTTTACAAGTTCGATCCAAAATAGGTGAAAATATGACAAAAGAAAAAAAGAAATCTCCAATTCTATTAATCATATTTGCAATTATCATCCCGTTAATGCTAACAGTGGGGATTGTGTACATCGGATTAACTTTAGTTGGCATTGATGTGAAGGATAAATTAGCTGATGTACCGGTTGTTTCTTCTTTTATTAAGAGTAATGAAGTCGAACAATTAGAAGAAACAATTAAAAAACAAGAGGATTTAATTGCATCAAAAGATGAAGAAATCAATGATCTATCGAAAGATGTAGAAAGTTTACGGGCAATTGCAGATGATTTAGAGTTAGATTTAAAAAAGAAAGAAAAAAGTGAGCAGAAAAACGAAAAAGAAAACATAGAGGATGAAGAAGACGGAAATGAAGCATTAAAAAGAGCTGCATCCTCTTACAGGAAAATGGAACCAGAAAATGCTGCTGCAATTATAACGCAAATGAATGACCAAGACGCCATTCAAATTCTATCCAACATCCCGAGTGATGTGAGAGGAAATATTTTAGCTGAAATGGAATCAAAAAGAGCTGCCACATTGACAAAGTTAATGATGAAATAATTGCCATTTTATAATTTGGAAGGGGGTGAATGGAATGGAAATTATGCAAGTATTCACACGAACAAATGCGAATATGCAGCAAAATGAATTGGATATAAATGAGCAGGATACTAGTTTCAAAACATTTCTTATAGCCAATGAAAAAGAGGATGTAAATGCATTATCTACAAACGAAAAAGAACCAATGGTAGAAAATGACGAAGAAGAAACAACCGATCATTCTATCGGTGAGCATGATGAAACATATGAGCTAGACAGCTTGGTTAAGGAAGACGTACATGAAAATATCGATAATAGCATGTTTCAACCTACTATTCATACGTTTTTAACAAATAGTGATACAACCATTGATTTCGACGTACAACAAAATATGTATGCTTCAAAGAATACATTTGAAGATGTTGGACAAACATTTTCAAAAATGACAAAAGAAGAAGTGATGCAACTGTCTAATGAGATTATTCGATACATGCATACAGAGACAGTACATGAGCCTTCATCTTTGCAACAGCTACTCGTCGTATTAAAAAAAGTGAATCAATTATCAACGAAAGATAAAGAAGCACTATTTAATCAATTAGAGGAATTAGAAGAAGAAAAAATTTCAGAGACTTTTAAACTTTTGGTGAAAACATTTGAAAAACGTACAGAGATGACAACACAAAATATGTATCAAAATGATGCGATAATTACAAAATCTACTATCGCAAATTGGTTGGAGCAAGCTTTTCAGCGATATGATACCGTACAAAGTAGTCAACAAATAAACGATACAGTAATGTCAACTCAAATGAGTAATCCAACGAATCTACCAATAGATGAAGTACAGCAATACGATATACATATTCGTCAAACAGGAAAAGTAGAAGAAATATCAGAACAACTCGTATCAAAATTAACGACTGTTATCCAAAAAAGTTCTATTTTTAAACAAGATGGCATGATGCAACTACAGTTACAAATTAATCCAACACAATTAGGCCATATTACGGTAAGAATGGCTGAGGTAAACGGAGAAATGCGAGTGGAATTATTTGTTACAACCAATGCAACGAAGAAAATTTTAGAGAGCAACATACATCAATTAAAACATCTTTTTTCTCCGCATCAAGTAATTATTGAAAAGGATCCAACTATTTCTGATGAGGAATTCTTTTCAAACAATGAAGAGGAATTAAATGAAGAAGAACCAAAACAAGATAAAGACGAACGGAAAGATAAAAAAACTCCGTCCATCGATTTTGAACAATTGTTGCAACAATTAGGGGAGGAGGAAGAAAATGACAAAAATTGATTCAGATTTATATATATCAAACGTACCGAGAGATCGTGCACCTAGTTCCGAGTTAGGAAAAGATGAATTTATAAAAATTTTAATGACACAACTACAAAACCAAGATCCATTAAATCCGATGGAAGATCGCGATTTTATTGCACAGATGGCGACATTTTCATCTTTAGAGCAAATGATGAATATGGCGAGTTCTATAGATACATTAGTGCAAAATCAATTAGTATCTCCTGTTATTCAATATAGTCATATGATCGGAAAAGAAGTGACATATGAATCTATTGATGAAGAGACGAATGAAAAAACGATTGTCACAAGTGTTGTCAATGCAGTTAGTTCCCAAGAAGGCTGGGCTATTTTAGAATTAGAAAATGGTCAAAAAGTTTTTGCTGATGGAATTCTAAAAGTAAATGAAGCAGGTAAAAAGGATGCATAAATACATACATCCAATACAGCAACATTATGTGAATCATTCGGCAACTAAAAAACAGCCAACAGCTAGTACAAGCTTTAAAGCAATTTTTGAACAAGCATCTGAATTAAAAGTGAGTAAACATGCGAAACTCCGTATGCAAGAAAGAAATATTCATATAACAGATCAAACGTGGGAAAAAATTGGAACGAAACTTAATGAAGCGAAGAACAAAGGTGTCACAGATGCTCTCGTCGTTGTGAATGATGCGGCACTTATCGTTAGCGCAAAAAACAACACAGTCGTTACAGCATTACATAAAACAGAAGCGAATAATCGAATATTTACTAATATTAATGGAACGATTTTAATATAGCTGGACTCTGTTAGGAGAGGCTATCCACTATGGAATGATAGACATAGTGAATAATAATGAAAGAGGGAAAAATATGTTACGTTCAATGTATTCTGGAATTTCAGGTATGAGAGGATTTCAAACAAAATTAGATGTTATAGGGAATAATATTTCCAACGTGAACACGTCAGGGTTTAAAAAAGGACGAGTTACTTTCCAAGATATGATGTCACAAACGACAAGAGGAGCACAAGCCGCTGAGGCTGGACGAGGTGGAATTAACCCAATGCAAGTCGGTTTAGGATCCCAAGTTGGTTCGGTAGATAATATTCATACACAAGGATTCTTACAATCTACAGGACGCCCATTAGATGTTGCAATTGAAGGGGATGGCTTTTTTAAAGTATCTGATGGGGAAAATATTTATTACACACGTGCGGGTAATTTCTATCTAGATGATGCAGGAAACGTCGTAACAGCGGATGGATATTTTTTATTACAAGATGATAATAGTACAATCCAAATCGACCCTAGTACAACACAAAGCTTTAGTATTGCCAAAAATGGGGATGTAAATATCGTGACAGCAGATGGTACAAATAGTGATCAAAAAATTGGAATTACTATTTTTGCTAACCCTGAAGGCCTAGAGAAGGTCGGAGGTAGTTTATATATTGAGTCACAAAACTCTGGTGAAGCACAACATGGTGCTCCTGGAATTAATGGGGCAGGAGACCTTGCAGCAAGTTCGTTGGAAATGTCAAACGTTGATTTAGCAGAAGAGTTTACAGAAATGATCGTATCGCAACGAGGTTTCCAAGCGAATACAAGAATTATTACAACTTCAGATGAAATTTTACAAGAATTAGTAAACTTAAAACGATAAATTGAGGAGGTAGAGTTGTAGGAATACCGATATAAACAATCGTTATTCGCTACAACTCGCCAAATATGATTGAATTAACTAGATTAAACGGAGAAACATTTTATCTGAATCCATTTATGGTGGAGCAGGTACAATCATTACCAGATACGACGATTACATTATTAAATGGGAAAAAATTCGTCGTTCAAACGAATAAAGAAGAAGTTTTACGAAAAATATTAGAAATGTATCGACAAGTTGGAATGATTGGTTTTCTAACAAAGCAGGTGAATGAAGATGAGTAAAGTATTAAAAATAACCGCGATCTCTGTTGCATCATTACTTGCCATTGCAATGATTACCGTCGTAGTCGTTCTTTATTTCAACAATAATAATATTGAAAGTAAAGAATTATCTATTGATGAAATGAATGAATTTTCTTATGAAACTCCTGAAGTAACGACAGATTTAAAAGATGGTGTATTTGTCCGTATTCAATTCCAGTTAATAATGGATAGCAAAGCTAGTTTAAAAGAAATTGAAAAACGTGAATTCCAAATTAAAAATATTTTAATTAAAGAACTGGCAGTAATGACGGAAGAAGATTTTAATGCAGGTTTAGCCGATTTAGAAAAAGTGTTACAACAAAAACTAAATGAGATTATGACAGAGGGAACAATTAAAGACGTATATACAATAAGTAAAATTATGCAATAAATGATTGCTCCGTCATGGAGGTGATGAACATTGTCTGAAGAAATTTTGTCACAGACAGAAATAGATGCTTTATTATCAGCTATTTCATCTGGGGAAATGGATGCAGAAGAATTAAAGAAAGAAGAAGAAGATAAAAAAGTAAAAGTATATGATTTTAAGCGTGCATTGCGTTTTTCGAAAGATCAAATTCGAAGTATATCACGAATCCATGAAAATTATGCAAGGCTGTTAACGACATTTTTTTCTGGCCAATTAAGGACATATGTAAATATTTCTGTTGCCTCTGTAGATCAAATTCCGTATGAAGAATTTATCCGTTCCATACCGAAGATGACAATTTTAAATGTGATTAGTATGGAACCATTGGAAGGTAAAATTTTGATGGAAGTGAATCCAAATATTGCTTACAGTATGATGGATCGTTTGTTAGGCGGAAAAGGAAATAGTGATGTGCAGCCAGAGAGTTTAACGGAAATCGAGACGACTATAATGACACAGATGTTCGAAAAAGCTGTTGTAAATATTCAAGAAGCTTGGTCAACAATCGTAGAAATCGACCCAATGTTGGATGAATTTGAAGTGAATCCACAATTTTTACAAATGGTTTCGCCAAATGAAACAGTAGTAGTCGTTTCCTTTAATACACAAATTGGCGATGTATCAGGAATGATTAATATTTGTATTCCACATATAGTGTTAGAGCCAATTATACCTAAATTATCTGCTCACTATTGGATGGAGTCCGCAACAAAGGAACGTGACCCTGAAAAATATGCCATTTTATCGAAACATATGGAAAAAGTAGAATTAGAGGCAAAAGTTATTTTAGGTCAATCAAATATTACGGTGAATGAGTTATTACAATTATCGACAGAGGATATCATTAGTTTAAATCAAAAGATTCAAGACCCGTTAACATTAGAAGTGAATGGAGAGCCAAAGATGCATGTTCAAGTTGGAACTGTACATAAAAAAGTAGCGGTACAAGTGATGGATCATATCGAAAGGAGGAGTTTATCGTGATGGATAACAAATTAACACAAGAAGAAATTGATGCATTATTAAACGTAACAGATGATAGTACTTCGGAGATCATATATGAAGATGAGAGTAATACATATTTAACTCCTCTTGAAATGGATGCACTGGGGGAAATTGGTAATATTTCTTTTGGAAGTTCAGCAACGACATTGTCGACTTTATTGAATCAAAAAGTGGATATTACGACACCGACTGTTTCGTTTGTAAAGAAGACAGGGATTAAAGAGGAATTTCCCTATGAACACGTAAGTTTACAAGTAGATTATTGTGATGGTTTTGATGGGGAAAACATCTTTTTAATGAAAGCGAAAGATGCCGCAATTATTTCAGATATTATGCTTGGTGGTAATGGCTTACAACCAAATGAAGAGCTATCGGAAATTGAATTAAGTGCAGTACAAGAAGCAATGAATCAAATGATGGGATCTTCAGCAACGAGCATGTCTACAGTATTTAATAAACGTGTAGATATCTCACCACCACAAGTTGATTATAAAGACATTGATAAACTAGAGGAAGTGGCAAAAGGTAGTGACGAAGATGTATTAGTCCGGGTTGCTTTTAATTTAAAAATTGGTGACTTAATTGATTCGAATATTTTTCAATTGATACCACTAGATTTTGCAAAAG
The DNA here is from genome assembly GCF_037072005.1 of Pseudogracilibacillus sp. SO10305. Taxonomy (NCBI): domain Bacteria; kingdom Bacillati; phylum Bacillota; class Bacilli; order Caryophanales; family Bacillaceae; genus Pseudogracilibacillus; species Pseudogracilibacillus sp. SO10305. Next base: position 194,249 of record NZ_JAXHDE010000001.1, on the reverse strand, counting down.
ATTTAGTCAATCAATTACTTGAACCTACAGAAGAGCCAATTAATCAAGAGACAACTATGAAAGACATGAATATTGCTCAACAAAGTGACATAAGCGTCACACAAACAGAAGTTGAAACAGCACAAATGGAGCAGCCGACACCGACTCAATCGGAACCTCAACATATTGGTAACCATATTGCACCTGACTCAACGATTCAACATGCAGCGTTTGAAGCATTTGAACCAACACCTCTTAATCAAACGAATAAACGAAATTTAGATATGCTTTTAGATGTACCTCTTTCGGTAACAGTTGAATTAGGAAGAACAAAGCAAACAGTAGAGGATATTTTAGAGTTATCTCAAGGTGCAATTATTGAACTTGATAAACTGGCAGGTGAGCCTGTAGATGTTTTAGTGAATAATAAATTAATCGCTAAAGGAGAAGTCGTTGTAATTGATGAGAACTTTGGTGTAAGAGTGACAGATATTGTCAGTCCAAAAGATCGTTTAATGAAATTAAATTAATGGATAAAGGTGGAAATAATAATGGCACAAAAAGTATTAATTGTAGATGATGCAGCATTTATGAGAATGATGATTAAAGATATTTTAGAGAAGAATGGTTATAACGTTGTAGGTGAAGCTGAAAATGGTAGTGTGGCAGTAGAAAAATATAAAGAATTAACTCCAGATTTAGTGACAATGGACATTACAATGCCTGAAAAAGATGGCATTCAAGCTTTAAAGGAAATTAAAGAAATAGATCCGAGCGCTACAATTATTATGTGTTCCGCAATGGGGCAACAAGCGATGGTAATTGATGCTATTCAAGCCGGGGCAAAAGATTTTATCGTAAAACCTTTTCAAGCTGATCGAGTGATTGAAGCTGTTTCGAAAGCATTAGCATAAGAGTGTGATACAAATGAAAAAGATTGTTGTAGCAATGATGTTCATTTGTTTACTTTTTCCTGTTGCTACATATGCGGATAATGTATTACCGAATGTAAAAGATTGCATGGAGGAAAATGGCGATTGTGAGGAATTACAAAACCATACAAGTATAGAAATAGATGGATCAAACGATATGTTGTTACAAGATAGTGAGCAACGATCTTCTTCTTTTTTTATGAATATAATTAAAATGATCTTTGCACTGTTTTTAATTTTAGTATTATTGTACATTATTCTTCTATTTTTAAAACGGAAAAATTACACAAATGTTCAACATGGAAATATACAAAAAATAGGCGGATTCGTTTTAGGTACGAATAAATCCGTGCAGTTGATTAAAATTGGTGAAAAAGTTTATATGCTTGGTGTAGGCGATAATGTGCAATTATTGGAAGAAATTACAGATGAGCATACCATTCAACAATTGGAAAAAGCAGCAGAAGAAAAAATGGACCCATCCAATTATATTCCATCCTTTTTTAAAAGAGGGAAGGAAAAGGATGAATCGAATATGGCGGCAACTTTTAAAGAAGAATTAATGAATTGGTCTAAAAAAAGACAAGATTTTTTTAAAAAGAAAGTGAAGGATGATCGAGATGAATGATTTTATAAATATGTTCTCTAGTGCTGATCCTTCACAACTTTCAACATCGGTGAAATTAATTATTTTATTAACCATTTTATCTATTGCTCCAGGTATTTTAATATTAATGACGAGTTTTACGAGAATTATCGTTGTATTATCATTTGTACGAACATCTCTTGCAACCCAACAAATGCCACCGAATCAAGTGTTAATTGGTTTGGCATTATTTTTGACGTTTTTTATTATGGCACCAACGTTTAGTGAGGTATATGATGAGGCATTACAACCGTTATTCAACGAAGAGATTACACTTGATGAGGCATATGATCATGCAAGTATACCGATAAAAGAGTTTATGGCACAACATACTCGGCAAAAAGATTTAGCACTATTTTTAAATTATACGGGAACGGAAAATCCCGAAACATTAGAAGACATTCCGTTAATGACATTAGTACCAGCATTTGCAATTAGTGAATTGAAAACTGCATTTCAAATGGGGTTTATGATTTTTATTCCATTTTTAATAATTGATATGGCTGTCGCTAGTATTTTAATGTCGATGGGGATGATGATGTTACCACCTGTTATGATTTCTTTGCCATTTAAAATTTTATTGTTCGTTTTAGTAGATGGATGGTATTTAATTACGCATTCCATTTTACAAGGTTTTTGACCGTATGAAAAAAGAAGGTGTGTAAGGATTGAGTAGTGAATTTGTATTAACACTAGCAGAAAGAGGTATTATAACGATTTTACTAGTTGCAGGTCCGATACTGTTATTAGCATTGGCAGTTGGATTAGCAGTTAGTATTTTTCAAGCGACAACACAAATACAGGAACAAACATTAGCCTTTATTCCAAAAATAATTGCTGTGTTAGTTGGTGTCGTGTTTTTTGGTCCGTGGATGTTGACAAAACTAGTGCAATTTACGACTAATATATATGAAAATATGCACTTGTTTATAGGGTGAGCAAATGTTAGATTTATTACCTTTATCTCTTCTACCAACTTTTTTATTAGTATTTGCGCGGATAACGAGCTTTTTTTTAGTCATGCCGCTTTTTTCATATCGAACAATTCCGACTATGTTCAAAATTGGATTTGCCGTTTTTTTAAGTATGATTATTTCTATGCATATTGATGTTGTAATAGCAGATATTGATTTTACATATTATTTTTTAGTGATGAAAGAGGTCATTGTAGGGTTAATGATTGGTTTTATTGCTTTTATGATTTTATCTGCTGTGCAAATAGCCGGAGGATTTATTGATTTTCAGATGGGTTTTGCTGTAGCAAATGTTATTGACCCACAAACCGGTGCACAAAGTCCACTTATTGGCCAATATTTTTATGTTATTGCTTTGCTTTTTTTACTCACTGTTAATGGACATCATTTATTAATTGATGGGATGTACAATAGTTTTCAATTTATTCCGGTCGATGCATTCATTTCGTTTAAGGACATATTTGCATCGTTTACCATTCAAACATTCAATAAAATGTTTTTAATTGCATTTCAAATGTCCTTACCAATAGTAGGCTGTCTTTTTTTAGTAGATGTTGCTTTAGGGATTGTTGCAAGAACTGTTCCACAATTAAACGTTTTTGTAGTCGGTCTACCTTTAAAAATTACAGTTAGTTTTCTTGTTTTATCTTTTTTTATTGCTCTATATATAAATTTAACACGCTTTTTGTTTGAAACGATGTTTAAAACGATGCGTGATTTAATGATCATTCTCGGAGGATAACATGCGTCTACAATTAGATTTACAATATTTTGCTGGTGAAAAAACAGAAAAAGCAACTCCGAAAAAACGAGAAGACGAACGGAAAAAGGGACGAGTCGCTAAAAGTTCAGATGTGAATACGGCATTATTATTGTTAGGTTCATTCATTGTTTTATTTGCTTTTGGTGGATTTGTTAAAGACCATATGGAAAGTTTATATTTTACAACATTTACAAAATATGTCCATATGGAATTAGATATAAACACTTCGCAAATTATTTTAATCGATGTATTAAAAAGTTTTGCTTATATTGTTTTTCCAGTCATGCTAGTAGCAATTATTGTGTCAGTAGCTGCAAATTTATTACAAGTTGGTTTTTTGTTTACGACGGAACCGTTGAAGTTTGATTTGAAAAAAATTGATCCTATTAAAGGAGCGAAACGAATTTTTTCAGTTCGTGCCTTAGTGGAATTGTTGAAATCATTGCTAAAAATTACGTTAATTGGGGCAACAACATTTTTAATTATTTGGATATACAAGGACGACATGATGATGTTGGCCATGAAAGAACCAGAAAATGCTGTACAATTTTTTGGTCAAGTAACGATTGTTATGGGTGTTGCCGCGACAATATTATTACTTTTTTTAGCTGTACTTGATTATATGTATCAAAAATATGACTTCGAAAAAAACATTCGAATGTCGAAACAAGATATTAAGGACGAGCATAAGAATATTGAAGGGGACCCATTGATAAAATCTAAACTCAGAGAAAAACAACGACAAGCTGCAATGAGTCGGATGATGTCAGAAGTACCAAAAGCAGATGTTGTCATTACAAACCCTACGCATTATGCAATTGCATTAAAATATGATGAAGCAGTTGTTTCTGTTCCCTATGTCGTTGCAAAAGGGACAGATGATGTCGCTCAAAAAATAAAAGAAATTGCAAAAGAACATGATATTATGATGGTTGAAAATCGGCCTTTAGCTAGAGCATTATATGATGAAGTTGAAATAAATGATGTTATACCTGAACAATTTTATAAAATGGTTGCAGAAATATTGGCGTTCGTATTCCAGCAAGAAAATAGAATGAGCAAGTAAGGAGTATATTACATGAAATTACGAGATTTATCTGTCTTATTAGGAGTTATTTTAATTATTATAATGTTGGTCATTCCATTACCAGGATGGCTATTAAGTGTGCTTATTTTATGTAATATTTCCTTAGCATTAATTGTCATATTAGTATCAATGAATATACAAGAACCATTACAGTTCTCCATTTTTCCATCTTTATTATTATTACTAACATTATTTCGCCTCGGTTTGAACGTATCGACGACAAGATCCATCTTGGCAACTGCCGATGCAGGTGGAGTCGTTGATACTTTTGGATCTTTTGTTATTGGAAACAACCCCCTCGTAGGATTTGTAGTATTCATTATATTAGTCATTATTCAATTTATCGTTATTACAAAAGGTGCCGAAAGGGTTGCAGAAGTATCGGCACGTTTTACATTGGATGCGATGCCGGGAAAACAAATGAGTATCGATGCGGATTTGAATGCTGGATTAATATCAGAACATGAAGCGAAAGAACGTCGTGAAAAAGTAGAAAACGAAGCTGATTTCCATGGATCGATGGATGGAGCATCTAAGTTCGTAAAAGGAGATGCGATTGCAGGAATTATTATTGTGTTAATTAATATCATATTCGGGCTTATTATCGGTATGGTTCAAATGGATATGACATTTAATGAAGCAATTAATACATTTATGCGTTTAACGGTTGGAGATGGTTTAGTAAGTCAAATCCCAGCGTTATTGATTGCAACAGCAACAGGGATTGTCGTTACTCGTGTATCGACCGACGGGAATTTAGGCTCAGACGTAACAGAACAATTATTACGTTACCCAAAATTATTATTTATTGCGGCAGGAACTATTTTTCTATTAGGTTTAACCCCTATTAACTTTATGTTAACGACAACGATTGCTGCTGCACTTGCAATAAGTGCCTATATGATGTTACGGAATACGAAAGAAGATGAAGTGTTAGAAGAGCAATTAGATGAAGAAGATAGTGAAAATATGAAAGCACAAGAAAATGTCGTAAGTTTATTAAGTATGGATCCAATTGAATTTGAATTTGGTTATTCCCTTATTCCACTCGTAGATGCAGGTCAAGGTGGCGATTTATTAGATAGAATTGTAATGATACGTCGTCAGTTAGCAATTGATTTAGGCGTCGTTATTCCGGTAGTACGCATAAGGGATAATATTCAATTAGCACCGAATGAATATCGATTAAAAGTAAAAGGGAATATTGTCGCAGAAGGAGAACTATTACTGGATCATTATTTAGCAATGACACCTGGAATTGATGACGATATGGTAGAAGGGATAGAAACGAAGGAACCGGCATTTGGTTTACCAGCAAAATGGATAAGTGAAGAGAAGAAGGATGAAGCAGAAATGTTTGGGTATACAGTGGTAGATCCACCATCTGTCGTTTCCACTCATTTAACAGAAGTGTTAAAGAAAAACGCATATCAGTTATTAGGTCGACAAGAAACGAAGGAATTAATCGATCATTTAAAAGAAGAGTACGAAATTTTAGTGGAAGAAGTGACGCCAGATCCTTTATCTGTTGGCGAAATTCAAAAAGTATTATCCAAATTATTACGTGAAAATGTATCGATTCGAAATTTGCCGGTCATTTTTGAAACTTTGGCAGATTTTGCACCGATGACAAATGATACGGAATTGTTAGCTGAATATGTTCGCCAATCATTAGCAGTGCAAATAACGAAACAATATGTCGGAGATGGGAACACATTAAGTGTGATGACGATAGCCCCTGATGTAGAACAATTAATTAGTACTAATATTCAACAGACAGAACATGGCTCATACTTAGCGCTCGAACCTAATATGCAGGAATCAATTATACGAAATGTCGTTTCTGAATATGAACGTATCGCACATCAAATGGATCAAATTGTCATTTTATGTTCGCCTACCATTCGGATGTATGTGAAACAGTTAATCGAACGTTCTTTACCCCATGTTGCTGTTCTTTCCTATAATGAATTAGAATCGAACATCCAAATTCAAAGTGTAGGAGTAGTGAATGTATCATGAAAATAAAAAAATACGTTGCTCATACGTTGAAAGATGCAATGCAAAAAATACGAGAAGAATTAGGCACAGATGCAGTAATTTTAAGTAGTAAAGAAGTAAAAAAAGGTGGGTTTTTAGGTTTTTTTGAAAAAAAGCAATATGAAGTAATTGCCGCAGTTGAAAAACAACCGATACAACGTATACGTAAAGAACAACGAAGAGAAGTACCCAAGGTGACTGCTGATTCTAAGCAAACGATGGAACAAGCACATATTTTATCTGAACTAAAAGAAATGAAAAAATTGTTATCATCTCAAACATTTGAATCAAAAACATATCCACCATTATATCAATCTTTGTTTGCATATTTAGAGAAACAATATATTGAACGCTCAATTTGCGAGGAATTAGTGGCACATGTTTTGGAACAAACGAAAAATATACCTGACTTACATAAAGGTATATTGCACAAAGAATTACAATTATATATTGCGGACACGATTCAAACGAAAATACCATCTTCTATAGCTACAGACAAGAAAATAATTCAATTTGTTGGACCGACAGGAGTTGGAAAAACGACAACATTAGCAAAAATCGCTGCGATGTTCATGATGGAACATCAGAAAAAAATTGCTTTTATTACGACAGATACGTATCGAATTGCCGCAATTGAACAGTTAAAAACATATGCAAGAATTTTAAATGTACCTATTGAAGTTGCGTATTCGATGGAAGATTATCAACGTGCATTACAAAAGTTTGCCTCATACGATGCGATTTTTGTTGATACGGCAGGAAGAAACTTCCGTGACGAGAAATATGTACAACAATTAAAAACGATGCTTTCAGATCATAACGAGCGTGTCATTTCTTATTTAGTATTATCTTTAACAGCGAAAAATGAAGATGTGATGGATATATTTAAACAGTTTCAATTGTTCAATGTGAAAGATATTATTTTCACGAAAATGGATGAGACATCCACTTACGGTCCAATTATTAATTTATTGTGGACGGAAAATGTAAGGCTTGCGTATATGACAGATGGACAAGATGTTCCTGAAGATGTCATCATTCCATCCGTAGAACAAATAAGTGAATTGATCGTAAGTAGGGATAAATATGAGTGATCAAGCAAAGAAATTACGACAAATGTTGCATCATCATGATAAAAAAGCAAAGACAATTAGTGTGGTGAGTGGAAAAGGGGGCGTAGGAAAGTCCAATACGTCATTGAATTTCGCTTTACAACTATTACAACTAGATTTTAAAGTACTATTAATTGATTTGGATATCGGTATGGGAAATATCGATATTTTAGTTGGAAATGATGCTAATTATTCAATTGCTAATTTATTTAACGATTATTCACCAATTAATGATATAATAGAACTAGGTCCAAATAACCTGAATTATATAGCTGGTGGGACGAGTTTAGAAGAAATTGTACATTTGCGTAACGAACAGTTGCAATTTTTCTTCGACGAAATGGAAAAAGCGGTCCAATTATATGATTATATTCTATTTGATCTTGGTGCAGGGGTATCTGAAGCGGCACTCTCTTTTATTTTAGCTTCCGATGAATGTATTGTACTGACAACTCCAGAGCCAACAGCCATTACAGATGCGTATAGTATGATGAAGCATATTATACAGCGAAACAATGCTTTACCTATGAATGTTCTCATTAATCGTTGTAAAAATGAACGTGAAGGTAAGCAAACGATGATGAAATTTACAAAAGTAATCAAACATTTTTTGCAAAAAGAGGTAAAACCAATCGGTATATTACCAGAAGACTCTATTGTGACAACTGCAGTAATTAAACAAGTACCGTATACGATTTTGAATCAACATGCCTCCATATCAAAAGCGATGAAAACAATTGTCGAATCGTATGTTACTGGAGATAAAGTAGATTCCCTTTTGGAAGAACGAGGTTCCTTTATATTAAGATTGAAAAAAATGTTTGGTAAAGGATAAGAAAAGATGGATAAACTTACCGTTAGTCTCATAGGTACGAATGACAAAAAAGATATGAATGTAAAACAAGCGGTAGAGACGTGGGCAAATATTCATTCATTTATGAACATGAATGAAACGTCTGTATTAGAAGCATTAACTTCAAACACGCCAGATATAATTTTACTTTCTATTGATGTAAAAGACGAATTATTGCAAAAGGTTATTGAACAACATGGGACGAGAACCATATTAATAGCAAATGATGATATATATGAAACGAAAAGAATCGTTTATGCTATTCAATTAGGTATTGCTCAATATGTCAATATCCATCCATTTGAAGAAGTAGATAGCACTCTATTGCAAACGAAGATGAAACGAGTATACAGATATGAGAAATTAAGAAGAAGAAAAGTGAGTCGGGAAAAAGAGCCGTTCAAACAAGAAAAACAGATTGTACAGCCTATGATTGAAAATGTGCATACAACGATGGATAAGACAAATATTCAAACACTCATTGCAATCGGTACATCGACAGGTGGTCCACGTGCGTTAGAAGTTGTCATACGTAATCTGCCCCCAAAATTGAATGTACCAATTTTAATTGTGCAACATATGCCAGAAAAATTTACAAAATCGTTAGCTGATCGATTAAATCGAATTCATAATGAAATTCATGTAAAAGAAGCTGAACATTTAGAGACGTTAGAAAAAGGAATCGTCTATATTGCTCCGGGTAACTATCATATGGAAGTACGAAAAAAACAACGAACATTTTGTTTTCATATTCATCAAGAACATCATGATAGCCCACATCGCCCGTCTGTAGATGTTTTATTTCAATCGCTCGCATTGTTGACGAGTGTGAATAAAGTAGCTGTTATTTTAACAGGAATGGGAAAAGATGGTGCAGCAGGTATTAAACGAATGAAACAATATGACGTACACACTACTGTTATTGTGGAAGCGAAAGATACGGTTGTTGTAAATGGAATGCCTAGTGCAGCAATTGCAACGAATTTTGCTACAGAAGTTGTGCCAATTGAACTAGTTAGTCAAACGATTTTGAAATATATTGTATAAATGAGCAAATTTTTCTATAAAAATAGCATTTTTGTCTAAAGATTAATAGATGATTTGTCACGTAGAAGAAATATTAACTTGTATATTTATAATGGAATGGAGACGTTTGACAAAAAGGGGGAACATAAATGGATACATCGCAATACATAGGAATTTTTATTGATGAAAGTACAGAACATTTAGATACACTGTACGAGCAATTGCTTGAATTAGAAAAGAATCCAACCGAAAAACAATATATTGAAGAAATATTTCGAGCTGCACATACATTAAAAGGTATGTCAGCAACGATGGGTTTTGAAGACTTAGCAAAATTAACACATAAACTAGAAAATATTTTTGATGGTATTCGTTATGACCGTTTAACTGTGTACACTGAAATGATGGACTTTTTATTTACGACAGTTGATGCCTTAAATGAAATGGTTGAAGATGTTTCTAATGGTGGTGATGGAACAAAAGATGTAACCGAAATGATGGCACAATTAGATAAATTAGAAAAAGGAGAAAGGCTCTCCGATGAATCATCTGGAACAACTAATGTAGTAAATGCCGAAGTAGTTGAAGATACCAATATCCAGTTAGATGAATTCCAATTAACTATTTTACAAGAGTCAAAAGATAAAGGATTTCATAACTATGAATTGTACGTACGATTACGAGAAGATTGTTTATTAAAAGGTGCTCGTGTCTTTATGATTTTTGAAATTCTCGAAAAGAGTGGGGAAATCATTTATTCTAATCCTCCTGCAAATGAATTAGAAGAGGAAAATTTTGATTTAGAGTTTCGAGTTATTTTCGTATCGAAGGAAGTAGCTACTGAATTAGAAGATAAATTGAAAAAAGTGTCTGAAGTAGATGAAATTATGATTACTAATTTTACAATCGAACAATTAGAAGCGGGAGCAAAAGAAAAACAAATTTCCGTGGAAAAGGAAGAACAACCGAAGGCAGAAAAACAATCTGGAAAACCGAAACAACAAAACAAACAAGCACCAGCAAAAACCATTCGTGTCAATATTGATCGTTTAGACGTACTAATGAATTTATTTGAAGAATTAGTAATTGATCGCGGTCGTTTAGAACAAATTTCTTTAGATTTAAAAAATAATGAATTACAAGAAACGGTCGAAAGGATGTCTCGTGTTTCAAGTGATTTACAAAATATTATTTTAACGATGCGAATGGTCCCAATTGATACGGTATTTAATCGATTCCCACGAATGATACGACAATTAGCTCGTGATTTAAATAAAGAAGTCTCGATAGAAATTATCGGTGCGGAAACTGAATTAGATCGTACTGTTATTGATGAAATTGGGGATCCATTAGTACATTTAATTCGTAATGCGATAGATCATGGCATTGAAATGCCGGAGGAAAGAGAAAGAAAAGGAAAAGATCGTGAAGGAAAGATTACACTTAAAGCTTATCATAGTGGAAACCATGTATTCGTAGAAATCGTCGATAATGGTGCAGGGATAAATAAACAGAAAGTACTGCAAAAGGCATTAGAAAAAGGAGTTGTGTCACCACAAGAAGCCGAATCATTAACAGATCAACAAATATATGAACTTATTTTAGCTAGTGGATTTTCTACGAATGAAGAAATTTCAGACGTGTCTGGTCGCGGTGTTGGTTTAGACGTTGTTAAAACAACCATAGAATCGCTTGGTGGTGCTATATCCATCGATGCTGAAGAAAGTATCGGTTCTGTTTTTACTATTCAATTACCACTAACTTTATCCATTATTTCCGTTCTCCTCGTAGAAGTTGGAAAAGAAAAATATGCTATTCCATTATCATCTATTATTGAAACGGCTATTTTGAAGAAGTCTGATATTTATGATGCACACCATAATAAAGTGATTGATTTTCGTGGAAATGTTATACCATTAACCTTTTTAGAGAATGTTTTCCAAGTTCCGAATGAAGAACAAGAGGAAAGTGATTATGTATCTATTGTAATTATTCGAAAAGGAAATAAATTAACTGGACTTGTCGTAGATACATTTATCGGACAGCAAGAAGTAGTTTTAAAATCTTTAGGTGATTATTTAACGAGTGTATATGCGATTTCAGGTGCAACTATTTTAGGGAACGGTGAAGTAGCGTTAATTATAGATAGTAATGCACTTGTGAAATAGGAGGGGCAATCATGACAGAGCAAGCTTTATTAGAAAATAAATTAATTGTTTTTCAAATTGAACAGCGTGAATATGCGATTTCCGTTCAAATGGTTGGATCTATAGAGAAACTATTACCTATTACGAGAGTTCCATCTACAGTTGATTTTATTATAGGTGTTATAAATTTAAGAGGAGTAGTAACACCTGTTGTGGATTTGAAACAACGATTTTATGGGAAGGAAACCATTTTTACAAATGATACAAGAATTTTAGTCGTGCATATGGAAGAGCTAACGATCGGTGTCATCGTAGACGAAGCAAATGATGTAGTAGATATTGATCCGACATTCATTGAGCAACCTCCTGAAACGATTGATTCGACAGTCGATGCACCATTTATTGATGGAGTGGTTCGACATGAAGATCGTTTACTCATTTTAGTTGATTTAGAAAATGCTTTGGAAATGGATGCCCTTAAAGCGGGTGAACGTAAAAATGGTTGATACTGATGACTAAGAAATTAACGACGATACAAAAAGATGTGTTGCGTGAGATCGGGAACATCGGGGCAGGTAATGCAACGACTTCCATGTCGCAAATGATTCAAAAAGAAATAACGATGGAAGTTCCTTCGGTAAATATTGTTACGATTAATGAAATGATGGAGTTTATAGGGGGACCGGAAAAATTAATCGTCGCAATCTTTTTCCGTATTCAAGGTGAAATTACAGGAACGGTTTATTTCATATTAACGTTAGAAGAAGCACAGTTTTTTATTGATCAAATGACACAAATGAATCAGCTTAAACTAATGGATGCTAACAATCAATTGAATGAAATGGCCATATCAGTTTTACAAGAAATCGCGAACATTTTAACTGGATCTTACTTAACAGCCTTAGCAGATTTTACAAATTTGCGAATGCTACCAAGTGTACCATATATAAGTGTTGATATGGCTGCTGCGACATTAGTAACTGGTTTACTGGAACTTCAATCTGTAACAGACCATGCAATTATTATTAATACTAAAATACAGAGCATGACAACGGAAGATAGTATTAAAGGTCATTTCTTATTAGTCCCTGACCCAGATTCGATCCAAAAATTCTTCCATGCTTTAGGAATTGAATATGATGACACAAACTAAAAAGGTCATAAAGGTTGGAATTGCAGATTTAAATATTGCAAAGTCACCAGATGTTATAAGGACTTCGGGATTAGGTTCTTGTGTCGGGGTGGTTGTGTATGATTTAAACGAACAAATTGCAGGTATGTCACATATTATGTTGCCGGATTCACAGGTAACGAAACAGACGGTTATGAATGAATATAAGTATGCAGATACAGCAATTGATATCTTAATTGAAAAGTTATTAGCACAACATGCGAGAAAATTATTATTAAAGGCTAAAATAGCTGGTGGAGCACAAATGTTTCAAATGAATAGCTCCTCTGATGTCATGCGTATCGGGCCACGGAATGTTGATGCTGTAATTGATCGTTTAAAGCAACATCAAATACCAATTATTGCTTCAGATGTAGGTGGAAGTAATGGACGAACAATTGAATTTGATCCGTCTACAGGAGAATTACATATTCGTACTGTAAGTAAGGACGAGAAAATTATTTAAGTAGTAGGGAGGAGTTGACGTGGAAGTGAAAAACTCCCAATATATACATGATTTATGGCAGAGATGGACTGCAAATAAAGAAAATGATGTAGCAGATGCGTTAATTACTCATTATATGTACTTAGTGCAATATCATGTCGATAGAATTAGCAGTACATTACCTGATAATTTTGAAAAAAATGAAATAAAAAGTTTAGGGTTAATCGGTTTGTATGACGCACTTCATAAATTTGATATATCTAGACAATTAAAATTCGATACGTATGCAACAATTCGTATTCGAGGTGCGATTATGGATGGGCTACGAAAAGAAGATTGGTTGCCACGAGGCCTACGGGAGCAGACAAAACGTGTAGAAAAAGTTGCTGAAATATTAGAACAACAATTACATCACACACCGACACCAAGTGAAATTTCTGCAGAATTACAAATGCCTGTGGAGGAAGTAGAAGATATACTCCAACATGCACTACTTTCGAATGTTATTTCGATGGATCAAACCGTAGTGTCGAATAATCAAGAAGAAAAGGTATCACTCGGTGCGATGATCGAAGATGAAACACTTCACTCTCCTGATGAAGAGCTTTTAAAAGAAGAGTTGAAAGCACAATTGATGGAGAGTGTTCAACAACTTAATGAAAATGAACAGCTTGTCATCAGTTTATTTTATGAAGAAGAATTGACATTAACGGAAATAGGAGAAGTATTACAATTAACTACCTCAAGAATTAGTCAGATTCATAAGCGAGCGATTTTAAAATTAAGAAATATTATACAAAAAATCGCATAATACCACTCCTAACCATATGGAGGTATGTATATGAAAGTAAATAATGACTTTAAGATTCACATTTCAGAAAATAAGCTACAAGCCATTTTGTCATTGCCGGAACAAAAGGTTTCAAAAGAAAAGTGGACAAAAAAATCCATCCTACAATTATTGCATAAGTATCGTATTACATATGGTATATGCGAAAATGTATTAATAGCAATTGAGCAAAAGAAAGATGAATCAATATTTCCAGTTGTTATCGCAGAGGGGAAACATCCGGAAAATGGAAAAAATGCCTCTCTACAATTCCTTCATACAGATTCGGAACATATTGTACCAATGGATGCATTAAACCTTGCACAAATCCTCCATGTTCCGACTGTAAAAGAAGATAAACCGTTTGCGAAATTAGTGAAGGAAACAACTGGAATAGATGGGACAGATGTTTTTGGTCAACAAATCCAAGCTTCTCATGGTACGCCACTTCTTGTAAGAACAGGGGAAAATGTTGTATTCGATGAAACGAATCAGACGTATGTCGCCTTAAAGGAAGGGCGTATTTCTGTATTAGATAATATTGTATCAGTCTTAAAACAGTATGAATTAGACTTCTCGTACCTAAAAGTTAAAAAAGATATCCATTACGATGGCACAATCGTTATTCACGGGGATGTTCCAACAGGTTATACAATAAAAGCTAAAGGGGATATCATTGTCCATGGTATTGTAGAAGGTGCGGTATTAAAAGCAGAAAGATCTGTCTATGTTTATGATGGGTTAGTTAGTTTACGGCAAGGAAAAATAGAAGCGGTTGAAAATATTTATACGAAATATATGAATCAGGCAAATGTTAGTGCTGGTAAAGACATCATTGTACAACAGTCAATTCTACATACGATATGTAAAGCGGAGAGAAATATTATATGTGAACATGGACATATTATTGGTGGTGAAGTGTTTGCTCGCCGAAAAATAATGGCTTACGATATAGGTAATCGTATGCATACAGAAACAATTGTCGGAATATTAGGAGAAAGAAACGGTCCTATCCAAAAAGAGGATAAGAAAGATGAATTACTTGCAACCAAAAGAAAATTACATATTTTAATTCATAATATGGAGCAAAAGAAACAGAAATCTTCTGAAGATCGTGTCTTGTTACTTCGATTGAAACGTTCGATACAACTAACAGAAGAAAAAATTAATTTCATACAACAACGCAAACGACTGACAAATACAAATAGAGGTAATGTCGTGGTGAAAGGAACCATTTATCCAAATGTAATGCTCGTTTTTGGAAAATATAAAAAAACAATGCGAAAAGAAATTCGTCATGTTATATTAAGAAATGAAAAGAATGAAATAAAATATGAACTAAATATGTAATACCAATATGAATGAGCGAGTAAAAATCGGTTCACAATCATAAATTTATCTTTTTTAGTCAAACTGTTTAAGAAACTCATGTTGAAAAGAGGGATATATATGGGTTATAAATCAATCGATATGCAAATTGCAATCCCAAGATCACAAGATGCAAGTCGTATTCAAAATCAATTAATGAGGCAAGGACAACAGTTCCAAGAAACGTTGACAGAAAAGGAAATAAAACAGGCTAAATTAAATCAAGCGAAAGTAAATGAGTATGAGGAAGTTCAATGGAACGATACAGGCGAGAACGAACAACAAGGAAAAAGGCAAAGGGAGAAAAAAACACTAGAAAGCGAACGAGAGAAAAAATTTACTGAATTGTCACATCCATATTTAGGAAATCACATTGATTTTTCACGGTAAGTATCGGACGTTTAGCTAGTTATATATTTTGAGGTGAAAGAATGACATCATTTTTATGGATGATAAGTTTTTTGTTGCACATTATATTAATATATGCAGTTTATAGTTTGTTTAAACAAGTACAAGCGGAAAGGAACGCTAGAAAAGCAGAAATCGAGTCTTTATTAGCAGAATTTATGGATGTACTCCATGAAGAAAACAATCATCTTATTCAATTATTCAAACAAGAAGATGTGATGAAAGAAGCAAGAGAGAAACCAACTAATAAAACAGACACAGCACAGGAGAACCATCTATTATCTGATCAAAAAAAGGGAGAAGAGCTGCAAGAGGGTGCTCATTTTGGGCCCATATTACAAAGGATGATAGAAAAAGAACATGATAAAGTTGAAACCTCTCCAGAAGTTCGTATGATCCAAATGTATCAAGCTGGAAAATCAATTGAGGAAATTGCTCGAACGTTTGATCGTGGGAAAACAGAGGTAGAATTAATTGTGAAATTACAAAAGAATTAACGTAAATCACTTGCTTAATTTGTGTATATATGATAATTTAATCTATGGTAATAAAATAAACAATTACACACGTCTATTGATTTATATATAGGTGCCTTACAAAGGTCATATATGAAAATGATTTAGGCGGAGGAAAAACCAAAGGAGGAAATTACCATGTCAGTTATTTCAATGAAACAGCTTTTAGAAGCTGGAGTTCATTTCGGACACCAAACACGTCGTTGGAACCCGAAAATGAAAAAGTATATTTTTACAGAAAGAAACGGAATCTATATTATCGACTTACAAAAAACAGTGAAGAAAATTGAAGAAGCATACAATTTTGTAAGACAATTATCTGAAGACGGTGGAACAGTTCTTTTCGTAGGTACGAAAAAACAAGCACAAGAATCAGTAAAAGAAGAAGCAAACCGTTCAGGTATGTACTTCGTTAACCAACGTTGGTTAGGTGGTACATTAACAAACTTCCAAACAATTCGTAAACGTATTAACCGTTTAAAGCAAATTGAAACAATGGAAGAAGATGGTACGTTTGACGTATTACCGAAAAAAGAAACAGTAAATTTATTAAAAGAAAAAGAACGTCTAATTAAATTCTTAGGCGGAATTAAAGATATGAAGAAGCTTCCGGATGCATTATTCGTAATCGACCCTCGTAAAGAAGCGATTGCAATTGCAGAAGCTCGTAAATTAGGTATTCCTATTATCGGAATCGTTGATACAAACTGTGATCCGGACGAAATTGACTATGTTATTCCTGCAAACGATGATGCGATTCGTGCGGTGAAACTACTTTCGGGTAAAATCGCTGATGCAATCATCGAAGGAAGACAAGGTACAGAAATGGATGAAGCTGCTACAGAAGAGGTAGTAGAAACAGAAGAAGTAACTACAGAAGAATAATTGTAAACAGTAAGAGGTGATAAGGGGACAACCTTTTATCACCTTTTTTACAGAGAACTTTATACATGTATATTAAAACATAAAAATTTTTTAGGAGGACTGTACAATGGCAATTACTGCTAAAATGGTAAAAGAGTTACGTGAACAAACTGGTGCTGGAATGATGGATTGTAAGAAAGCATTACAAGAAACGAACGGAAATATGGAAGAGGCTATTGATTTCTTACGTAAAAGCGGTGCTGCAAAAGCAGCGAAAAAAGCAGGACGTATCGCTGCAGAAGGTACTACATCAATTGTTGTTAAAGGAAATGACGCAGTTTTATTAGAAGTAAACTGTGAAACAGACTTCGTTATGAAAAACGAAACTTTCCAAAAATTAGTTGCTGACTTAGGGGATCACCTAGTTGTAAATAAACCAGCTAACTTAGAGGAAGCTTTAGGACAAACAGTTGAATCTGAAGGGAAAACAGTTCAAGAGTATGTTGACTCAGCAATTGCGACAATTGGTGAAAAAATTACATTACGTCGTTTTGAAGTATTATCGAAAACAGATGCAGATGTGTTTGGTGAATATTTACACATGGGCGGACGTATCGGTGCGTTAGTATTGTTAGAAGGTACAACAGATGAAGCAGCAGCGAAAGATATCGCAATGCATGTTGCGGCTGTAAATCCGAAATATGTTTCACGTGATGAAGTACCTGTAGACGAAGTAAACCGTGAAAGAGCAGTATTAAAAGAGCAAGCATTAAACGAAGGAAAACCTGAAAACATCGTTGAGAAAATGGTAGAAGGTCGTTTAGGAAAATTCTTCGAAGAGATTTGTTTATTAGACCAAGCTTTCGTTAAAGATTCAGATATGAAAGTGAAAAAGTTTGTTGCTGATAAAGGTGCTGCAGTTAAAGGGTTTATTCGTTATGAAGTGGGCGAAGGAATCGAGAAAAAAGAAGAAGATTTCGCTGAGGAAGTAATGAGTCAAATTAAAAAGTAATTTGATGAACGAATAAGGAATTCATCGTAAAACACGAACAATTTCACAGAAATAATGGGAGTTTATTTCACTATTTGTCAGATTGTTCGTGTTTTGTTGTATAAAATAATGACTATAAACTAATTAGATTAAATATTTAACTGTTTTTGGAGGTATAAAATGACAACACGATATCGTAGAATCGTACTTAAATTAAGTGGCGAGGCTTTAAGTGGTGATCAAGGTTTTGGTATTGAACCGAAAATTATTCGTTCGATTGCAGAACAGGTAAAGGAAGTAGCACAATTAGGTGTAGAAGTTGCAGTAGTAGTAGGTGGCGGAAACATTTGGCGAGGTAAAATCGGTAGTGAAATGGGTATGGAACGTGCCAATGCCGATTATATGGGAATGTTAGCAACTGTGATGAACTCATTAGCGTTACAAGATAGTTTAGAACAAATTGGAATTCCAACTCGCGTTCAAACTTCTATCGAAATGAGACAAGTAGCAGAACCTTATATTAGAAGAAAAGCTGTACGTCATTTAGAAAAGAAACGTGTCGTCATTTTTGCAGCTGGTACAGGAAATCCATACTTCTCTACAGACACAACAGCAGCTTTACGTGCAGCAGAAATTGAAGCTGACGTTATTTTAATGGCTAAAAATAATGTTGATGGAGTGTATAGTGCAGATCCAAAGGTAAATAAAGATGCTGTGAAATATGAAGAATTAACATATTTAGATATGTTAAACGAAGGTTTAGAGGTAATGGACTCAACTGCATCTTCACTATGTATGGACAACGATATTCCATTAATCGTATTTTCTATTACAGAAGAAGGAAATATTAAACGAGTTGTACAAGGCGAAGTACTTGGAACAACAATTAGGGGGAAATAATAATGACGAAAGAAGTGTTTTCTACATTAGAAGAAAAAATGGAAACAGCAATCCAAGCATTTTCACGTAATTTAGCAACAGTTCGAGCTGGTAGAGCAAATCCTAGTTTATTAGACAATGTTTTTGTTGAATATTATGGTGCTCCTACGCCTTTAAACCAATTAGCGCAAATTGGTGCTCCTGAAGCTAGAATGTTAGTAATTACACCATTTGATAAAACAGCATTAGCTGATATTGAAAAAGCAATTCAAAAAGCAGATTTAGGATTAACACCTTCAAATGATGGGAATTTAATTCGTATTAACATTCCAGCATTAACAGAAGAACGTCGTAAAGATTTAACGAAAATTGTTGGAAAATATGCGGAGGAATCACGAGTACAAGTTCGTAATATTCGCCGAGATGCAAATGACCAATTAAAAAAACTTGAAAAAGACGCGGAAATTACAGAAGACGAATTACGCACATCTCAAGATAAAGTACAAAAAGAAACAGACCATTATATTGCTGAGATTGACCGTTTAGCTGCGGAAAAAGAAGCAGAAATTATGGAAGTTTAATATTTGTCGAAATATTTACAGTGATAACGATTGAGTCGTTGTCACTGTTTTTTTATGGTATAATACAATAGTTGTGGATTGTACTTTTCGTATGAAAAGATTCTTTTATGTCGCAATTCACCAATAGATTGAGTATAATTTGAATAAGTAAATAGTAATATATGCTAGTTTAAACTGTGGAGGGCGATGAATGTCTAAGTGGATGCCTTTTTTTAATAAAAACGAAAAAGAAATACAGACAGAAAAAATAGATAATGTACCAAATCATGTAGCCATTATTATGGATGGAAATGGAAGGTGGGCGAGTGAAAGGGGCCTTCCGAGAATTGCGGGTCATAAAGAAGGTATGGAAGTCGTTCGGAGAATTGTTAAAGAAGCCGTAGAACAAAATATTAAAGTATTAACATTGTATGCTTTTTCTACAGAGAATTGGAAACGCCCAAAAAGAGAAATTGATTTTTTAATGCGTCTACCAATCGAATTTTCTAATAAATATTTACCAGAAATGATTGAAAACAATGTACGCATCAAAACAATTGGAGAATTTGATTCGTTGCCAGCTCATACGAAACGTTCTATTTCACATGCGAAAGAAAAGACAAAACAGAACGATGGTTTATTATTAAATTTTGCATTAAACTATGGAAGCCGTGATGAAATAGTACGGGCAACTAAACAAGTAATACAAGATGTTCATGACGGAACAATTGCTGAAACAGATATTGATGAAGCGGTTATCGCTAAATATTTGTACACAGAAGATGTACCAGACCCTGATTTACTCATCCGAACAAGCGGAGAACATCGATTAAGTAATTTTTTATTATGGCAATTAGCTTATGCAGAGTTTTGGTTTACAGATGTAATGTGGCCGGATTTTAACGAACAAATTTTTCTTGATGCATTAAAAGATTATCAAAAACGTAAAAGACGTTATGGTGGAATTTAAGGAGTGGACAAGTAAATGCAGCAGCGAATCGTAACAGCAATCATCGCATTAATTATATTAATACCATTGATTATTTACGGAAACTGGCCGTTTATTGTCATGACGTATTTATTTGCTATTGTAGGGTTGTATGAACTAATGCGCATGTTAGATCCGAAAAAGGGAATATTATATACGGTTATAAGTGTAGGATTTTTAATGATTCTTCTGAATATTGAAGTGGAAAATGATATAAAATTAGAGACATTTGTAATATTTGCAATCATACTATTTATTATAACGGTTTTAACGAAAAATAAATTTACATTTCAGCAAGCAAGCTTTTTGTTTTTAGCGACATTTTATATTGGGATTTCTTTTCATATGTTAATTGAAATTCGTTTGCTCGGACTAAATTATTTATTGTTTATTTTGTTTACGATTTGGGCGACAGATTCGGGAGCATATTTTGTTGGAAAAAGTGTAGGGAAACGAAAATTATGGCCCGAAATTAGCCCGAATAAAACAATTGGTGGGGCAATCGGTGGTATCGTCATAGCTATGATTGTAGCTGTCATTTTTCAAGTGATATATCCTTTTGATATATCGTATACTATGGTAATAGTTATTGCATGTACGATTTCTATTTTTGGTCAGATGGGAGATTTAGTTGCCTCGGCAATTAAGCGTCAATATGGAATTAAAGACTATGGTAAACTGTTTCCAGGACATGGTGGTATATTAGACCGTCTCGATAGTTTATTATTTGTATTATTAATGTTGTTCGTTTTACCACTTTTCTAAATAAGTTTTTAAAAAGGAGTGTTTCGTTTGACGACGGTTATCGCGTTTATTTTCATGTTCGGATTATTAGTTTCTGTGCATGAGTGGGGTCATTTAATTTTTGCAAAACGTGCTGGCATGTTAGCACGAGAATTTGCAATTGGATTTGGACCGAAGATTTTTTCAACGACAAAAAATGAAACGTTGTATACGGTTCGGTTATTACCTATTGGTGGGTATGTCCGAGTTGCCGGTGATGACCCGGAAATTATTGAATTAAAACCTGGACATCATATTGGATTAGAGTTTAATGATGCAGGTAAAGTGAAACAGATTATTGTAAATAATAAAGATAAACATCCAAATGCACATTTAATTGAAGTGGAATCGATTGACTTGGATCATGAGTTGTATATCGCTGGATATGAAATAGGTGATGAAACGACCGTGCACCGTTTTGATGTAGATAGAAATGCATTTTTCATTATGGACGAAAGAGAAACTCAAATCGCACCTTTTGATCGCCAATTTGCATCGAAAACAGTTGGACAAAGAGCGATGCAATTGTTTGCTGGTCCGATGATGAACTTTATTTTGGCGATAGTCATATTCATTATTTTAGGGCTTGTTCAAGGAGTGCCGACAGATCGTGCGTTAATTGGTGAAGTAGAACCAGATAGTCCGGCTGAAGCGGCTGGATTGCTAGCTGGTGATGAAGTTATCGCAATTGAAGGTAATAAAATTGAAAAATGGACAGAGTTTACTGCAACTGTACAGAAAAGTCCGGAAACAGCATTAGATTTTACAATTCTTCGGGATGGAAAAGAGACAAACCTTACAGTTACCCCAAAAGAGTTACAAGTGGAAGAAGAAACGATTGGACAAGTCGGTGTAAAATTAGCATTTGAAAAATCGTTTATCGGTACGTTTAAATACGGGTTTACCCAAACTTATGAAACGACGAAGCTCATTATAACTAATTTAGCGATGCTTGTAACAGGCCAACTATCACTTGATATGTTATCAGGTCCAGTAGGGATTTATGATGCAACAGATCAAGTCGTACAAACAGGATTTATGAACTTTTTAATGTGGACAGCGATGTTAAGTATTAACTTAGGTATCATTAATTTAGTTCCGTTACCTGCCCTTGACGGTGGAAGATTGTTATTTGTAGGAATTGAAGCGGTACGAGGGAAACCTATTGACCCTCAAAAAGAAGGATTTGTACATGTCATTGGTTTTGCGCTTCTAATGTTATTAATGCTTGTCGTTACATGGAACGATATTCAACGGTTATTTTTATAAAGATGAAAAGTTGGGATGGTTACACTGTTTATACATACATAAACAATTACTCTCCCAATTTTTTTGTATGTGTGAATCTATTAAAACTATGGTACAATTTATATTTAATAAAATATTGTACGAATAATTACTGGAGGAATGGTTCATGGATTTAACAAAACGAAAAAAGATGGAAATATTGCTCGAACAATTAAAACTTCCAGAAAATATCGTGGATGAATATTTCTCAACAGCGACAATGGACAAATTAATCGTTCATAAACGTAATAAAAAATGGCATTTTCATTTAAAAATTAAAAATGTTCTTCCATTCCATGTGTATGAATTATTACATAAAGGATTACAACAAACATTTCATCATATAGCACAGACTGAAATGACATTGTATGTAGAGGATACACAATGTCCGGAAACAGAATTACAATTTTATTGGAAAGACTTTATCCGACAAGTACCCGCATTGCTGCCAACACATATGGAGATGTTTATGCAACAATCGGTCACATTGAAAGATGGGAATCTTGTTACAGAAGTAAAATCAGAAGCAGAAGCGATTTCTTTACAACGAAAATTACAACCACAATTCCAATTATATACGGAAAAAATTGGGTTGAAAGCTTATCCACTTTTATTTGAGGTATCTACAACTTCAGATGAATTGGAGCATTTTCGTATGCAGACATATGAAGAGGATCGTCAAAATGCACAAAACACGATGAAGAAGCAACAAGAACAGATAGATAAATCTGAAAAGCAACAAGAAGTAACGGCATTGCAAATTGGTTATCCGATTAAAGACGAACCAGTGCATATGGAAGAAATTATAGAAGAAGAGAGACGAATTACT
The DNA here is from genome assembly GCF_037072005.1 of Pseudogracilibacillus sp. SO10305. Taxonomy (NCBI): domain Bacteria; kingdom Bacillati; phylum Bacillota; class Bacilli; order Caryophanales; family Bacillaceae; genus Pseudogracilibacillus; species Pseudogracilibacillus sp. SO10305. The sequence goes on along the minus strand of NZ_JAXHDE010000001.1, from coordinate 170,773 downwards.
GTTCAGGGATATATTTTTAATGTAGAAGTAAGAAAATTACGATCAGGACGAAGTTTATTAATTATTAAAGCGACAGATTATACAGATTCGCTAGAAATAAAAATGTTTTCACGCACTGATGAGGACGAAGAAATGTTCCAATCCGTACAATCAGGGATTTGGATAAAAGCACGTGGACGTGTGCAGACAGATATGTATTCAAATGAATTATCGATGATGGCAAACGATGTGGAACAAGTTGATGTGAAAATAAGAATGGACGATGCAGAAGAAGATAAAAAACGTGTAGAGCTACACGCACATTCGACCATGAGTCAATTAGATGCTGTAGTTAGTCCAGGAAGATTAGTGGAACAAGCCGCAAAATGGGGACATAAAGCAATAGCAATAACAGATCATGCAGCCGTGCAAGGGTTTCCGGAAGCATATGCAGCAGCGAAGAAACATGGCATCAAAGCAATTTATGGTCTAGAGGCAAATATTGTAGATGATGGTGTACCAATTGCCTACAATCCGCAAGACTTATTGTTACGTGATGAAACCTATGTTGTGTTTGACGTAGAGACAACGGGATTATCTTCTGTTTTTGATACTATTATAGAACTTGCGGGAGTGAAAATTCATAAAGGTGAAATAATCGATCGTTTTGAAAGCTTTGCTAATCCCCACCGTACACTACCAGATAAAATTATTGAAATTACTGGCATTACAGATGATATGCTCGTTGGAGCGCCAGAAGTAGAAGACGTATTAAAGAAATTCCATGCGTGGGTCGGTGAAGATACATTAGTTGCTCATAATGCTACGTTTGATATAGGTTTCTTAAATCAAGGATATAGTAAAATTGGTATTGATCGTATTAGCACGCCTGTCATTGATACGTTAGAATTAGCGAGGTTTTTACTGCCAAATATAGGAAATCACCGCTTGAATACATTATGTAAACACTTTAATGTAGAACTAACACAACATCACCGAGCAATTTACGATGCGGAAGCGACGGGTTATTTATTTTGGAAGTTGGTAGAACAGTTAGCGGAAAGAGAAATTATAAATATGAATCAATTAAATGATCATATGGGAGAAGGCGATAGTTACCAACATGGACGTCCGTCACATGCAATATTACTGGCCCAAAATGAAGTAGGCTTAAAAAACCTATATAAATTGGTATCCTTATCTTTGACAGAGTATTTTTATCGCGTGCCACGAATTCCTCGTTCATTATTAGGGAAATTACGAGAAGGGATTTTGGTCGGTTCCGCATGTGATCAAGGCGAAATTTTTGATGCTTGTTTACAGAAGTCTGTGGAAGAAGTAAAAGATATGGTGCATTTTTACGATTACTTAGAAATACAACCTCCGGATAATTACTCCCATTTAATTGAGAGGGAATTAGTACAAAATGAAGCACAAATTTTAGAAGTAATTAAAAAAGTGATTCAACTAGGAGAAGACACTGGAAAAGTAGTCGTTGCAACAGGTAATGCACATTATATCGACGAACATGAAAAATTGTATCGAGAAATTTTAATCGCATCACAAAAAGGAAATCCTTTAAATCGTGTTACATTACCAAATACACCTTTTCGAACGACAAATGAAATGCTCGTTCAATTCGAGTTTTTAGGAATGGAAAAAGCGCATGAATTAGTTGTCGATAACAGTCAACAAATTGCAGACATGATTGAAGATATTGCTCCACTTAAAAAAGATTTATACACGCCAACAATTGAAGGTGCGGAGGAGGAAGTACGTAATTTAACGTATAAAACAGCCGAAAATATTTATGGCACCCCACTACCTGAAATTGTGGAAGCACGAATCGAAAAAGAATTAAAAAGTATTATTGGACACGGATTTGCGGTAATTTATTTAATTTCGCATAAACTCGTAAAAAAATCATTAATTGATGGTTATTTAGTAGGGTCACGTGGTTCTGTTGGATCTTCCTTAGTAGCTACGATGACTGAAATTACGGAAGTGAATCCACTGCCAGCACATTATGTTTGTACAAACTGTCACTATAATGAGTTTTTCACAGATGGTTCTTATGCGAGTGGCTTTGATTTACCGGATAAAGATTGTCCTAAATGCGCAACATCATTAAAGAAAGACGGACAAGATATTCCGTTCGAAACGTTTTTAGGCTTTAAAGGAGATAAAGTTCCAGATATTGATTTAAACTTCTCTGGGGAATATCAACCAAACGCACACAATTATACGAAAGAATTATTTGGGGAAGATTATGTATTCCGTGCAGGTACCATTGGAACTATTGCAACTAAGACTGCATATGGTTATGTAAAAGGGTATTCAAGTGATAAAAACATCCATTTTAAAGGTGCAGAGGTAGATAGATTAGTTCATGGTTGTGAAGGGGTAAAACGAACGACAGGGCAGCATCCTGGTGGAATAATTGTTGTGCCGAATGAGATGGAAATTTATGATTTTACACCAATTCAATTCCCAGCAGATGATCGAAATAGTGAATGGAAAACAACGCATTTTGATTATCGTTCTATTGAAGACAACTTGTTAAAACTTGATATACTCGGGCATGATGACCCGACTGTCATTCGTATGTTACAAGATTTAAGTGGGATAGAACCGAGTACGATTCCGTTAGACGATGAAGAAGTAATGGGGATTTTTTCAAGTCCAGCACCTTTAGGTGTCACGGCAGAAGACATCGATTGTGCCACAGGAACATTAGGTGTGCCGGAATTTGGGACAAGTTTTGTTCGACAAATGTTAGAAGAAACAAGGCCGAATACATTTGCGGAACTCGTTATTATTTCTGGTTTATCACACGGTACAGATGTATGGTTAGGAAATGCACAAGAGTTAATTAATAGTGGTACATGTGAAATTGGAGATGTAATTGGTTGTCGTGACGATATTATGGTGTATTTAATGCAACAAGGCTTAGAAGCATCTTTAGCATTTACCATTATGGAATCTGTCCGTAAAGGCCGAGGATTACAAGATGAGTGGGTAGTAGAAATGCAAAAGAATGGTGTGCCAGATTGGTATATCGAATCATGCAAAAAGATAAAATATATGTTCCCGAAAGCACACGCTGCGGCCTATGTTTTAATGGCTGTTCGAATTGCTTATTTTAAAGTGCATTATCCAATTTATTTTTATGCAGCATATTTTTCTATTCGGGCTGCGGACTTTGAGTTAGACACGATGGTTCGTGGACCTGAAGCGTTAAGAAAACGAATTTCGGAAATTAAAGAAAAAGGAAACGATGCACCACCGAAAGAAAGAAGCTTAATGACAGTGCTTGAAGTTGCATATGAAATGTGGATACGTGGTTTTTCATTCCAAAAAGTAGATTTATATCGTTCTAGTGCAACAGATTTTATCGTTGAAGGGGATAGTTTAATTCCACCATTTAATGCTGTAGATGGATTAGGAACAAATGCTGCGTTAAATATTGTAAAAGCTCGCGAACAAGGTGAGTTCCTATCGAAAGAAGATTTACGTGAACGAAGCAAAATATCTAAAACAGTTTTACAATATTTAGATACACATGGATGCTTAGATGGAATGGAGGAAGAAAACCAACTATCACTGTTTTAGGGAAAGATAAATGGAAATAAAACAATTGTCAACAGTGTATTCCTGTGTTATAATAATGAAAGACTGATGATAACTCGACGTGAAAGAGTGGGGATTCCCACTCTTTCTTCTATACAAAAGACTTTTTCCCTTGCCCATCTATCTGGCAAGGGTTTTATATTGAATAAGGATACAATACTGAATAGAACAAAAATCTCATCATAAACTAAGTGATGAAGGAGGAATACATTTGAGTAATGACGTTTTAGCAGAAGTTAAACAATTAATTGAACCTGTTTTAAAGGAAAATGAGTTATCTTTATTTGACATGGAATATGTAAAAGAAGGACAAGACTTTTTTCTACGTATTTATATCGATAAACGTGGTGGCGTAGACTTGAATCTATGTAGTCTCGTTTCAGAGCAAGTAAGTGAATTATTAGATGAACATGATCCGATAAAAGGGGCATATTTTCTTGAAGTAAGTTCACCAGGGGCTGAAAGACCTTTAACTTCAAAAGAGGATTTTCAAAATCACGTTGGTGAACATATTTACGTATCATTATATGTACACATCGAAGGTGAGAAAGAGTTTGTCGGTACATTATTAAGTTTTGAAAATGAAGTTATTACTATTGAATATCAATTTAAACATCGTAAAAAGCAAGTAGAGATTCCTTTTGATAAGGTTGCAAAAGCTAGACTTGCTGTTAAATTATAGAGGGGGATGTAAAAGTGAGCAGTGAGTTGTTCCAAGCGATTAACCTTTTAGAAGAAGAAAAGGGAATCGATAAAGAAGTATTATTAGAAGCATTAGAGGCAGCGTTAATTTCTGCATACAAGAAGAATTTTAAATCAGCAAACAATGTTTCTGTCTTATTTGATGAAGAAAAAGGTGCAATGGATATTTATGCACAAAAAACAGTAGTGGAAGAAGTAGAAGACGAACAGGAAGAAATTACTTTAGAAGAAGCACGAGAAATTAATTTACAATATAATATTGGCGACATCGTGGAAATTGAGGTAACACCGAAGAACTTTGGTCGTATCGCTGCACAGGCTGCGAAACAAGTGGTTACACAGCGTGTAAGAGAAGCGGAAAGAGGTATTATTTTCAGTGAATACCAAGACCGTGAAGATGATGTTATGACAGGAATTATTCAACGTGTAGATCCAAATTATGTATATGTTGATTTAGGAAAAATTGAAGCAAAATTAGCAAAGCAGGAACAAATTGTGACGGAAGAATATCATGTACATGATCGAATTAAAGTGTATGTCACAAAAGTTGAAAATACGAATAAAGGTCCACAAATTTATATTTCACGTTCACACCCAGGCTTATTAAAACGTTTATTTGAAATGGAAGTACCGGAAATTTATGGTGGGATTGTAGAAGTGAAATCCATTTCACGTGAAGCTGGGGATCGTTCGAAAATTTCTGTTTATGCTAGTGACGAAGAGATTGACCCAGTCGGTTCTTGTGTTGGACCGAAAGGACAACGTGTACAAGCAGTTGTGGATGAGTTAAACGGAGAAAAAATTGATATTGTGGAATGGTCAGAAGATCCTGTTATATATGTGTCAAATGCATTAAGTCCATCCAAAGTATTAAAAGTAATTGTCGATGAAGAAGAAAACTCAACGACAGTCATCGTACCTGACTATCAATTATCTTTAGCTATTGGGAAACGTGGTCAAAATGCACGATTAGCTGCAAAATTAACAGGATGGAAAATCGATATTAAGAGTGAAACAGTAGCACGTGAGGAAGGATTATTACGTGACGAAGATACTTTTTTTGACTCAGAAGAGGTAAAGGAAGACGAAGAAGACGATTTTTTACTTGATTTATAATATACAAGGAGGATAATACGATGCGGAAAAACAAAAAAACACCTCAACGAAAATGTATTGTGACACAAGAAATGAAACCGAAACAAGCGATGATTCGTATCGTACGCAATAAAGAAGGCGACGTATTTATTGATCCGACTGGAAAACAAAATGGTCGTGGTGCTTACATGACGATAGATGAAACGATTGTTCGTAAGGCAGAAGCAGACCGTGTGTTAGAAAAAACGTTTCAAGTGAAAATTGATCCGACAATTTATGAACAATTATTGGATTTAGCAAAGGACCAGGAACATGAAAAGTAATTATTTGAATCTCGTTGGGTTAGCAAATCGGGCTAGAAAAATAACGACCGGTGAAGAATTAATAATTAAAGATATTCAGGCTGGAAAAGTTTCGTTATTATTAATAGCCGATGATGTTGGCGACCAGACGAAAAAAAAATTACAAGATAAATGCACAACATATCAAGTACCTTATATGGAGGTAGATGACCGATATACGTTAGGTCATGCAATCGGAAAATCCGAGCGTGTTGCTATAGCTATTTTAGATAATGGTTTTGCCAAAAAAATACGCACACTACTTTCATAAATATTTTTGGGGGTGAACGTATGGGTAAAATGAGAGTTTATGAATATGCAAAAGAAAATAATCTTTCAAGTAAAGAAGTTATTGAAAAGTTACAAGGATTGAATATTGAAGTAAGTAACCATATGTCTTCAATTTCTAAGGAAACGAGAGAGAAATTGGATGAAATGTTCCAGAAAAAACAAGCTCCAGTGAAAGAAGCGAAAAAAATGGAAAAACAAAAAAATGAAACGAAACAAACACAACATAAAGATAAAAAGAACAAAAAGAAAAAGATGAATAAAAAAGAAAAACGTCATCAAAAACAAGCACATCAAGAAGTAAAAGTGGAAAAGAAAAAAACACCGGAACATATCGTTTATCATGATACATTAACAGTGAATGAATTAGCAGAAAAACTAAACAAAGATGTATCAGAAATCATTAAAAAATTAATGTTTTTAGGTGTTATGGCGAATAAAAACCAAGATTTAGATGATGATACGGTTGAATTAATTTGTAGCGATTACAATGTTACCGTTGAAAAAGAAATTATTTTAGAAGATACAGACTTTGATAAATATCGAAAAGAAGATAAAGAAAAAGATTTAGTGGAACGTCCTGCTGTCGTAACAATTATGGGGCACGTTGACCACGGAAAAACAACAACATTAGATTCCATTCGCCATTCTAAAGTTACGGATGGAGAAGCTGGTGGAATTACACAACATATCGGTGCATATCAAGTAGAAGTAAACGATAAAAAGATTACATTTTTAGATACACCTGGACACGAAGCTTTTACGAGCATGCGTTCACGTGGGGCACAAGTAACAGATATCGCAATTTTAGTGGTTGCAGCAGATGATGGCGTTATGCCACAAACAGTAGAAGCATTAAATCACGCGAAAGCAGCAGATGTTCCAATTATTGTTGCTGTCAATAAAATGGATAAAGAAGCGGCAAATCCTGATCGTGTCATGCAAGAATTAACAGAATATGAGTTAATTCCTGAGGATTGGGGCGGAAGCACTATTTTCGTACCAATTTCTGCAAAGAAACGCGAGGGTATTGATGATTTATTAGAAATGATTTTACTCGTAGCTGAAATGGAAGAATTAAAAGCTAACTCGAATAAAGTAGCATTCGGTACAGTAATCGATGCACAGTTAGACAGAGGTCGTGGATCTGTTGCAAGTTTATTAGTACAAGAAGGTACATTACATGTTGGAGATCCAATCGTTGTAGGAAATACGTACGGAAGAGTTCGTGCTATGGTAAATGACCTTGGTAAACGTATTGAAGAGGCAGGGCCTTCTACACCGGTAGAAATTACAGGGTTAAATGGTGTGCCACAAGCTGGAGACCAGTTTCTAGTATTCCGAGATGAGCGTCAAGCACGTCAAATTGGTGAATCTAGACAACAACAACACATTATTGAAAGTCGTGGTTCACAAGCTAAGATTAGTTTAGATGATTTATTTGAACAAATTAAACAAGGTGAAATGAAAGACCTGAATGTGATTATTAAAGCCGATGTAAACGGATCTGCTGAAGCGTTAGCTTCTTCGTTACGTAAAATTGAAGTAGAAACAGTAAACATCAATATTATTCATACAGGTGTTGGAGCGATTAATGAATCAGATATTATTTTAGCTTCTGCATCAAATGCGATTGTTATTGGTTTTAACGTTCGTCCAGACGTAAATGCACAAAAAGCGGCAGAATCAGAAAAGGTAGATGTACGTTTACACCGTGTAATTTATAAAGCAATCGAAGAAATGGAACAAGCGATGAAAGGATTATTAGATCCGGAATTTGAAGAACAAGTTGTTGGTCAAGCAGAAGTTCGAGAAACATTTAAAGTGTCCAAGATTGGAACGATTGCTGGTAGCTTTGTAACAGACGGAAAAATTACACGTAATTCTAGTGTGCGAATTATTCGTGATGGTATCGTCTTATTTGAAGGTGAATTATTAGCACTAAAACGTTTTAAAGATGATGTACGAGAAGTAGATGCTGGATACGAATGTGGGATTACTGTGAAAAATTTCAATGACATAAAAACAGGTGATATCATAGAAGCATTTGAAATGGTTGAGATTGAACGATAATGGTCGTCTATGCAGAAGTTGAATACATGATTTATGATGTACAATCTCTGAAAGAAAAGCGATCGATCGTAAAACGTATAACGAAGCGAGTACAAAACGAATTCAATGTTTCAATTGCGGAAATTGAATTTGAAGATTTATGGCAACGTACAAAATTAGGGATTGCAACTGTATCGAATGAATATGTACATGCAGAAAAAGTAATTCAACAAGTTATACGTTTTATAGATCAAAACCCTGAAGTGGAACGAACAATTACAAATATTTATCCATTATAAATTGCGTACTTGTTTTGATCGTCGGACATATTTATTTATATAGAAAATGTGTATGGCCAATTGTATTTTTTTGTGATGGTGCTTTACACACTTCTAATTTAGTTTATACTAAAAGATAAATATGGACACGATAAATATATCCCTCACATTCGTGAAGAAAGGGTGATAATAAATGGATAATATGCGTACAAATCGAGTAGCAGAACAGATGAAAAAGGAACTTGGAGAGATTATTAATCAAAAAATTAAAGATCCGCGAGTTGGTTTTGTTACTGTAACAGATGTTGATTTAACAAATGACCTACAAATTGCAACCGTATATATTTCTGTATATGGAGACGAGGCGGAAAAAGAGGCATCCTTAATTGGACTTTCAAAAGCGAGTGGGTTTATTCGTACAGAAGTGGGCCGTCGTATTCGTTTACGAAAAGTACCTGAGATTTCATTTAAATTTGATGAAGCTCATGAATATGGAAATCGCATCGATGCAATTTTACGTCAATTAAACAATGATTAATATATAGATGAATGCGTATGTGTGGGCTGAGGAAATAGCGGGAAAATGTAAATGATAAAGAGAAATAGTATAGAGATATTTCTTTTTACTTCTATTATTTTCCGACTATCCTTAGCCTTTTTTTAATTATAGTGGAGAAAGGCTGAGGCAAGATGCATGGAATAATACCTTTATATAAGCCAAAAGGAATGACGTCTCATGATTGTGTGATGAAAATAAGACGAATGCTACAAACGAAAAAAGTGGGTCATACCGGTACATTAGACCCTTCAGTGGAAGGTGTATTACCAATTTGTGTTGGAGAAGCGACGAAAATTATTTCGTTTTTATTACCTTTACATAAACAATATATTGCAGATGTGTTTTTAGGAAGAAGCACGACGACAGAAGATGCGGATGGGGAAACGGTTGAAGAGAAAACATTAGATTCTGTTCCAACAGAGGAAGAAATTAGACAAGTACTTGCATCATTTACTGGAGAAATTATACAAATCCCACCAATGTATTCTGCAATTAAAGTAAATGGGAAAAAATTATATGAATATGCACGAGAAAACATTGAAATTGAGCGCCCAGAACGAAAAGTGATGATATATAATATAGAGCATCTACATTCAAACGGGCTGATTACTAACCCATTTCGTATAAAAGTAACTTGTTCAAAAGGGACATACATTCGAACGTTATCTGTTGATATAGGGAAAGCGTTAGGGTATCCCGCACATATGTCTTTTTTAAAACGAATGGAAACAGATGGATTTCATCTAGATGAAACGATCACATTTGAGGAAATTGAACGGAAAATAGACGAAAACAATATTCCATCCATGCTCTTACCAGTTGAAAAAGCAGTTCGTCATCTATATCATTATAGTGTAGATGAAAAAATGAAGGATCGTGTATTACAAGGTCAAAAGTTTCCGAAGCCATCAGACATAATGACAAACGACCCGTTTGCAATGATGTATGAACAGAAATTATTGGCAATATACGAAATCCATCCAAATCATCCAAATTTAATTAAGCCAGTTCGAGTGTTTAATTTGCATAAGTAGGTGAAAGAATGGAAACGATACAATTAACATATCCTCATAATTTGGAAAAAGAAAAAATAAGTCCATCTGTTGCAGCAATTGGTTTTTTTGATGGAATTCATGAAGGCCATCAAGCAGTGATTCAAACAGCTGTGCAAAAGGCAAAGGAAAAACAATTAAAAAGTGCTGTTATTACGTTTTTTCCTCACCCATCTGTCGTACTGAAAAAGGGCAAAGAAACAGTTCACTATATAACGACTGTAAATGAAAAAGAAGCATTTTTATCTGAATTAGATGTCGATTATTTATATATTATTACGTTTAATAAAGAACTTTCCCAATTAAGTCCTGCTCAATTTATAGAGCATTTCATAGAGGGGTTACATATTAAACATCTAGTTGCAGGCTTTGACTATACTTTTGGTCATAAAGGTGCAGGGAATATGGATAATATACAGACATTTTTATCGAATGAAGTAGAAGTAACAGTCATAGATAAAGTGAACTATGCATCTGAAAAGATTAGTTCAACTAATATACGTGCAGCATTAAAAGAAGGGGATGTAGAAAAAGTACATCAACTATTAGGACGTCCTTATTTTACTTCGGGTATAGTTGTAGATGGAGATAAACGAGGAAGGCAAATAGGTTTTCCGACGGCAAATTTACAAATTGAAGAGGATAAATTACTTCCTAAACAAGGGGTATATGGGGTTTATGTGTATATAGCTGGGAAAAAGTATTATGGGTTGTTGAATTTAGGTGTAAAACCAACATTTCATGATCATTTACCGAAACCTTCTCCGGAAGTATATATTTTAGATTTCGAAGAAGATATATACGGTGAACAGATTACAGTTGAATGGATGACATTTGTTCGTGAAGAAAGAAAGTTTAACGGGGTAGATGAAATTGTTGCGCAATTAACAGAAGATGAAAAAAACATCCGAAAATACTTCCAAATTTAAACGAAATGCCTTGCTTTTTTATGGAAAAAAAGTTAATCTATAAAGGTAGAACCTCCGCTTGGCAAAATGTATCTCCGACGTTTGCTAGGGGGATGGGGATAATATAGAAATTAGGAGGTGCCAATATGGCTATTTCAAAGGATGTTAAAAATGAAATTATTAACGAATTCAAAGTACACGAAAATGACACTGGATCTCCAGAAGTTCAAATCGCTATTTTAACGAATGAAATTAATAATTTAAACGAACATTTACGTACACATAAAAAAGATCACCATTCACGTCGTGGTTTATTAAAAATGGTTGGTAAGCGTCGTAACTTATTAAACTATTTACGTAAAAAAGACGTTACACGTTACCGTGAAGTGATTCAAAAACTTGGATTACGTAGATAATGTAAGAAGCAGGAGAAATCCTGCTTTTTTTCATAAATGAAATGCATAAAAAAAGATGTTTTTATAAAAAATGAACATAATAATTAATCGTTACTTAAAGTGTAAAAATTGTAATATGTTCATTTGAAAGGGGTACAAATAAAGATGGTAGAAAACAAGCAAGTATTCTCTACTACGATTAATGGAAATAAATTAACGGTTGAAGTTGGCGAATTGGCAAAACAAGCAAATGGTGCTTGTATGGTACATTATGGAGACACATCTGTACTATCTGTCGCAACGGCTTCCAAAGAACCAAAAGACTTACCGTTCTTTCCTTTAACAGTAAACTATGAAGAGAAATTATACGCAGTTGGTAAAATTCCTGGAGGATTTATTAAACGTGAAGGTAGACCGAGCGAAAAGGCCATTTTAGCATCACGCTTAATTGACCGCCCAATTCGTCCACTTTTTCCTGAAGGGTTCAGAAATGAAGTTCAAGTTATTAGTACAGTGATGAGTGTAGACCAAGATTGTTCATCTGAAATTGCTGCGATGATTGGATCATCTATTGCTTTATCAATTTCAGATATTCCTTTTAACGGACCAATTGCTGGTATTAATGTTGGAATAGTCGATGGGGAATTTATTATTAATCCATCTATTGAACAGCAAGCACAAAGTGATTTAGAACTTACAGTTGCTGGAACGAAGGACGAAATAAATATGGTGGAAGCAGGAGCAAATGAAATTTCTGAAGCGACTGTTTTAGATGCTATTATGTTCGCACATGAAGAAATTGCCCGCTTAGTTGCTTTCCAAGAAGAAATCGTGGAACAAGCAGGAAAAGAAAAGACAGCAATTGAATTATTCGAAATCGATCCAGCAATTAAAACAGAAGTTGAAACAAAAGCAAAAAATGCTTTAACAAAAGCAATTCAAGTAGAAGAGAAACATGCACGTGAAGATGCGATTGAACAAGTAAAAGAAGAAACATTAGCACAGTATGAAGATGCAGAAGAAGATGTATTGAAACACGTGAAATTAACATTAGACGATATGTTAAAAGATGAAGTACGTCGTTTAATAACAGAAGAAAAAGTACGTCCAGATGGTCGTAAAACAGACGAAATTCGTCCGTTATCTTCTCGTGTTGGATTATTACCTCGTACACATGGATCAGGTCTATTTACACGTGGACAAACTCAAGTATTAAGTGTATGTACATTAGGAGCACTTGGTGATGTACAAATTTTAGATGGATTAGATTTAGAAGAGTCGAAACGTTTTATGCATCACTATAACTTCCCACAATATAGTGTTGGAGAAGTTGGTCCAATTCGTGCGCCAGGCCGTCGTGAAATTGGACACGGGGCATTAGGGGAAAGAGCATTAGAAAAAGTAATCCCATCAGAAACAGAATTTCCATATACAGTACGTGTCGTATCGGAAGTATTAGAATCGAATGGTTCTTCTTCCCAAGCGAGTATTTGTGCAGGAACATTAGCAATGATGGATGCAGGAGTACCAATTAAAGCACCTGTAGCAGGTATTGCAATGGGGTTAGTTAAAACAGGTGATGATTATTCAATTTTATCGGATATCCAAGGTTTAGAAGATGCTTTAGGAGATATGGACTTTAAAGTTGCTGGAACTGAAAAAGGTATTACAGCAATCCAAATGGATATTAAAATTGATGGATTATCGAAGGAAATTTTACAAGAATCATTAGAACAGGCGAAAATTGGTCGTCTTCACATTTTAAACTCTATGTTAGCAACGATTAATGAGCCAAAATCGAAATTATCACCATATGCACCGAAAATTTTAACGATGCATATTAATCCAGATAAAATTCGTGATGTCATTGGACCGAGTGGAAAACAAATCAATAAGATCATTGAGGAAACTGGCGTAAAAATTGACATCGAACAAGATGGAACAGTATTTATTTCATCTACAGAAGAAGAAATGAATGACCAAGCGAAAAAGATTATTGAAGATTTAGTTCGTGAAGTAGAAGTAGGACAAATTTATTTAGGAACAGTCAAACGAATTGAAAAATTCGGTGCATTCGTTGAGTTGTTTAAAGGAAAAGAAGGATTAGTTCATATTTCGCAATTACAAGATAAACGTACGAATAAAGTAGAAGATGTTGTAGATCTTGGCGATAAGATTATGGTTAAAGTGAAAGAAATCGATAACCAAGGTCGAGTCAATTTATCACGTAAAGATGTATTACAAGAAGAACGTGAAAATAAAGAACAATTAAAATCAAAGTAAAAGAGAGAAGCTGGAAATCCAGTTTCTTTTTTAATGGACTTTACTATATACGGTGTTCGTGGAAATCCACTGGCACCATTTTTTATGGGTAAAAATAAAAACATAACTTTATGATACAGAACTAGAAACTTTCGTGAATAAATCAATAGATTGGCACAATATGCGCATTTTTGATATGATAAACCGAGTTACATAACGATGTAATAAATAGAGAAATGAACGTATAATCCGTTATTTTATACATTTTGCATGAAGAAAGAAACAACTCGAATAAATTTTGATATGATAAACAAATGTATGGATGAATGACGGTGAACATCGGAGGGGAATTTATGATTGAAACATATACATGTAGGAACGGTGTACGCATCGTTTTAGAAAATATACCTACTGTACGGTCAGTTACTATGGGAGTATGGGTAGGAACAGGTTCAAGATATGAATCTGAAACGAATGGTGGGATTTCACACTTTTTGGAACATATGTTTTTTAAAGGAACAAAAACAAAAAGTGCACAAGAAATAGCGGAAAGTTTTGATGCAATTGGTGGGCAAGTAAATGCTTTTACATCTAAAGAATATACATGTTATTATGCGAGGGTGTTAGATACATATAAAGTATATGCAATGGAAGTGCTTGCTGACATGTTTTTCCATTCTGTTTTTCCAGAAGACGAAATAGAGCGAGAAAAAAAAGTCGTTTTAGAAGAGATTAAAATGTATGAAGACTCACCAGATAGTCATGTGCACGATTTATTAGCAAAAGCAAACTTTGGCAATCATCCGTTAGGTCGTCCGATTATTGGTACAGAAGCACTCGTTCGTTCCTTTACGAAAAAATCATTACAAGATTATAGAAAAGAATGTTACGTTCCGGAAAATGTCGTTATTTCCATTGCTGGAAATGTGGATGTTACATTTATTCAAACAGTCGAACAATTATTCGACCAATTTGAACAACAATCACAACTGATGGAACGAACAAAGCCAACCATGATATTTGATACGATTGTGAAACATAAAGAAATTGAGCAAGCACATGCTTGTTTTGGTTTTCGAGGAATCGCAGTAGATGATGAACGTATGCCCGCATTAATGGTATTAAATAGTGCTTTAGGGAATGGGATGAGTTCTAGATTGTTTCAGGAAGTTCGTGAAAAACGTGGTTTAGCCTATTCTGTCTTCTCTTATCATTCTGCTTATTTAGATAGTGGTGTTTTAGGTATTTATGCTGGAACGAATAAAGAGCAACTTCCATTATTAGAAGAGACAATAATCGATACGATTGAAGATATAAAGAAAAATGGTTTAATGGAAAAAGAATTTCATAACAAGAAGGAACAGTTAAAAGGAAATTTAGTATTAGGTTCTGAAAGTACGAATAGTAGAATGAGTCGTAATGGAAGAAATGAATTATTATTAAAAAAACATCGAACATTAGACGAATTATTAAAGGGAATTGATCAAGTGGACCATACGATGATCAATGAAGTAATCGAACATATTTTTACTGGGAAATATTCAAAGGCCGTCATTATGTCAGAGACGAAATAACGAATTAATTAGAACAAGTAGAATTATACAATAAATGGGGTTGATGGATAAGGTCATCTATCAACTCCATTTTATATATATTAATGATATTAATTCAACTCAATTTCATATCGTGTGGCTCGTTATTTGTCACCATTTCTATTATCCAAATTCATATTTTTCATGCGTATAGTCGTCGCAAAAATTTTTATTTTACTGTATGTTATCATAGCAAATATTTTAATTATTTATGAATTTAATTGACAAAATAATAAAATAATTAAAATGTTTTATTCGAATTCAAGAAAAAATATGTTAAAATGAACTTTAGGATAAGATTAAGATGATTTTGGAAGGGGAATTTTAATTACATGGCTAATGAAAAACAATACAATGTTGCAGTTGTTGGAGCAACTGGAGCAGTAGGACAGAAAATTGTACATTATTTATCGGAAAACTTATTTCCGATTAACGAATTGAAATTACTTTCGTCTAAAAGATCGGCAGGGACTAAAGTTAATTTTCAAGATAGAGAGATAACGGTAGAAGAAGCTACAGCAGATAGTTTTAAAAATATTGATATTGCATTTTTCTCTGCAGGAGGCTCTATTTCTGAAAAATTAGCACCGGAAGCGGTAAAACATGGTGCCGTTGTTGTGGATAATACGAGTCACTTCCGAATGGATGAAAATGTACCTTTAGTAGTTCCAGAAGTGAACCCTGAACATCTAGAAAACCATAAAGGAATTATTGCAAACCCGAACTGTTCAACGATTCAAATGGTGGCAGCATTAAAACCAATTCAAGATAAATTTGGTTTAAAACGTATTATCGTTTCGACATACCAAGCTGTATCAGGTGCTGGTTTAGCTGCTGAACAAGAGTTAACAAAACAAACTGGGCAACGTTTAGCAGGAGAGGAAATGGAAGCAAATGTTTTACCAGCAGGTTCGGATAAACGTCATTTCCCAATTGCATTTAACGCACTTCCACAAATTGATGTGTTTGATGAAGATGGTTATACAAAAGAAGAATGGAAAATGATGAACGAGACGAAGAAAATTATGGGAGATGCAAATTTACAAGTTGCAGCAACATGTGTCCGTCTGCCAGTATTTACGTCTCACTCTGAAAGCGTCTATATTGAGACGGATAATGAAGTATCTGTAGACGAGATTAAAGAAGCAATTAAACAAGGTGAAGGATTAATGTTAGAAGATGATCCAGCAACACAAACATATCCGACACCATTGAGTGCGACAGATAAGAAAGAAGTTTTTGTCGGTCGTATTCGTAAAGATGTAGACCATAAAAATGGTTTCCATATGTGGATTGTATCAGATAACTTAGTAAAAGGTGCTGCATGGAACACAGTACAAATTGCAGAAACTTTAGTAAAAAATAAAATTGTTTAAAGAAAAGGTTTGATTATAGAATGAAAATATTAGTTCAAAAATTTGGTGGAACTTCTGTACAGACAAAAGAAAATCGAACACATGTTATCAAACAAATTAAGCGTGGATTAGACGCTGGTAATAAACTAGTGGTAGTTGTTTCAGCTTTAGGTAGAAATCCCGATCCATATGCAACAGATACGTTATTAAAAATGGTCGATTATAAAGAGAAATCAATCCATGCAAAACGTGAGTTAGATATGTTGATGTCGTGTGGAGAAACGATTGCCTCTGTAGTATTATCTAATGAACTACAACAAAATGGGTTGAATGCTACAGCGCTCACTGGTGCACAAGCTGGTTTAATAACGAACGATGAATTTACAGAAGCAAAAATAAAAAAAGTAAAACCAGATCGGATTAAACATGAACTAATGGATCATGATGTTGTCGTTGTTGCAGGATTCCAAGGTAGGACAGAATCAGGCGATATTACGACGATTGGCCGTGGTGGTAGTGATACGACTGCGGTTGCATTTGGTGCATCATTACAAGCGGAATCTGTAGATATTTTTACAGATGTGGAAGGGATGATGACAGCTGATCCACGGGTGGTCGATTCAGCCCGGATTATCGATGTCGTCACATATGCAGAAACTTCTAATCTAGCTTATCAAGGTGCAAAGGTTATCCATCCACGGGCAGTGGAAATTGCAATGCAAGCGGAAATTCCAATTCGAATTCGTTCAACATACTCAGATCATATTGGTACACTCATCACATCGTCTCGAACGAAGGAAATGGGAGTTGATATTCCAGATCGCCTCGTAACTGGTATTGCACATATTGATGAAATTGCTCAACTGAATATTCCAATTAAGGAAAATGATATTCAATCGCAAGCAACGATATTTCAAACGATGGCAGATGCGAATATATCTGTAGACTTTATTAATATGTCACCAACGAAAGTTGTATATACTGTGTCGAATGATGTTGCTAAAAAAGCGGTACAACTGCTAGAAGAAAAAGGTTTTAAAGTGACTGTCGTTGAACATTGTGCAAAAGTATCTGCGGTTGGAGCTGGGATGACAGGAATACCTGGAGTTGCTGCAAAAATAACGACAGCATTAACGAAAAACGATGTGAAAGTATTACAATCTGCTGATAGTCATACGACCATTTGGGTATTAGTAGAAAATAATCAATTGAAATTAGCAATCAATGCTTTACATGAAGCATTCGAATTAAATAAAACTTCCGCTTATATTTAGTAGAATGGCATAAAGAAAGTTAGAGTAAAAGGAATAAAAGATCCTTTTATTCTAACTTCTTTTTGTTTGTAAACGGTCTACGACATCTTCATAGTATGATATACTAGAATCAATTGTTTAAGGGGAACGTAAGAAATATTCTCCATATGTTATAGAGGTGAAAGAAGTTGGCAAGAAAAAAAACGAAAACGAAACGAAAATCAAAAAAGAAAGAAACCCGACTGCTTCGCCATGAATTGGTCGGTTTGTTATTAATTTTTATCGCGATTTTTGGTAGCGGAGCATCTATTATAAGTGATGGATTTATTCCGGCAACTTTAGAAAACTTTTTCCGATTCTTTTTAGGAATATGGTATTTCGTATTATCCATCGCCATATTTGTGATAGGGTTGTATTTATTATTTAAAAGAGCATACCCCAATTTTTTTACGAAGCGTAAAGTAGGCTTTTATATATTCTTTTTAGGGTTATTATTGTTTACCCATATTCAATCCTTTCAAATGTTACCATTTGACATAAAAAATATAGACGTTTTTAAAGAAACATGGACTCAATATACGAGTTATGTAAATGGAACAGGAACGTACGCACTATTAGGTGGCGGCTTCATTGGAGCCATTTTATTAGTAGTGACAAAGTTTTTGTTTTCATTGGCTGGAGCGAAAATGATTGCTATTTTCGCCATTTTAATCGGTATATTTTTCATGTTAAATATTACGTTTGATCAGGTCGGTATGTTTTTTAAACGTATATTTTCGACAACGACAGAAAAAATTAGTGAAAATCGCCAAAAGCAGCAAGATAAAAAGTTGAAAAAGAAAGAAGAGATTGAAAAAATACCTTCTCCAGTGGAAGAAGATGTAGTTGATGTAGCATATAGTTTTGAAGAAACAGAGCATGGACAATTAGAAGTGCAATTAATGGAAGATGTACTAGAAGAACAAGATGATGCTTCCTTTTCTGTGCCGAATGTAACAAATGAAGATTATACATTGCCACCAGTATCGTTGCTTGCAGAACCGGTTAAACATACACAGCAAAAAGAAAAATCTCAAATTCAAAGCACGGTAAAGTTACTAGAAGAAACGTTTGATAGTTTTGGGGTTCGGGCGAAAATAACGAAGGCACATGTCGGTCCCGCAGTGACAAAGTATGAAGTACATCCTGAAGCAGGAGTAAAAGTAAGTAAAATTGTAAACTTACAAGATGATATTGCGTTAGCTTTAGCGGCACAAGATATTCGAATTGAGGCACCTATTCCAGGTAAATCTGCTGTAGGAATTGAAGTGCCAAACAGTGATGTTGCACCCGTATCACTACGTGAAGTATTAGATGTATCGAATGTGCATGAGAAAAAGTTATTATTTGCATTAGGGAAAGATATATCTGGGAATGTCGTGCAAGGGGAATTAAATAAAATGCCTCATTTACTCATTGCTGGGGCAACAGGTAGTGGTAAAAGTGTTTGCATAAACGGAATTATTACATCTATTTTAATGCGTGCAACACCTGATGAAGTAAAAATGATGATGATTGATCCAAAAAAAGTAGAATTAAATGTGTACAATGGTATCCCTCATTTATTAACACCGGTCGTTACAGATCCAAAAAAAGCATCTGTTGCATTACGAAAAATTGTCGTTGAAATGGAACATCGATATGAATTGTTTTCCGACACAGGTACAAGAAATTTAGAAAGTTATAATAGTTATATTCGAAAACAAAATGAATTATCAGATGAGAAGGTACAGCCATTACCATATATCGTCGTTTTAGTCGATGAGTTAGCCGATTTAATGATGGTTGCTTCTAACGATGTTGAAGATGCCATTACAAGATTAGCACAGATGGCTAGAGCCGCGGGAATTCATTTAATTATTGCGACACAAAGACCCTCTGTTGACGTCATTACAGGGGTGATTAAAGCGAATATCCCATCTCGTATTGCATTTAGTGTGTCATCACAAGTCGATTCACGAACGATCCTTGATATTGGTGGAGCAGAGAAATTACTTGGTAGGGGGGACATGCTCTATATTCCTGTAGGGATGTCTAAACCAATCCGAGTCCAAGGAGCATTTTTATCAGACGATGAAGTGGAAAGAATTGTCACACATTGTAAGAATGAACAAAATGTTCAATACGAAGAAGAAATGATTCCAGAAGAACCATCAGAAACTTTGTCGGATGTAGAAGATGAATTATTTGAAGAGGCGGTACAATTAATTGTCGAAATGCAAAGTGCTAGTGTATCCATGTTACAAAGAAAATTTCGAATAGGATATACGCGAGCAGCACGTTTAATTGATATGATGGAAGAGAGGAATATTGTGGGTCCATATGAAGGAAATAAGCCTCGTATGGTTTTAATTGAAAAGAATGATGAAAAAAGTTCATAAATAACTAGAATAAGAGTTCAAAAAAGTTTCAATAAATGCTATATTAATTTTAGTAATATAAAATTGCTATATTACTAACATAAAGTTTACATACATTCATAGAAAAGGGGGGAAATGACATCTGTTTTGCGCTAATAACGAAAATGGAGGAGAACAATGAAAAATAAAAAGTTTTTATTATCATTAGGATTAATTTTAGTTTTAAGCATGTTTTTAGCTGCATGTGGTGGTTCGAACAATAACAATAGTAATGATGGTAACAAGGATGCAAATGGAAATAACGGTGAGTCCACTGATGATTTTTCAATAGCAATGGTTACAGATACTGGTGGTATTGATGACAAATCGTTTAACCAATCTGCATGGGAAGGTTTAAACGCTTGGGGTGAAGAGCACGGTAAAGAAAAAGGTGCGGACGGTTTTGATTATGCACAATCAGAAGATGATAGTGATTATATGCCGAACTTTAGCCGTTTAGTGAAAAATGATTTTGATTTAGTTTACGGTGTTGGGTTTTTATTACAAGATGCTGTAGAAGAAATTGCATCACAAAATCCGGACAACTACTTTGCAATTATTGATACAGTTGCAGAAGAGGCTGACAATATTACAAGTATTACATTTGCTGAACATGAAGGTTCATTCTTAGCAGGTGTAGTTGCGGCAATGAAAACAGAAACAGATAAATTAGGTTTCATCGGTGGAGTGGAATCTGATTTAATTAGTAAATTTGAAGTAGGATTTGTTGCAGGAGCGAAATCAGTAAACCCTGATATTGAAGTGAAAATTCAATATGCGGAAGACTTTAACGCAGTAGATAAAGGAAAATTAATCGCTTCAAACATGTTTAATGATGGAATCGATATTATTTATCATGCAGCAGGAAACACTGGTAACGGTGCTTTCGCTGAAGCAAAAGACATTAAACAAAATGATGCAGATCGTGAAGTATGGGTGATCGGTGTAGACCGCGACCAATATGAAGAAGGACTTAATGAAGATAAATCTGCTAGTGTTACGTTAACATCTATGGTGAAACGTGTAGACATTGCAGTTCATGAAGTTGCAAATGAAACAATGAATGGAGAATTCCCAGGTGGAGAAACATTAGTATTTGGATTAGAAGATGAAGGTGTTTCTGTAGCTGATACGAATGAAGAAGCATTTACTGATGAAATTCGTGAAGCTGTAAAAGAGTGGGAAGAAAAAATTAAATCTGGCGATGTGGATGTTCCAAAAACTCGTGACGAGTTAAAAGAATTTGAAGAATCGCTATAATAAGAGAGGAGCTAGTAAATACTCTAGCTCCTTTTTCTTACATATCGTTTAACACAGTTATTTGTGTGAAGGGGTGAAGAACGCGGTGGATTACGTTATTGAAATGTTAGATATTCGTAAGGAATTTCCAGGGGTTGTAGCAAATAATAATATAACATTACAAGTTAAAAAAGGTGAAATTCATGCTCTATTAGGCGAAAATGGTGCAGGAAAATCCACTTTAATGAACGTATTATTTGGATTGTATCAACCAGAACGCGGTGAAATTAAAATTAAAGGTGAAAAAGTACACATTACAAATCCAAATATCGCAAATGATTTAGGAATTGGAATGGTACACCAACATTTTATGTTAGTAGAGCCTTTTACGGTTACACAAAACATTATATTGGGAAGTGAACCGAAAAAAGGTGTTAAAATAGATTTAAGAAAAGCGGAAAAAGAAGTTCAAGAATTATCTGACCGATATGGGTTAAGGGTAGATCCGAAAGCGAAAATTCGTGATATTTCGGTTGGAATGCAACAAAGGGTAGAAATTTTAAAAATGTTATACCGTGGTGCAGATGTACTTATATTTGATGAACCGACTGCTGTATTAACACCACAAGAAATTGATGAACTGATTGAAATTATGCAATCGCTAGTAAAAGAAGGTAAATCGATTATATTAATTACTCATAAATTAAAAGAAATTATGCAAACATGTGACCGCTGTACGGTAATTCGTAAAGGGGAAGGAATTGGTACGGTCAATGTTGCGGATACAACAGTTGATGAATTGGCAGCATTAATGGTTGGACGAGCTGTTAGTTTCAAAACAGAAAAAACAGAAGCTAACCCTCAGGAAGTCGTATTGGAAGTGGAAAATTTACATGTAAATGATACGCGAAATGTACCGACAGTAAAAGGATTAAACTTAGAGGTACGTGCAAATGAAATTGTTGGTATCGCAGGTGTCGACGGAAATGGACAAACAGAATTAATTGAAGCAATAGCTGGACTACGAAAAGTTGAATCCGGTTCAATCTCTTTAAATGGAAGACCAATTACGAAGTTATCGCCACGAAAAGTAACGGAAATGGGATTAGGACATATCCCACAAGACAGACAAAAAATGGGACTCGTATTAGATTTTCCAGTATCTGAGAACATTGTTTTACAATCTTACTACAAAGAACCGTATTCTAAATATAAATTATTAAAATATGAAAAAATTGATCAATATGCGAAGGAAATCGTCGATGAGTATGATGTACGTACACCGTCCATCCATACGAAGACGAGTGCGCTTTCTGGTGGAAACCAACAAAAAGTCATTATCGGTCGTGAAGTAGATCGTTCACCAGACTTTTTAATTGCAGCACAGCCAACACGGGGATTAGATGTTGGAGCGATTGAGTTTATTCATAAAAAATTAATCGAAGAACGCGATAATGGAAAAGCCGTTTTACTCGTTTCATTCGAATTAGATGAAATATTAAATGTGAGTGACCGTATCGTCGTTCTTTTTGATGGTAAAATTGTAGCTGATGTCAAACCGAGTGAAACAAATGAACAGCAATTAGGTTTATTAATGGCAGGTAGTGTGGAAGAAAGAGTAGGTGAGGAGACATGATATCAAATCGTCTATTTAATATCATCGTTCCATTTGCTTCCGTATTTATTGGATTAATTGCAGGGGCAATTATTATGTTAATTTACGGATATAGTCCAATTGAAGGTTATAAAGCATTATGGAATGGAGCATTTGGAGATGCGTATTTCTTTGGAGAAACCATTCGCCAAGTAACACCATATATATTTACTGGTCTTGCAGTAGCCTTTGCATTTAGAGCAGGATTATTTAATATTGGTGCAGAAGGACAAGTGTTTGCAGGGTGGTTAGCGGCGGTTTGGATAGGAACGTCTTTTGACTTACCGATATTCATTCACTTACCTTTGGCAGTTATTGTAGCTGCACTAGCAGGGGCCGTGATTGCATTTATTCCTGGATTATTAAAAGCACGTTTAGGAGTACACGAGGTAATCGTTACGATTATGTTCAACTATATCGTTTTATATAGTGCTAACTCGATTATTCGTAACGTTTTAACTGATTCAGCAGATAAAACTGAAAAAATTGCTCCAACTGCATCATTACAATCGGAATGGTTGCAAGGTTTAACAGATTATTCACGTATGCATTATGGTATTGTGTTAGCGTTGTTAGCAGTTTTTGTTATGTGGTTTATTATGGAAAAGACGACGATCGGATATGAAATTCGCTCTGTTGGATATAACCGTCATGCATCAGAATATGCTGGAATGAAAGTTAGTAAAAATATTATTTTAGCCATGGTTATCTCTGGTGCATTTGCTGGATTAGCTGGTTCAATGGAAGGATTAGGAACTTTCGGAAATATGTCCATACAATCAGGATTTACCAACTTAGGATTTGATGGAATTGCAGTTGCATTATTAGGTGCTAACCGAGCAATCGGTGTCGTGTTTGCAGCTATATTATTTGGAGCATTAAAAGTTGGAGCATTAAATATGCCGACGGATGCAGGAGTTCCTAGTGAATTAGTCGATGTTATTATCGCATTTATTATATTCTTCGTTGCTTCAAGTTATTTAATTCGTTTAATCATTTTACGTTTCCAAAAGGGGGAGAAATAAATGGTCGATATTTTAAATGCCATCATACCAGCAGCACTATTTTTCTCTGCCCCACTTATTTTTACAGCACTTGGTGGTGTGTTTAGTGAGCGTTCTGGTGTGGTAAACATTGGGTTAGAAGGTTTAATGGTGATGGGTGCATTTGTTGGAATCGTTTTTAACCTAACGTTTGCAGAAACACTTGGGCCTTGGACACCGTGGTTATCTATGCTCGTTGCAATGGTCGTTTCTGGATTGTTTGCGATTATACATGCGATTGCTACTGTTTCCCTAAGAGCTGATCATGTTGTTAGTGGTATTGCCATAAACTTTTTAGCTTTAGGTCTTGGAGTGTTTTTAACGAAACAGTGGTATGAAAAGGGACAAACAGATATGATTTCAAAGCCTTTTTATACAAAAACAATTCCATTATTATCTGATATACCTGTAATAGGAACGATTTTCTTTAAAGGTGTATATTTAACATCGTATATTGCAATTATTTTAGCATTTGTTGCATGGTACGTATTATATAAAACACCTTTTGGTCTACGTTTAAGAGCGGTTGGAGAACATCCAATGGCAGCAGATACAAACGGAATCAATGTGTATAGAATGCGTTATATCGCTGTCATTATTTCAGGAATGTTAGGTGGACTTGGCGGTTCCGTCTTTGCAATGACAATCGCATTAAACTTCTCTGCGACGACAATTGCCGGACAAGGATTTATGGCCTTAGCGGCGGTTATTTTCGGGAAATGGCACCCACTCGGAGCAATGGGAGCAGCCTTATTCTTTGGTTTTGCCCAAAGTTTAAGTGTCATTAGTTCAGGAGTACCGATTTTAGCAGATGTACCACAAGTATACTTATCTATCGCTCCATACGTCTTAACAGTGTTAGCATTAGCAGGATTTATCGGACGCGCGGAAGCACCGAAAGCATTGGGAGATCCGTATATTAAAGGTACAAGATAAATGACATTCAAATATTATTAATGTCATGAATTGAAAAACGGCTATGTTTATTTTTATCATAAACATGGCCGTTTTTTTATAGAAAAGCATTGGATAATGTATAAATGTTTTAAAATGATGTAAAATGAACGAGAGGTGAAAGGAGCGTTTTTATGCATAAAAAATTACAAGAAACAATAAAAAAATACGAAGGTTATCATGTTCATTTCATTGAGACGAAAAAATTCAAAACGATTCAATTTATCGTGAAGTTTCGCTCTCCTTTACATAGAGAAACCATTACGAAACGTGCTTTACTTCCTTATATATTAGAAAAAGGAACAGTAAACTATCCAACAGAAAAAAGTTTTATGCGTAAATTAGATGACTTATATGGTGCATCATTATCTGTAGATGCTAATAAACAAGGAAATCATCATATCATTAATTTTCGTTTAGAAATAGCGAACGAAAAATTTTTACCGTATAGTGAAGGAATAACAGAAGAAGCGTTGCTATTACTACAAGAAGTTATTTTTCATCCGCACATAGCTGGTGATTGTTTTCCGAAAGAAGTCGTTCGTCGTGAAAAAATAACACTTAAAAATGAAATTGAAGCAATTACAGATGATAAAGTTGCCTTTTCGAATAAAAGACTGATTGAGGAAATGTGTGAAAAGGAGCGTTTCAGTATTGCGACAAATGGATATGTAGAAGATCTTCCATTTTTAAATGAACATAATATGTATACATATTATGAACAAATGTTACAGGATGATCGTGTTGATGTTTATGTATTAGGTGATATAAATGCAAAAGAAATGGAAAAGAAAATAACTCATTTATTTGACCAGAAAAAGAGCATTTCTATTCCTATAGTAACGGAAGAGAATGTAGTTAAAAAAGAGGTAAAAAACATTACAGAAATCCAACAAATCCATCAAGCAAAATTACATATCGGTTATCGTACGAACTGTACATTACATGATGAAGCATATGCTGCACTTTTACTATTTAATGGTATTTTTGGAACGTATCCAAATTCAAAGTTATTTCAAGAAGTTCGTGAAAAAGAAAGTTTGGCCTATTATGCTACTTCCAGAATAGAAAGTCATAAAGGATTATTGATTGTGATGGCTGGAATTGAAGGGGCCATGAGTGAAAAAACAAAAACAATCATATTTAAACAATTAGAAGCAATGCAACAAGGCGATTTTACAGAAGAAATTGTCGAAGAAACAAAACGTTTATATATGAATGACCTTCGTGAAACACTTGATCATCCACGTGGAATTGTCGAGTTATTGTATCAACAAACATATGTAGCACATCCATGGTCTATCGATACATTTATGGAACGAATTAGCGATGTAACAAAAGAAGAAATTGTTAAAGTTGCCAACCAAATTGAACTTGATACGGTTTATTTATTAACGAATGAAGCAGAGGTGAAACAAGATGCATAAACATGTGTATGAAACAATTGATGAAACAGTGTATGAAACGACATTGTCTAATGGATTAAAAGTGATGCTTATTCCAAAAACAGAGTCAGAAAAAACATTTGGTATTTTTATGACGAATTATGGTTCGATTGATCGGACATTTACTCCATTGAATCAAAATGAAATGACGACAGTTCCAGATGGGATCGCACATTTTTTAGAACATAAATTATTCGAAAAAGAAGACAGAGATGTATTTACAGACTTTTTGTATGAAGGTGCATCACCAAATGCGTATACATCGTTTACTAAAACAGCATATTTGTTCTCGGCGACGAGTAATATTGAAAGAAATGTAGAAATATTACTCGATTTTGTACAATCACCTTATTTTTCAGAAGAATCTGTTGAAAAAGAAAAAGGCATTATTGAACAAGAAATAAAAATGTACGACGATCAAGTAGACTTTAAACTGTATATGAAAACATTGGAAAATATGTATGAAACACATCCAGTTCGAATTGATATTGCTGGGACAGTAGAATCGATTCAACATATTACAAAAGACGATCTATATACTTGTTATGAAACATTTTATCATCCGTCCAATATGGTGCTTTGTATCGTGGGAAATTTTCAAGTAGAATATTTAATGGATACAATCCAAAAAAATCAGGCAACGAAAACATTTGCTACACCGACACTAATTAAGCGAGCGGAAATTACTGAAAAAGAAACTGTATATAAGGCAGAACAAGTAATGTCCATGGATGTTTCCATGCCAAAAGTGATGATTGGTATAAAACATAACCCGGATTTTATAAGCGAAACAGAAAGAATGAAACATGAACTAATGGAACAATGGGTACTTGATTATTTCTTTTCTTCTAGTGGTGATTATTATGAAATATTGTATAAAGATGAGCTAATTGATGAAAGTTTTGATTATCAGTCAACCGTTGAAGAAGCTTTTAATTTCACGCTTTTTAGTAGTAACACAGAACAACCAACATTATTTCACAAACGACTGACTTCTCTTTTATATCAAATAAAGTCTTATCCATTTACTGAAGAAAATTTGGATAAAATGAAGCGAAAGTGGATGGGGGAATATATAATTGAAATGGATTCTATTGAAAATATAGCCAATGAATATTGCCATTATTATTTTGAAGGAATCGACTTTTTTACGATGCAACAAATTGCTCATAATATTACATTGGCAGACCTTAGGTCATTTATTGAAAATTGGGTCCAAGAGGATAAACTAACAGTAACGATGATAGAAAAAGAAAGTTAAAGGTGACATGATGAAAAATGTATTAATTTTAGGGGCGAGCGGAGATATTGGCCAAGCAATTGCGAAACAATTGGCAGATGAAGGATATCAATTAATATTACATTATTTTAAAAATGAAACATCTATGCGCCAATTACTCGAATATATTAACGAGGAAAGGGTATTACAAGTACTTCAAGCGGATTTAACGAGAGATGAAGGTGCAAAAACATTATGTGAGTCCGTATTGTATCAAGTAGACGGTATTGTTTATGTAAGTGGTACCGCACATATTGGATTGTTTCAGGATACTGAGGAAGATATAATGGATAAAATGTTACATTTACATGTGAAATCACCTTGGTATATTACACAACATTTTCTTCATCAAATGATTCAAAAACAGCGGGGGAAAATTATATTTATTACATCTATTTGGGGAAATGTTGGGGCAAGTAATGAAGTAATATATTCGTCTGTAAAAGGAGCACAAAACAGTTTTGTACGTGCTTTAGCTAAAGAGGTAGGTCCTAGTGGTATATCTGTTAATGCGGTAAGTCCCGGATTTATTGACACAAAAATGAATACTCATTTGGAAGCAGCTGAAAAAGCACAAATTATTTCACATATTCCTTTAAATCGAGCGGGGATGACAGATGATGTTGCAAATGCTGTTAGTTTTTTAATGAGTGATAAATCAAATTATATTCAAGGGGAAGTAATGAATATATCAGGTGGATGGTCTTAAAAATATGACTTAGACAGAGCTTGAGACAAACAATATGTTAATTATTGATTAACTTTTGTCTCAAGCTTTTCTTATATAAAATAAAAATTAAAAACAAATACACCATTGTATTGCATTTGTTCATTTGATTCGGTAAAATTAAATAGGACGTAAATAGATTATAGATATCTTTCAATTAATGTGAAAGATAAACGAAAAGAGGTTATTGTAATGGAAAAGAAAGAATGGTATTTTGAATACGAATTACAATATAACCGACCAGGACTCTTAGGAGATATATCTACGTTACTTGGTATGTTATCAATTAACATCGTAATGATTAACGGAATTGAAAATGCACGTAGAGGGATGCTTATACTTTCTCATAGTGATGATAATGTTGAACGTCTGAAAACGATATTAGAAAAAGTAGAAACGATAAAAATAAGAAAACTACGTAAACCAACTTTACGAGACCGTTTAGCTGTTAGGCATGGCAAATATATTCATCGTGATACAGAAGATCGAAAAACCGTTCGCTTTGTTCGGGATGAATTTGGATTACTCGTAGATTTTATGGCTGAATTATTCAAAAGTGATGGTCATAAATTAATTGGAGTAAGGGGGATGCCAAGAGTTGGAAAAACGGAGTCTATTGTTGCGGGAAGTGTGAGCGCAAATAAAAAATGGCTTTTTGTTTCTAGTACTCTACTAAAACAAACAGTTCGAAATAAATTGATTGATGGTGAATATGGAGAAGATTATATTTACATTATTGATGGAGTCGTATCACAACAAAGAGCAAACGAGCAACATTGGCAATTAATTAGGGAAATTATGCAGCTACCAGCAACGAAAGTTGTCGAACATCCAGATGTATTCATTCAAGCAACGGAATATACGATTGATGATTTTGATTATATAATTGAAATACGACGCGATGATGAAGAGGAAATTACGTATGAAATAATGGAGCGACAACATAATTTTGATCAAGGGTTTTCAATGTTTGATTTTTAAGATGGACGGTGTTGAAAAATGGAAATTGGACAAATATTAAAAGAGGCGAGGGAAGAAAAATCTCTTACATTAGATGATATCCAAGAGATGACGAAAATTCAAAAAAGATATCTCGTCGCGATTGAACAAAATGAATTTCAAGCATTACCAGGAAGATTTTATGCAAGGGCATTTATAAAAGAATATGCTGAAGTAATTGGTTTAAATGCTACTGAATTACTTGCAGAGTTCGATGAAGAAAAGATTGAAACAGAAGATTTAACAGAAACGGCTCAATATAGTAGATTAGAACGAACAAAAGCGCCGAAAGAAGCGAAAAGCATTTCCTTTTTATCCATTATTCCGACAATAATAGTCGTCATTTTAATTATTGCAATTGTCGTAGTTGCATGGATGTTTTTACAGAAATCATCAAATGATTCAGAAAATGAAGCAGTTCAGAATGACAATGAAATCATACGTGATGTGAATGAAGGAAAACAAACAGAAAACGAAAACGATAATGAAGCTGGAACAAATGAAGATGATGCAAAGAATGGAACAGACGAAGAAGAAAAAGAAACAGGTTCATTTGAAGTGGATGAAATTGGAGAAGAGAGTTCCCCACTATCTACCATGTCATTTACATATAGTGGTGATAAAGTAGAGATTGAACTTAAAGCAGAACAGGATACATATCTTGAAATAAAAGGTGCATCAGATGACGTCTATTATGCAGATACATTAATGGCAGATGCAGATAGTGATACATTTGATGTAACGGATGAAGATAGAGTGTATTTTAATATTGGAAATACTGCTGGATTAACCGTTTATATTAATGGTGTTGAAATGGAATATCCAGTCGACCGAAATGAAAAGGTACATCAAAAAATTTGGGTGAATTTAGTTAAAAACTAATAAAAGATTGAAGTTTGGATATCATATAAAAGTCCTTACTTCAATCTTACTTATTTTATAAAGAGAAAGGCGATAAAAATGAATATACCAAATAAAATTACGATTTCACGTATTTGCTTAATCCCGTTTTTTATCCTTATTTTAAGCATTCCTTTTGATTGGGGAGCTTGGGAAATAGGGGAAACGACATTACCAATCACACATTTTGTTGCAGCAATGATTTTTTTAGTTGCGTCATTAACAGATTGGTTAGATGGTTATTATGCTAGAAAATATAATTTAGTGACAAATATGGGGAAATTCTTAGATCCGTTAGCAGATAAACTACTCGTATCTGCGGCATTTATTTTACTAGTTCAACTTGGTTTAGCACCAGCATGGATTGTTATTTTAATTATTAGTAGAGAATTTGCGGTTACAGGATTACGTTTAGTTGCATCGGGTGAAGGAATTGTACTTGCTGCGAGCAATATGGGAAAATTAAAAACTGTATCACAAATTTTATCTATCGCATTATTATTACTACATAATTATCCGTTTTCATATATCGATATCCCAATGGATATCATCGTGTTATATATTGCATTTATTTTAACGACATGGTCAGGAATTGATTATTTTATTAAAAACTGGCACGTAATGAGGGATTCTAAATGACAAAGCAATTAAATACCGAAATTATTGCAGTCGGTACAGAATTATTACTTGGTCAAATCGCAAATACAAATGCACAATGGATGTCGGGTGAGCTAGCTGCTAATGGCATTAATACGTATTACCATACAGTTGTCGGTGATAATATGGACCGTTTAACAGCTGTGTTTAAGCGAGCACAACAAAGATCGAATGTTGTGCTTGTTACTGGTGGATTAGGACCAACACAAGATGATCTTTCACGTGAAGCGTTTCAACAGTTAACAGACTTACGTATAGTGGAAGAAAAAGACTCTTTACAAAAGATAATCGACTTTTATCGTGACCAAGGAACGGAAATGACCCCAAATAATCGGAGGCAAGCTAGAGTTTTTGAAGATTCAAAAGTATTACCAAATAAAGTTGGTATGGCGCCAGGAAATTTAGTTGTATATAAAGATGTAATATGGATATTTATGCCTGGTGTACCAAGAGAGATGAAACAAATATTTTCAGATGAAGTCATTCCATATTTAAAATCAATTAATGGTGAGATGGTTATTGAATCAAAAGTATTGAACTTTACTGGCATTGGTGAGTCAGTATTAGAACATACTTTAGAAGATTTAATTCGAACACAACATAATCCAACCATTGCCCCATTAGCTGTAAAAGGGAAAATTACAGTACGTGTTAGTGCAAAAGCGGAAACGAAAGAAAAAGCTCTTTCCATGATTGAGAATACAAAAAAAGAAATTCTGTCTTATATAGGTCGTTTTTATTTCGGTGAAGGTAGTATGACATTAGAAGAAAAAGTATTCGATTTATTAAGA
The DNA here is from genome assembly GCF_037072005.1 of Pseudogracilibacillus sp. SO10305. Lineage (NCBI taxonomy): Bacteria > Bacillati > Bacillota > Bacilli > Caryophanales > Bacillaceae > Pseudogracilibacillus > Pseudogracilibacillus sp. SO10305. The sequence continues at coordinate 138,906 of NZ_JAXHDE010000001.1, read as the reverse complement.
GAACAGCAAATGTCGATTGCTAGTGCTGAAAGTTTAACTGGAGGTTTATTTGCAAGTAATATCGTTGATAACTCTGGTGCATCTGCTGTCTTAAAAGGTGGGGTCGTTTGTTATGATCCAGCGGTTAAACGTCAAGTTTTACAAGTAGCAGATGAAACAATTCGTACACATGGAACAGTAAGTGAACAATGTGCCAAAGAATTAGCGGAAAATGTTCGGCATATATTAGGAAGTTCTATCGGAATTAGTTTTACAGGTGTAGCAGGACCGAATGAAATAGAAGGTAAAAAAGCCGGAACAGTTTATATCGGCATTGCAACTGAAGAAGGAACGAAAGTAAATAAATTTGTTTTTGCAGGAAACCGAAAACAGGTGAGAGAACGGGCTGTATTAAAAGGATATGAATTATTATTTACATTTTTAAAATAGTTTTTTACACCATGAATGAGGGACAAAACTATCATTTTGGACAATGAAAGGTATGAAAAATGAATTTTTTCATATAGAAAGACGAACAAAACATAAGAACATGCATTCGCATATTGTTTGTATATTTTATATAAACGATGTATGATAGAAAGCAGATAGTTCAAATTGGGAGGTAACGCCAGTGAGTGATAAACAAAAAGCATTAGATGAAGCACTAAGAAAAATAGAGAAACAATTTGGAAAAGGATCGATTATGAAGCTTGGTGAAGAAGCGGAACGTAAAATCGACACGATTTCAAGTGGATCTTTAGCGTTGGATGTTGCATTAGGAATTGGTGGATATCCGAAAGGGCGTATTGTTGAAATATACGGACCAGAATCGTCAGGTAAAACAACTGTAGCATTACATGCCATTGCAGAAGCACAGAAAAAAGGTGGACAAGCCGCATTTATCGATGCTGAGCATGCATTAGACCCGAATTATGCAAGAGCTTTAGGGGTTAATATTGATGAATTATTATTATCTCAACCAGATACAGGTGAACAAGCATTAGAAATTGCAGAAGCATTAGTACGAAGTGGCGCAATTGATATTTTAGTAGTTGACTCTGTGGCAGCTTTAGTACCTAGTGCAGAGATTGAAGGGGAAATGGGAGATGCACACGTAGGTTTACAAGCTCGTCTTATGTCCCAAGCATTAAGAAAATTATCTGGTGCAATTAATAAATCTAAAACAATAGCAATTTTTATTAACCAAATTCGTGAAAAAGTTGGTGTAATGTTCGGTAACCCGGAAACAACACCAGGTGGTCGCGCATTAAAGTTCTATTCATCTGTTCGTCTTGAAGTACGTCGTGCTGAAACATTAAAGCAAGGATCAGATATGATTGGAAATAGAACGCGTATCAAAGTAGTGAAAAATAAAGTAGCTCCTCCATTTAAACAAGCAATGGTTGATATTATGTATGGAGAAGGGATTTCCATTGAAGGTGAAATACTAGATATAGGTTCTGAATTGGAAATTGTGGAAAAGAGTGGAGCATGGTACTCTTATCAAGGGGAACGCTTAGGACAAGGTCGAGAAAATTCCAAACTGTTCTTATTAGAAAATGAAACAATTCGTGACGAAATTCATCAAGCAATTCGTGATCATTATGAATTAGACGAGGCTGCTGAAAAAGCGCCAGAAGATGAAACAATGGATGAATTAATCGAAGAAGATTTACTATAACTTATTAGAAATGCCCATTTATTTTCCTTATGATGTCATAAGAATTGTAAATGGGCGTTTTTCTTACATCGATGACGGAGGCCACTGGTACCATTTTTCTGCGTGAACTAGAAAACAAGTAAAATGAAAGTAGTTGGACACTTTTGTTGTATATTAGCGACTACAATAACTAATCACTTGAATAGGTGAGGAACATTTTGTGACAAGTACACAAGTTTTTTACAATGAAGATATAAAACATGGATCGTATTTTCTAACGAAATTATGTGAAAAACAAATAAAATAAAGGCTTTTCATTGACATTGGTAATTAGTACATTTAAAATTAAATTGTATAATTATTTTTATATATTATACAAATTTATTCGCTATTGATTAAAGGTTTTTATGCCGACAATAAAGAATTGTACAATTTTATAGCAATAGGAGGTGAAGAACGTGGACAATCCTATACTCATCTCCGTTTTGCTTGCATTAGTCCTAATCGTCGGTATTGTTGTTGGTTATCTTGTTCGTAAATCAATTGGAGAAGCAAAAATTTCAAGTGCTGAAAACTTAGCCAAACAAATTGTTGAGGAAGCACATCGAAATGCAGAAGCAGCTAAAAAGGAAGCACTTTTAGAGGCAAAGGAAGAAAATCATGCATTTCGTCAACAAGTAGAAGAAGAATTACGTGAACGACGTACAGAGGTACAGAAACAAGAAGATCGCTTAATTCAAAAAGAAGAAATTTTGGACAAGAAAAGCATTACAATTGATAATCGAGAACTCTCATTAGAAAAAAGAGAACAAAATATAGCAGAACAACAACAACAGATTGAAGAAATGAGAAGCAAAGTAGATGCATTACTTGAAAAGCAACATACGGAGCTTGAGCGCATTTCTGGCTTAACAAGTGAACAAGCGAAACAAATTATTTTGAATCGTGTAGAAACAGAATTAAACCAAGAGACTGCGGTTATGATCAAAGAAGCAGAGAATCGTGCAAAAGAGGAATCGGATAAAAAGGCGAAAAACATTTTATCTCTTGCTTTACAACGACTTGCTGCAGATCATGTTGCAGAGACGACTGTTTCGGTCATCAATTTACCTAATGATGAAATGAAAGGTCGTATAATTGGACGAGAAGGGCGAAACATTCGTACGCTTGAAACGTTAACAGGAATTGATTTAATCATTGATGATACACCAGAAGCTGTAATTTTATCAGGTTTTGACCCAATTAGACGAGAAATTGCACGAATTGCATTAGAAAAATTAGTACAAGATGGTCGAATTCATCCAGCTCGTATTGAAGAAATGGTCGACAAGGCGAGACGAGAAGTTGATGATCATATTCGTGAAATTGGTGAGGAAGTTACATTTGAAGTTGGTGTACACGGATTACATCCTGACCTCATAAAAATATTAGGTCGCTTAAAGTATCGAACAAGTTATGGTCAGAATGTGTTAAAGCATTCGATGGAAGTTGCGCATCTATCAGGACTGCTTGCAGCTGAATTAGGAGAAGATGAAGTACTTGCAAGAAGAGCAGGTTTACTTCATGATATTGGAAAAGCGATTGATCATGAAGTAGAAGGTAGTCACGTTGAGATCGGTAAAGAATTAGCAATGAAATACAAAGAGCATCCTGTTGTTGTGAATGCTATCGCATCACACCATGGGGATGAAGAAGCAACATCAATTATTTCTGTACTTGTTGCTGCCGCGGATGCATTATCTGCTGCAAGACCAGGAGCGAGAAGTGAAACACTTGAAAACTACATTAAACGTTTAGAGAAATTAGAAGATATTTCCGATTCGTTTACAGGTGTTGAAAAATCATACGCTATTCAAGCTGGTAGAGAAGTACGTATTATGGTTAAACCAGATGAAGTTGATGATGCAACGGCAACGCATATGGCAAGAGAAATTCGTAAACGAATTGAGAGTGAATTAGAATATCCTGGACATATTAAAGTAACCGTTATTCGTGAAACGAGATCTGTAGAATATGCAAAGTAATTGCAAATAAATGAATTCAATATGACAAATAATAAAAAAAGCGGTTTTTTACCGCTTTTTTTTGTTACATAGGAAAGAACGCAATGAAATGATATAATATTTGTATATAAAGTATATAGTAAGGAATGGTAAGTGTGAAAATTTTATTTATTGGAGATGTAGTAGGTTCTCCAGGTAGAAAAATGGTGCAAGAGTATGTACCAAAATTAAAAGAAGTATATAAACCACAAATAACAATTGTAAATGGTGAAAATGCTGCAAGTGGAAAAGGGATTACGGAAAAAATTTATAAACAATTTATGCAACTAGGTATTCAAGTTGTCACAATGGGGAATCATACATGGAACAAGCGTGAAATTATTGATTTCATCGATGATGCACCAAATTTAATCCGCCCGGCAAACTTTCCGCCAACCAATCCTGGTAAAGGCATCACCTATGTAAAATATAATGATTTAATAGTTGCTGTCATCAACTTACAAGGAAGAACATTTTTAGACCCTATTGATGACCCATTTACAAAAGCAGATGAACTAATTAAAGAAGCAAAAGAAAAAACGAATATTATTTTCATTGATTTTCATGCGGAAGCTACGAGTGAAAAACAGGCATTTGGATGGTATGTTGATGGGCGAGTAAGTGCCGTTATTGGGACACATACACATACACAAACGGCTGATAATCGTATTTTACATGGCGGGACTGCATATATAACGGATGCAGGAATGACTGGTCCATATGATAGTGTATTAGGAGTTGAAAAAGATACAATCATTCAACGTTTTACATCGAATATGCCGGCAAGATTTGAAGTAGATACGAAGGGACGTGCTCAATTAAACGGTTGCCTCCTTACAATCGATGAAAAAACTGGCAAGGCAACAAAAATTGAAAGAATTATGATCAATGACGATCATCCGTTTATGAACTTATAAAATTAGAGAAATAAAATTGAATTTTCCATAAATTATGGAAGAACGGTTGTAATTTGCTGTAAATCGTGCATAATTAAAGTAATAAGGTATCATTTCTTAGAATATAGTATTAGTGAATCTATATTAGTTAATGAAGGGGGTACTTAGTAATGGATGTATTAAAAGTTTCAGCAAAATCTAATCCAAACTCAGTCGCAGGTGCATTAGCAAATGTTTTAAGGGAAAATGGTAGTGCAGAACTACAGGCAATTGGTGCAGGAGCATTAAATCAGGCGATCAAAGCTGTTGCAATTGCTAGAGGATTTGTAGCACCTAGTGGAATTGATTTAATTTGTGTTCCAGCTTTTACAGATATTTTAATCGAAAATGAAGAACGAACAGCAATTAAATTGATTGTAGAACCTCGTTAATAAAGGAATGGAAAGTCGGAATAACCTTAACAGGCATCTTTTCTGTTAAGGTTATTTTTCATGTACTCGGAACAAAAATATGACAGAATCATTAACAATGTACAAAATATATACGGTTTTATTGTGTAATAGGAAGAAAAAATATATACTATAATGATGAATGCAATTATGTATGAACATACATATGGAAGGAGAAAAAGCATGAACGAAGAACAGCGAAAAGAACAAGCGCAAATTAAACAAGAAGATATATCCGTGGACAGAAAATCCAGTCAGGATAAACCATTGTCGGAAAAAACGACGGAAGATTTTGCGCATTATTTCCAATCGACTTATCAACCACCAGATATTAAAAAAGCACGTAAACGTGGACGAGATAAAGTAGAAGTACATTATGATTTTGAAATTACAGAAGATATGCGCTCCATTGGAGAAGGTCGTAAGTTTCTAATTCAAACATATGGTTGTCAGATGAATGAGCATGATACAGAGGTAATGGCGGGAATTTTGACAGATATGGGATATGAAGCGACAACAACGACAGAAGATGCAGACATCGTTTTATTAAATACATGTGCCATTAGAGAAAATGCTGAAAACCGTGTTTTCGGTGAGATTGGGCATTTAAAAAGTTTAAAGGTTGAAAAGCCGGATTTAATTGTCGGTGTATGTGGATGTATGTCCCAACAAGAATCTGTTGTCAATCGTATTATGCAAAAACACCAGCATGTCGATTTAATCTTTGGTACACATAATATTCATCGCTTACCAAATTTAATTAAAGAAGCGATGTTTAGTAAAGCCCAAGTAGTCGAAGTATGGTCAAAAGAAGGAGATATTATAGAAAATCTTCCTAAAGCGCGTACAGGAAAAATTAAAGCTTGGGTTAATATTATGTATGGCTGTGATAAATTTTGCACGTATTGTATCGTGCCGATGACACGTGGAAAAGAACGTAGTCGTCGACCAGAAGATATTATTCAAGAGGTACGTCATTTAGCAGCACAAGGTTATCAAGAAATTACATTATTAGGTCAAAACGTAAATGCTTATGGAAAAGATTTTGAAGATATCGATTATACGTTTGCAAATTTAATGGATGATATGAGAAAAATTGATATTCCACGTGTTCGTTTTACAACGTCGCATCCACGAGATTTTGATGATGCATTAATCGATGTACTAGCAAAAGGTGGTAACTTATTAGACCATATTCATTTGCCAGTACAATCTGGAAGTAGCCATATTTTACGAAAAATGAACCGTAAATATACACGAGAAGAATATTTGGAACTTGTACGTAAAATTAAAAAAGCTATTCCAAATGCAACTTTAACGACAGATATTATTGTTGGATTCCCGAATGAAACAGATGAACAATTCGAAGAGACGATGACCCTCATGGAAGAAGTTGGTTTTGAAGCGGCATATACATTTATTTATTCTCCTCGTGAAGGAACGCCGGCAGCAGTACAAAAAGACGATGTTCCAATGGAAGTGAAAAAAGAACGTTTACAACGTTTAAATAAATTAGTAAATGACCAATCGGCAAAATCAATGGAAACGTATAAAGGTAAAATCGTGAAAGTACTAGTTGAAGGTACAAGTAAAAAAGATGATACTGTTTTAGCAGGGTATACAGAAAAAAACAAAGTAGTAAACTTTAAAGGACCAAAATCAATTATCGGTAAAATTGTCGATGTGAAAATTACAGAAACGAGAACATGGTCGTTAAACGGAGAGTTAGTAGAACAATCAGTTGAGGTGAGTGGATAATGACATTGTATACACGTAAAGAGGTAATGGATGAAGCAAAAAAGTTAGCTGAAATGTTAGCAAATACAGAAGAAATTGAGCGTTTCAAGGAATTAGAAGCAAAAGTGAATCAAAATGATAAAATACAACGGTTAGTAAAGAAGATTACAACATTACAAAAGCAAGCAGTAAATTTACAAGCATATGATAAAAAAGCTGCATTAGAAAAAGTAGAAGAGGCAATTACAGAAGCACAAAATGAATTAGATAGTATTCCTGTTGTGCAAGACTTCCAAGAAATTCAAATGGTAGTAAACGATGTATTACAATTAGTTTCTAGCACGATTGCACGTGAAGTGACAAATCACGTTATTAAAGATACTGGTGGAAATTTATTAAGTGGTGAAACAGGAACGAAAGTAGCTAATAAAGAAGATGCTTGTTGCAGTAGTAACGAATAAGGATAGCTCTACAAAATATGGTGTCGGTGAATAAAATCCATCGGCACCATTTTTTCTGCTTAAAAATCGAAAACGAATGAATTTTCTTTAAAAAGGAATACAATCTTACATCGAGATCATTAATGGTTATTTGGAAACCACCGTTATGACGCAAAAAGTGAGCAAGGTATATTTCCAAACGGAGCTATATGATTCATTTAGAAGAGATTTGAATCAATTCATTGATCATATTTGGCAACAAACTTTAAATATTCTTTCTCTTGAAACAAATTAAGCTATAAAACTCCTCTTACGAAAGAAAATTGTATAGACGAATGCACTAAAAAGATATTCGTGCATAAAATGACTATGACAAAAGAGGAGGTATACATTCCGATGAGTTTCTATGATCATGATTATCGTGAGATTATAACGAAAGCTGTTTGTAGTAGAGGAGAAAAGAAGGCAACATTATCCCATGTACTTACCCCTACATTTACGCCGTCCACTATATTAGGGTGTTGGATTATTAATCATACGTATGAAGCTAATAGTAAATCAAATAAAATAGTAGAGGTTAAAGGATCGTACGATATCCACGTATGGTATGCTTATAATGACCATATGAAAACAACCGTAATTTCTGAAAATGTGCCTTATTGTATCGACGTAAATTTATCGAAAGAAGATGAACATTGTTTAGAAAATAGTTGTCGTGATATTTTGGCTAAAGTAGAAAAACAACCAACTTGTTTACAATGTAAAATAAATGATGCGAAAAACATTTCTGTTGATGTTGCATTATCTTTTATTGTGAATGTTATCGGGGAAATGAAGGTACATGTGAAAGTTGAACCAGTAAAGCGAAAACAAGACGATCATGTGCGGGATTATCGGGGGAAACAAACATATGATACGTTTCAGGAACGTCCATCACAATCCCCATTTAAATAATTTTAAAACACCAAGGAAGGACAAAAACTGTTTGCTTCCTTGGTATTTATTTATAGACGATGTTGTTCATAAAGCAATTGTTTTGTGATAGATTGAAGCTGTATATATATGTCAGGCGGTAATTTTTCACTTGTATATGCAGCAATATTTTTATTAAGTTGGTCCATTGAACTTGCGCCAAAAACTGCCGAACGAACGACATCTTGTTGTAAGACGTATTGAAGGGCTATAGTTGCTAAATTGCTTTTTTGGAATGATGAAATAGATGTAAGGACCTCTTTCAGCTGTTCATAAGCATAACTTAAATACCCTTCTTTAGCTTTTTTCTCTATTTGTACTATAGTTTGATCTGTTAAAATTCCTTTTGCAAACGGTCCTCTTGCTAACACATGAATATCTTTCTCTGCTATTTTTGCAAAAAGTTCCTCGGGACGACGATCTAATATATTATATTGCATCATAATTGCATTGATATTTGAACGATGTACATACGCATCTATCACATTCGGTCGAATAGAAGAAATCCCATATGCACGGATTTTTCCTTTTTCTTTTAAACGTTCAAATGTTTCTATAATATCATCAATCGGATCTTCAATTGTACCTCCATGTAATAAATACAAATCAAGATAATCAGTCTGTAGTCTTTTTAAACTTGCATCAATTGCTTGATGGATATAGGCAGGGGATGGATCCCAAAACCACTCTTTCTTTTCTTTGTTAAAATGATTACCAACTTTTGATGTTAAAATAATGTCATGACGTTTCTCTTTAACCGCTTCACCGATAATCCTTTCATTTTCTCCAAAATCATATAAATCTGCCGTATCGATATGGTTAATGCCATTGTATATTGCTTCATCAATCATATTGCTCGCTTTTTGTTTGTCTTTACCGAGAGACATCGCTCCGAGCGATAATGGAGTAATATATATATCCGATTGTCCAAGTCTTTGTTTCTTCATGTTCATTCCTCCTCTATTTTAGTATACAATAAATTGTAATGGAAAATTTTAAATATACTTACTTGGAAGTAAATATGCTAAAATGTAAGCAGAACATTTTAAGTAAAGAGGGATTTTGATGAAAAAGTTTGAAGAAAAGACAATTGCAACGAATCAAATTTTTGAAGGCCATATTATTTCTTTACAAGTTGATGATGTGTTACTTCCAGATGGCAATAAAGGAAAACGAGAACTTGTAAAACATCCTGGAGCAGTTGCTATCGTCGCAGTTACGGACGAGGGGAAAATAATATTTGTCGAACAGTACAGAAAACCGTTAGAACGTTCTTTAGTTGAAATACCTGCTGGTAAAATAGAAGCGAATGAGGAGCCAATCGTAACAGCTCGGCGTGAATTAGAAGAAGAGACAGGATACACGACGGACAAATTACAGTATGTAACTTCTTTTTATACATCTCCAGGATTCGCTGATGAAATTATTCATATATATTATACGAATCAACTAAAAATACTAACAGATAAAGTTGCTGGAGATGATGATGAATTTGTGGAGCTGATTGCTCTAACACTAGAAGAAGCAGAACAATATATGAAAGAGAAAAAAATTCATGATGCAAAAACAGTATACGCAATACAATATTTAAAAATGATTGGAACGAATGCATAATGTTACAACAATATTTTGTTGACCTACATATCCACATTGGCAGGGATATATACGATCGACCCGTTAAAATTACCGCTTCTAAAAATTTAACATTAACGAATATTTTAGAGGAGTCATCTCGAAGGAAAGGATTACAAATGATCGGTGTCATAGATTGTCATGCACCAGCCGTTCAAGAAGAATTGCAACAACTTATCGAAGCGAATAAAGCAATTCCATTAAAAAATGGTGGTATCCAGTTTGAAAGTGTGACCCTAATTTTAGGGGCAGAATTAGAAATATATGACGAAAATTGTCAAGGACCCATACATGTATTATGTTATTTGCCAACCATTGATAAAATGCAACAGTTTACAGAATGGCTTCGACCTAAAATGAAGAATATTACATTAAGTTCTCAAAGAATATATGTCGATGCTAAAACATTACAATATAAAGTGAAAGAATTGGCAGGGATTTTTATTCCTGCCCACGTATTTACGCCATTTAAAAGTTTATATGGAAAAGGGGTCCATACGTCTCTAAGCGAAGTGTTTGATCCAGATTTAATCGATGGAATTGAATTAGGTTTAAGTGCAGATACTTATATGGCAGATAATATAAGTGAATTACACCGGTATACATTTGTGACGAATTCAGATAGTCATTCTTTACCAAAAATTGCACGAGAATATCAGTTAATTGAAATGAAAGAACCAACATTTAGCGAGTTGTGGTTTGCATTACATGGAGCGGAGGGGAGGAGAGTTGTCACGAATTATGGGATGAATCCATTGTTAGGGAAATATTATACGACCGTTTGCCAGCAATGTTTTGCACCTGCCACATTTGGGTCGCTAATTTGTGAAAAGTGTAATAGTACTAAAATTATTAATGGTGTGTATGATCGAATACAAACATTGAAAGACAATGAAGAAAACATAAATAAGCGTCCCGATTATATGTATCAAGTTCCTTTAGAATATATAAAAGGGCTTGGGCCGAAATCGATGGAGAAACTATTAGAGAATGGGAAAACAGAAATGCATATTATCCATCATATGCCACAAGACATATTAGAAAAATATGTAAAACCTACCATTGCAGCACAAATAATACAATTACGTCACGGCAAACTCCAGATTGAAGCGGGTGGAGGAGGAAAATACGGGAAATTAAAATAGTGATTCAATTAAATAAATGAAAAGGAACCAAAGCCTCTAAGGAAAAACACTTTATGTCATGAAACTTGTTTCTCATTTTAGATGCATGAATTGGACAACCTCATCATATTGTTTCTATATACGATGAAAAAGATGGAGGCTATGATGAGGTATATGAAAACTATCTTTCGCAACTATATACGGGAAAATAAGTGGATTGTATTGTTTATGTCAATTTTGTTTTTAACTGGCATTGTTTTTGGCGCCATTATTGTGAACAGTATGAGTTTTGTTCAAAAGGAAGATGTCTTTTTCCATCTACAACAATATTTTACATTAGTAAAGGAAAATAAAGAAATAGACCATTGGGAGCTATTTCGACGGAGTTATTTTTTTCATGTGAAATATTTGTTTATATTGTTCATTTTAGGTATGACGATTATCGGATTACCAATTATATGGGTACTCTTATTTATGAAAGGGTTAATTGTTGGATTTTCTGTCGGTTTTATCGTTCATCAATTAGGATGGAAAGGTTTAGGACTTGCTACACTGTCAGTTGCACCACAAAATATGATTACAGTACCAACTTATATATTAGCGAGTACAGTGAGTGTACATTTTGCGATTATTTTATGGAAAAAATTATGGGGAAAAAACAATAAAGTGTCTCCGATTCAGTTAGTCCGTATGTATGCTACCGTATTTCTTTTCTTTTTCATTTTAGCTTTTATAAGTTCAGGAGTTGAAACGTTTATTTCGAATCAACTATTTCAATACTTTTTAAAAATATTTATGACTATTTTATAATTATTTTAATTATATAATGATTATTTTTTGACAGTTGTTTCTCGTGTGCCTATAATGAAAGTGACAGATGGAGGGGTAAATCCATGAAACAACGAATAGAACGAATAAAAAAACAATTACATTCACAAGGGTATAAGCTTACTCCACAACGAGAGGCAACTTTATTGGTCTTATTAGAGAGAGAAGAAGATCATTTAAGTGCGGAGGAAGTATTTTTACTTGTGAAGGAAAAAGCACCAGATATTGGTTTAGCTACTGTATATCGTACATTAGAATTATTATCTGAATTAAAAATTGTTGACAAAATTAACTTTGGTGATGGTGTTTCTCGATATGATTTACGTAAAGAGGGAGCAGAACATTTCCATCATCATTTAGTTTGTATGGAATGTGGTTCCGTAGAAGAAATTATGGAAGATTTGTTACATGATGTTGAGAAAATTGTCGAAAGTCAATGGGAATTTCAAGTAAAAGATCATCGTTTAACATTCCATGGTATTTGTAAAGTTTGTCAAAACAAAGAAGTAAAAGCAAATTAATCTGCTTTTACTTTTTTTTGTTCATAAATGTTTATAATAGTGTAAAATAGAGGTATATAAACAAAGAATATTGTACACCTTTTTAATAAAGTGAAATTATCTATATATTATGGATGCATCATGATTAATTTATTTTGTAACTAAATAAACTGTAATGATTGTATAGATGATTCATAACGAAAGGGTACGATAAGATGTGGAAATGGATTCGATCATTTTTACAAGCAGTAATCGTTTTTATTAGTTGTACAATTATATTTTATTTTGCTATCCAGTCATTTCATCATCAGTATGAATCATATGTTGATGATCCATTTGAACACGTAAAATGGTTGAAAACATGGCATGAAAAAGTACGGACGATACGATTATTTTAATCATAGGAGAATGAAAATGTTACGAAACGAAATAGAAGACTTTTTTCACTATATTCGAATTGAAAGAGGGTTAGCTGATAATACGATTCAGTCGTATCGAAGAGATCTCCAACACTATGAACAATTTTTAACAGATACATGTAAGCGAACAGCATGGAACAATGTGACGAGAAATGATATGATGTTATTTCTTAGCTCCTTACGTGAGGATGGGAAATCAGCCGCGACAATTGCTCGAATGATTTCAGCGATTAGAGCTTTGCATCAATTTTTAATACGGGAACAAGTCGTGAAGACAGATGAAAGTTTACATATTTCAACACCAAAAAAGGATCGTTTACTTCCGACTGTTTTATCGATGGAAGAAGTAGACCAACTATTACAATTAGAACAGAATACACCTTTACAAATACGTAATAAAGCGATGCTAGAGTTGATGTATGCAACAGGATTACGTGTATCCGAATTAGTAAATTTACACATAAGAGACGTGCATCTGGAAATGGGGTTTGTTCGTTGTATCGGAAAAGGAAATAAAGAGAGAATTATCCCATTAGGAGATATGGCAAAAAAGGCATTAGAACAATATGTCGAATTTTCTCGTCCGATACTGACAAAAAAGAACGAGAGAGAAATGATGCTATTTGTCAATCATCATGGTCGCTCATTATCAAGGCAAGGGTTTTGGAAAATTATAAAAAGTGTTGCGACAGAGGTAGGGTTAATGAAAGAAATTACCCCTCATATGTTACGCCATTCATTTGCGACCCATTTACTTGAGAACGGGGCAGATTTACGTTCGGTACAGGAAATGCTCGGTCATGCGGACATTTCAACGACACAAATTTATACACATATTTCTAAAACGAGATTAAAAGATATGTATGAGCAATTTCACCCTCGAGCATAAAGGAAAGGATAGATAGAATATGGACAAGTTTAAAAGAGTATTTTTAGTTGTATTAGATTCAGTAGGAATAGGAGAAGCACCTGATGCAGAGCAATATAATGATATAGGGGCTAATACGTTAGGAAATATTGCAAAACATGTGGAAGGCTTGCACTTACCTAATTTACAAGCATTAGGATTAGGAAATATTGCACCAATAGACGGAGTAGCAACAGTTTCGTCCCCAAAAGCACATTATACGAAAATGGAAGAAGCTTCAGCAGGTAAAGATACGATGACAGGTCATTGGGAAATTGCCGGTTTACGTATTGACCAACCGTTTCAAACGTTCCCTGAAGGGTTCCCTGCTTCACTGATTAAAGAAATTGAAGCACGAACAGGAAGAAAAGTTATTGGTAATAAGCCTGCATCTGGAACTGCTATTATCGATGAATTAGGTCCTGAACATATGGCGACGGGAGCAATTATTGTATATACATCAGCTGATTCTGTTTTACAAATTGCCGCACATGAAACAATTGTTCCATTAGAAGAATTATATAATATTTGTGAAATTTGTCGGGAATTAACATTAAAAGAAGAATATTTAGTTGGTCGTGTTATTGCACGCCCATTTGTTGGAGAAATTGGCAGCTTCACTAGAACTTCGAATCGACATGATTACGCTCTGAAACCGTTTGGTAAAACAGTATTAGATAATTTAAAAGAGAATGACCTTGATGTTATTTCATTAGGAAAAATTGCTGACATTTTCGACGGCGAAGGGATTACAAAAGCAATCCGTACCGTTGATAATGATGATGGAATGGTAAAGTTAGTGGCATCTATAAAAGAAGATTTTCATGGTTTATGTTTTTTAAATTTAGTAGATTTCGATGCACAATATGGCCATAGAAGAAATCCAGAAGGATATGCTCAAGCATTGGAAACATTTGACCAGCAGTTAAAAGATGTTCTACCTTTATTACAGGATGATGACTTACTTATTTTAACTGCGGACCATGGTAATGATCCAACACATCATGGGACAGATCATACGAGAGAATATGTACCGATTTTGATGTACCATAACCAAATAGACATAGGAAAGGCACTGCCAATCCGAAATACGTTTTCTGATGTCGCAGCAACAATTGCAGAAAATTTCTCTGTAAAAGCTCCAGCATATGGAAAAAGTTTTTTAAACGAAATTAAATAAGAAAAGGTGATACACATTGCGAATGTATGACATTATTGAAAAAAAGCGTGATGGACATGTGCTAACGACTGAAGAAATTAATTTTGTCATTGAACAATATGTTGCAAACCATATACCAGATTATCAAGTAAGTGCATTGTTAATGGCAATTTATTTTCAAGGGATGACAATTGAAGAAAGTGCAGCACTAACAATGGCCATAGTACATTCGGGAGAAGAGATAGATTTAAGTGGAATTGATGGTGTAAAAGTTGATAAACATTCTACAGGTGGGGTTGGCGATACAACGACATTAGTCTTAGCACCACTTGTTGCATCTTTAGGTGTTCCGGTTGCAAAAATGAGTGGCCGTGGACTAGGTCATACAGGTGGAACTATTGATAAATTGGAAGCCATTAAAGGTTTTCATGTGGAAATAACGAACGAGCAATTTATTGAATTAGTGAATCAAAATAAAGTTGCGGTCATCGGACAGTCTACGCAATTAGCTCCTGCCGATAAATTACTTTATAGTTTGCGAGATGTAACTGCGACAGTAAGTTCGATTCCACTTATTGCAAGCTCCATTATGAGTAAAAAAATTGCCTCTGGGGCGAATGCGATTGTATTAGATGTTAAAGTTGGGACAGGTGCATTCATGAAAAATTTGGATGACGCACGAAAACTTGCTAAAACGATGGTTCAGATTGGAAACGAAGTCGGAAGAAAAACGACCGCCATCATTTCAAGTATGGAAGAACCATTAGGAAATGCGATAGGAAACGCTATTGAAATTCAAGAAGCAATAGAAACTTTACGGGGAGAAGGACCGGAAGATTTAACAGAATTGTCCTTAGAGCTTGGTGCTGAAATGGTCGTATTAGCGGATGGTAGTATGACGAAAGAGGTAGCAAAACAACAATTAAAAGAGCAATTAACAAATGGAAAAGCAATCGAGATGTTCAAAACCTTTATTGAAGCACAAGGTGGAGATGGATCCATCGTGGATAATGTGCAAAATTTACCAACAGCACGATATACTTTTGATGTATTAGCAAATGAAGCTGGATATGTGTCTCATATCGTTGCCAATGAAATTGGCGCTGCTGCGATGATGTTAGGTGCGGGTAGAGAAACGAAAGATTCTAAGATTGATTTATCTGTCGGAGTACAATTGCATAAAAAAGTTGGAGAATTTGTCGAAAAAGGGGACATAATTTGCAGCTTGTATGCAAATACGGAAAATACAACAAAAGTAAAAGAAAAAATAAGTGAAAATATCATTATTTCAAATGACATGCCAAAGAAAGAACCATTAATTTTTGATATTATTTCCTCATAATTTGTATAAATTTGAGCAATATTGGAAAACCTATCTATATATATTATATATGTGGATAGGTTTTTTTGTCGTGAATCCACTAGTTTTGTCTAAAACAAGGATACTAGCACATGGATGAAGAAAAGAATATTAAAGAGGAGGGTTAATATGGCATTACAAAGTTATTTTGTTCAAATGGATGATGTATTAATTATTCGTTTAGACGGAGAATTAGATCATCATGCTACAAAAGAATTGAAACGTAGATGGCAAGAAGCAATAGAAAGGGAGGATATTCAACATATTGTACTGAATTTGGAACATCTTACATTTATGGATAGTTCAGGAATCGGAATCATTTTAGGGAGATATAAAGAAATTGAAGCGAAAAATGGGGAAATTGTAATTTGTGCCGTTCATCCAAGTGTCGAAAGATTATTAACGATGGCAGGAATATTTAAAATTATTCGTAAAGAAGCGTCAGAAGAAACAGCATTATTATGTTTGGGGGGAGTATGATGAAAAATCAAATGCAAATTACATTCTTAAGTAAAAGTGAAAATGAGTCTTTTGCGAGGGCGACTGTTGGGGCATTCGTTGCACAAATCGATCCGACTTTAGATGAAGTGACAGAAATTAAAACAGTTATATCTGAAGCGGTGACAAATGCGATAATCCATGGGTATGAGAATCGTTCCGATGAATGGATTGTAATTGATTGTTTATTAGAAAATGATGAAATAACGATTAAAATTATCGATGAAGGAATTGGCATTGATAATATAGCAATTGCAATGGAACCTCTTTTTACCTCAAAAGAACATTTAGACAGATCTGGAATGGGTTTTACTATAATGGAAACATTTATGGACGGTATTCAAGTAGAATCAGAGATAGGCAAAGGAACAACGGTTATATTGAAAAAACAACTAGTGAAAACGACTGTTTTTCAATAAGGTGATAAATATGACGCATACGGATTTGCAAGAATATAAAAACAACCGTTTAACGAATGAGGAAGTACGGCATTTATTACAAAAGAGTCAAACAGGAGATATGGTTGCTCGAGATATATTAGTAGAAAAGAATACAAGGCTTGTTTGGTCTGTCGTTCAACGATTTGCTCACCGGCAATATGAATTAGATGATTTATTTCAAATAGGTTGTATCGGTCTTATTAAAGCGATTGATAAATTTGATTTATCATATGACGTGCGGTTTTCTACGTATGCTGTTCCGATGATTATCGGGGAGATTCAACGTTTTATCCGTGATGACGGAGTAATTAAGGTTAGTCGCTCTTTAAAAGAAATGGCTAATAAAATTCGTAAAGAAAAAGAAATGTTAACGAAACAATTAAAAAGAGCGCCAACCGTTTCGGAAGTTGCGGAAGCTTTAAATGTAACGAAGGAAGAAGTTGCACAAGCTGAAGAGGCGACGAAAAATCCAAAATCAATTTATGAAACAGTTTATGATGGTGGCGGGGATCCGATTTACTTAATGGATCAAATTGCAGATGAAGCAGGAGGAGAAATAGATAAAATAGCATTACAACATGCGATGGAAAAATTAAATAAGCGAGAGAAGTTAATTATTTATTTACGATATTTTAAAGATTGGACACAATCTAGTGTTGCCGAACGATTAAATGTATCGCAAGTACAAGTGTCAAGATTAGAGAAAAAAATATTACAGGATATGAAAAAAGATATGACAGAACAAAAATAAAACCCCCACTCGGAATAAAATGAAGCGGTGGAATGAAATGCGAATGAATGGTTATAAAAACAAAATTATGTGTAAAAACACAATTAGAACAATATAAGCTAGCATCATTTTGTATAAAAGGACAATATTATGATGGGTGACTGTCGGGAGTCTGGAATACAAAGAAAAAGTATCAGATGTTAGTCAAAACATTGTAAGAGGAATAAACATCCTTATATAGTGTGACAGTTCTAAATTACGTGGGCTACATGTATATGGCGTAAACAACTTATTCGGTGTATTTCATTCTATCTATCACTTTTTATCCCGAGTTTTTTCTTTTTTGCATAGAATTAGGTTAGTTGTTCATACTATGCGTATTATCATATCGAAGGAAGAGGTATATGCAAGAGATTATTTATATTCGTTTACGAAAAAAAATAACAATTCCTAAGGCAAAAGAAAGTGTTTCCTTTCACCATATCGCATCATTTATAGGAAATGAGGAAAAAATTGCACCATTAAAACAAATGACCATTCCTATTTCCTTTCCATCTAAACATATCACAACATTTATTCTCGATAGTTTTCAATTAGTGGAAAAGATAAGGGAATATGACGAATCATTGTTCATTCAATTTATCGGTCCAACAGAAGTATTAATTGAACAAGAAAAAAATCCAAAACGTCCGTCAATTTTTATTCTTACTGGTATTTGGATAACATTATTTGTCGGTGCAGTGATGACAATTATGAATTTTCATTTTGATGTGAACATGCAAGAAGTACATACAAAAATACATTACTTATTAACAGGGGAAAAAGTGAAACATCCATATATGATCCAAATTCCATATGCAATAGGGATTGGTGTTGGAATGATGTTATTTTTAAATGAATCATTTTTTCCACATAAACGAAAAGAACCATCCCCGATTGATATTGAAATGTTTCGATATGAACAAACACGTAAAAGTTATTTAGAAAAACAAGAAGATGAAAAGAAAGGCGATCCAACATCGTGATCATACTCGAATGGTTAATAGGTTTTTCAAGTGGTTTATTAATTGGGGCAATTTTTGCCGCCATATTAACGTTGCTTACCATTTTTCCGAGAATTTTCACCTATTTTCCGACGACGAATTTATCGCAAAAATTATCAATTGTTATTTTAATTTCAGTTCTAATTGGTACATGGATGTCGTTTACGGAGGCCTCTATTTCTATGCCATTCTTTAGTTCAATTATAGTCGGCTTTTTTCATGGAGTATTTAATGGCATACTTACATCTGCCTTATTAGAAATCATGAATGTCTTTCCAAAAATGATAAGCACATTACATATAAAACAATACTTTATTATATTTTTATACGCTATTTTATTTGGAAAAATAATTGGTGTCATTTTACAAGCAGTTTATTTTATCGATTAAGTATATTGAAGGAGCATCGTGTGATGAAACAGAAGAAATCCTTGCAAGTCGTCTCAAAAAAACTAGATGAAAATGCACAGTTTATGAAAGATGAAGTTGGTGTCGGTATTTCTTTTGATGTCGATTATCGCGAAATTGTCGTACTACAAAATCGAATGCAGTTATATTATATTAACGGCCTTGTCGATGATACGGTTATCGTTCATTTATTAAAAGAATTAGTTAATTTAAATGACCATGAAAATGAAGAAGTAAATATTTTTGAGTTGACAAAAAATAGGCTCGTTAATCAACAAGTAGAGGTAGAAAATAAACTACAAAATATTACAGATCAATTACTTGCAGGATTAATTATTATATTTATCGATGGTGAAAAAGAGGCTTTCATCATTGATGTACGTAATTATGCCGGAAGACAACCGGAAGAGCCTGATACAGAAAGAGTTATTAGGGGAGCAAGGGATGGGTTTACCGAAAATATTATCGAAAATTGTAGCCTTATGCGTAGAAGGATTAAAGATCCCCGATTACGAAATAAAATTGTACAAATAGGAAAACGTTCTAAAACAGATGTTTGTATTAGTTTTATTGATAATATTGCAAATGATTTTTATATCGAGGAAATTGAAAAATTACTTGATGAAATTGATATCGATAATTTAGTTATGGCAGATAAAGCATTAGTTGAATTAATGATTGACAAAAAATGGAGCCCATTTCCACTCGTTCGTTTTACGGAAAGGCCAGATGTAGCAGCACACCATATTTTATCAGGATATATTGTATTAATTGTGGACACATCTCCGAGTGTGATCATTTTACCAACGACATATTTTGACCATTTAGAACATGCGGAAGAGTATCGTCAGACGCCAACAGTGGGAACATTTACAAGGTGGATTCGAATAACTGCTGTTTTAGCATCAATTTTTTTATTACCTTTATGGTTGTTGTTCGTATTAGATCCGAATCTATTACCAGAAACCTTATCATTCATTGGGCCGAAGGAAAAAAGTTCGATCCCCGTCTATATACAAATTATCGTAGCAGATATTGGAGTGGAGTTTTTACGAATGGCAGCAGTCCATACACCAACCCCGCTAGCGACTGCATTAGGTCTTATTGCAGCAGTGTTAATCGGAGATATAGCTGTAAAAGTGGGTTTGTTTACTCCAGAAGTTATTTTGTATGTAGCAATAAGTACGATTGGAAGTTATGTAACTCCGAGTTATGAGTTGAGTGTTGCAAATAAATTTATTAAATTCTGGATTGTCATTATGACGATCTTATTTAAAGCAACTGGATTTGTCTTTGCAAGTACGATTGCAATTTTATATTTAGTACAATTAAAGACATTAAGGACACCTTATTTTTGGCCATTAATTCCATTTCATCCAAAGGGGCTTTGGCAATTTATCGTACGTGTACCAGTTCAAAAAGTTTCAGAACGACCTGTTGTCATCCACCCGAAAGATATCATTCGTCAACGTGTGAAAGATAATTAAACTTTAGTTTTGTACTTGAATATGGTACATTATTTTTATCTTACGAAATGGATGTGGAGGATTGAAGGAAAAATGGCCAACCATTCTTATCCAATAAATGAAGCAGGAAATTTAATGATTGGTGGTGTAGACGCGACAGTATTAGCCGAACAATATGGGACACCACTGTATGTATATGACGTTGAAAGAATACGTCAACAATGTCGCGGATTTGTAGATACATTTAAAACGTTAGGCGTTCGAGCTCAAGTTGCATATGCGAGTAAAGCTTTCTCGACAATTGCTATTGTGCAAGTAATGAAAGAAGAAGGGTTAAGTTTAGATGTTGTTTCAAAAGGAGAGCTTTACACAGCATTAAAAGCAGGGTTTCCTCCAGAAAAAATACATTTTCATGGCAATAATAAAACAATAGACGAATTAACGATGGCGATTGAAGCTAATATTGGTTGTATTATTGTAGATAACTTTTATGAATTGGAATTATTAGAAGAAATTCTTCAAACTAAACAGAAAACGATGGATATTTTATTTCGGGTTACACCAGGAATTGAATCGGAAACACATCAATATATTATGACTGGAAATGAAGATTCAAAATTTGGTTTCAATTTACAAAATAATCAAATAAATGAAGCATATGAATTGGTGAAACAGTATAAACATATTCAATTAAAAGGTATTCATAGCCATATTGGTTCACAAATATTTAATACGAAAAGTTTTACATTAGCAATTGATATGTTATTTGAATTATTACAACAATGGCATGAACAAGATCAGTTTATTCCAGAAGTATTAAATGTTGGTGGAGGGTTTGGAATTCGATATACAGAAGATGATGAACCGTTACCATCAGAACATTATGTAAAAGCTATTGTGAAAACTATTCAATCACATGTACATGACATGCAAATTCCGATGCCAGAAATTTGGATTGAACCAGGTCGTTCCATCGTTGGAGAAGCAGGCACGACATTGTACACGGTCGGTTCCATGAAAAACATTCCAAACGTACGTAAATATATTTCTGTCGATGGTGGGATGGCTGATAATATTCGACCAGCATTATATGAGGCAAAATATGATGGAATTCTTGCAAATAAAGCGACAGAAAAATGTCAAGAAACCGTGTCCGTTGCTGGCAAATGTTGTGAGTCAGGAGATATGTTAATTTGGGATATCGATTTGCCAAAAGTAGAACATAATGATATATTAGCGATGTTTTCCACTGGTGCATATGGTTATTCGATGGCAAGCAATTATAATCGCTTTGAAAAACCAGCCGTCGTATTTGTAGAAAATGGACAAGCACAATTAGTGGTGAAAAGAGAGAGTTTAGACGACCTAATTGATAACGATTTACCATATTCATCTAGCGTTTCGACTGGAACATAATAGATAACTAGTGTAAAATATATAATGAACTTAATGAAAAAGGGAGAATAAAAGCATGAAAACAGGATATATTTTATTAGAAGATGGCAACAAAATTGAATTTAATTTATTTGAAGAAGAAGCTCCAGGAACGGTTGAAAACTTTGTTACTCTTGCGAATGACAATTTTTATGATGGCTTAACTTTTCACCGCGTCATCCCTGGTTTTGTAAGCCAAGGTGGTTGCCCAATTGGAAACGGAACAGGTGGTCCAGGACATACAATTAAATGTGAAACAGAAGGGAACCCGCATAAACATGAAGAAGGTTCTTTATCAATGGCACATGCTGGTCGTGATACAGGTGGGTCTCAATTCTTTATCGTACATGAACCACAACCACATTTAGATGGTGTTCACACAGTATTTGGTAAAGTTACTTCAGGCATCGAGTTTGCAAAAAACATGCAAAATGGAGATGTAATGCAAAAAATCGTGATTAACGATTAAGGTCAACAAATGATATACGTTCTATACTTTATTTTTTTAATATTCTTTGTTGCACCGTTTAGTTTGCTCATCCATGAACTTGGGCATATGTTTGGTGCAGTGAGGATGAAGGCTACGAAAATACAGCTATCAATTGGAACAGGGAAAAAACTTTATGAAAAAGATGAATCCCAATTCCATATAATTATTCGGCGATTATTTTTATTCCATTATGCAACAGCGACCATTAGAGACGAACCTTTTACAACGAAAGAAAAGGTAGTTATTACACTGATGGGGCCTGTATTTAATGGAATTGTCGCATTTGTTTTCTTTATGATTGATTTGTTCTTTTATGAACATATAGGTATTCAATTATGTATGTTATTTAATTTCTGGTTATTTTTTGTGAATTTAATTCCATTTAAAATTGGACAGAAACAATCAGATGGATATACTATATATAGATTATTTTTTTAATATCATTGTTCAGTTGACAGTAGAACATAATAAACATGATGTGTATAATATAATCTAAATAAAAATGTTACACATAACATGGAAAGTTGATGAGGGGTTTTTGAATGTTAATTCGTTATAAACAAAACCAAGAAAAAATTGCAATGGGTTTGCTTTCCTTTATGCCGACTGAAAAAGATGATGTTCGTATGTTACAGCAAACGATGCGTAACTATATGGAACATGCAAATTGGCATTTATATTTATGGAAAGAAGAGGATGATATTGTAGGTGCGATTGGTTTTAAAATAGAGGATGAATTAAGTGTTGTCGTTCAACATATATCAGTAAATCCATCATATAGAAATATGGGCATTGGCCGAAAAATGATTGATGCAGTAAAAGAAATGTACGGGGAAAAATATGATATTTGTTCGAATGAACTAACGAATGATTTTTTCCATAAATGTACGGATACAGAAGATGAAGAAGAGTAAAAGAAAGGCTAAGATTGATAACGGCATTTTCGTTATCATCTTAGCCTTTTTTACAAAAATCTTTTTATATTTATATTTGTTTTATAACCAAGCTGCACCAACAATAACGAGTAAGATGAATAACACTAAAATAAGTGCATATCCACCACCAAATCTACGATATCCACCCTCATATGAATGACCCACGAATGATCTCTCCTTTTCACTGAAATTTATTTTCAATAATAACGTATGTATGATGGTGTAAAGGTGTATAGGCAAATGTGTGTTTTCATATTATAATAGAATATGAACGAACGATTAAAGGAGTTTATAATGAATCGAACATATGAGGTAAAGTTACCAGAATTTGAAGGCCCATTAGATTTATTGTTGCATTTAATTAATGAATTAGAAATTGATATTTATGATATACCAGTAGCAGAAATTACAGATCAGTATTTACAATATATTCATACGATGCAAACAATCGAATTAAATATAGCGAGTGAATATTTAGTAATGGCTGCAACACTTATTGAGATGAAAAGTGCAATGCTACTTCCAAAACATGAACCTGTATATGAGGATACATATGAAGAAGATCCACGTGAACAGTTGATGCTACGACTAATCGAATATCGTAAATTTAAAGAAGCAGCTAACCATCTTCAGGAACAGGAACTTCAGGAAAATGAAATATATACAAGACCACCATTTTCCTTTTCAGATGAGGTTTTAGATAAAGTAGAAAATTATGTAGATGTTTCTTTATTTGATATGATCGGTGCATTACAAAAGGTGTTTAAAAGAAAAAAATTACGTGCACCACTAGATACAACGATTAATCGAGTAGAAATTTCTGTTGAAGAAAGAATGACTGAAATAGAGATTATCTTAGAAAAGGGGAAAGCACCTATTTTATTTGATGATTTATTTTCGACTCCAAGTAAGCAACATATCGTATCGACATTTCTTGCTATTTTACAATTATTAAAAAACGGTAAAATACAATGTACACAAACAGCCCATTTTCAACCAATTTATGTACATAAAATGGAGGAATAAATTTTGACATTAAAAATGAAAGGTATTGTAGAAGGATTACTTTTTGCTAGTGGTGATGAAGGGATGACGCTTCAACAACTTGCAAAAATTACACAAGTCTCTAAAGAGGTAGTCCTTCATATTATCGAAGAATTAATGTACGATTATGAGCATGAACAAAGAGGTATTACCATCATGCAATCAAATAACATTTATCATCTTACAACGAAGCCGGAACATAATGATTATTATAAAAAAATGTTACAAAATCCACGGAAATCTAGAATGTCACAAGCTGTTTTAGAAACGTTAGCAATCATTGCTTATAAACAACCGATAACAAAAATAGAAATGGAAGAAATTCGTGGAGTGAATAGTGACTATGCTGTGCAAACTTTACTTGCCAGATCATTTATCGAAGAGGTTGGGCGAAAAGATACGATAGGCCGCCCGAAAATGTACGGAACGACGAAAGAGTTTTTAACATATTTTGGTCTTTCTACATTAGATGCATTACCACCGTTACCAGAAAATATTGATGAACAATTACTCGATGAAGAGAAAAATTTATTTTTTGATGCATTAAAAGAAGAGCCATTTTAAATATACATTCATATAAGCGATATGTGCGCATAACATATAGTATTCCAGATGGAAGCAGGAGGACTATATGTGATGCGCATTTTTTTGTTTGTATCGATTTTTATCGTTCTTTTTTTATTTCCGACTAGTGGACTAGCAACCAATGAAACATTCACTTTATCTGCCGAACATGCAATTGTTATGGAGAGTGAGTCTGGGAAAGTTTTATATGATAAAGATGCCAATGTGAAGAAACCAATCGCCAGTATTACAAAAATAATGACGGCTTTAATTGCGATTGAAAATGGTCAGTTGGATGACCCTGTAGTGATTAGTGAAAATGCCGAACAAATTCATGGCTCATCACTCTATTTAAAGAAAGGGGAACAAATGACGTTAGAATCATTGTTATATGGATTGATGTTACGATCAGGTAATGATGCGAGTATAGCTATTGCTGAACATATTGGAGGAAGTGAAGAAGGTTTTGTCGCCATGATGAATGAAAAAGCGGAAAAAATTGGCATGACGAACACCCATTTTAAAAACCCACATGGACTAGATGAGGAAGATCATTACTCAACAGCATATGACATGGCACTTTTAATGAGAGAAGCAATTAAACATGAACAATTCCAACAAATTTCGGAAACGAAAAAATATAAACCAAAAGAGAAAGACTATCCTTACATTAATAAAAATCAATTATTGCATGGAATGTATGATGCAAGTACAGGGGGAAAAACAGGGTTTACAAAACGATCTGGTAGAACATTAGTATCGACAGCGAAAAAAAATAAGATGACACTTATTGCCGTAACATTGAATGCACCGGATGATTGGAAAGATCATATGGCGATGTTTGAAACGACGTTTTCTACTTATTCTATCTTTACATTGATGAAAAAAGGATGGTTTACAGTCCAAAACGAAGGGGAACAGCTTCATTTTTATGTACGTGACGATGTTATTTATCCATTACAGCATAATGAAAAGGAAGCACTTCAAATGAAAGTAATTTGGAAAAAAACGAATGAGGGAAAAAAACCATATGCTCAATTTCATATTGAGGAAGAAATCATTCAGACGATTCCACTGGAGGCAAAAGAAAAAGAAGAAGAACCATTTTACATAAAATTGAAAGATTGGTTTTTGCGGTGGTGGAAATGATCCATCTGATTTGGGCTTTAATGGCAATTATAGGGATTATATATGCGATGATACATGGCACTATGGAGGAAGTGAATGAAGTTATTTTGACAAGTGCAGCAGAGAGTGTCACATTAACTATTCAGTTGTTGAGCATTTTAGTCTTTTGGTTAGGGATGATGAAAATTGCACAAGAAGTAGGGTTATTGCAAAAAATAACGAAATTATTAACGCCCGTGCTAAAAAGATTATTTCCTGAGTTACGACACAATAATGTTGCTCTCGGTTATATCGTTTCTAATGTTATTGCTAATATGTTTGGTTTAGGTAATGCCGCTACCCCCTTAGGGATAAAAGCAATGCAAGAAATGAAAAAAGATAGTAAAGATGGAGAGGCAACACGTTCCATGATTACATTTTTGGCGATTAATACATCAAGTTTTACCCTTATTCCTACAACCGTGATAGCTATCAGAATGCAATATGGATCTGTTAGTCCGACTGATATTGTTATAACAACGATTATATCCTCTTTCGTTAGTGTCATATGTGCTGTCCTTTTTGATCGATATTTTTATCATAGAGAAATAAAGAGAAAAGGGGGCTGGAAGGAGTGATCCAAACTATTAGCTTATGGATCATGCCAATGCTCATCTTATGTATATTAAGTTATGCCACCTTTAAACGTGCACCAGCATATGAATGGTTTGTAGAAGGCGGTAAAGAAGGAATCGATATAGCGATATCTATTTTACCTTATTTATTAGGAATGTTTGTATCAATCTCTATATTACGAGAATCAGGGGCGTTAGATGCCTTTATTCAACTATTTGTTCCTGTATTAGCTTTTTTTGGTGTCCCTGCAGAAATTGTTCCTCTAGCAATAGTTAGACCAATTTCAGGTACGGCATCTTTAGCTATGATGACAGAGATAACGAAAGTATATGGACCAGATTCCTTTATTGGACGACTTGTTGCAACGATGCAAGGAAGTACAGATACGACATTGTATATTTTAACTGTTTACTTCGGTGCAGTACAAATTAAAAAAATGAAATATGCGATGAAAGTTGGGCTTATGGCAGATTTTGTGAGTGTCATTGTTTCCATAATCATTGTGAAATTACTATTTATGTAAAGCGTTTATAATTTTAAACGCTTTATTTGTTGTTTTTAAGTATGGTATGATAAAAAGCGAAACGAACTATAATATAAATGAGGGTAAGATACACATGAGTGAACAATTAGAAAGATTGCAAAAGGTAATCGCACAAAGTGGTATTACATCAAGAAGAAAGGCAGAACAATTTATTTTAGATGGTCGTGTAAAAGTAAATGGTACACTTGTCACGACATTAGGCACAAAAGTGTCACAATCAGATGAGGTCAGTGTAGATGATGTACCAATCGATAAAGAAAAACACGTTTATTACGTATTAAATAAACCGCGTCGTTATATTACTTCCTTAGATGATGAGGCAGGAAGAGAGACGGTCATTGATTTACTAGAAGATGTAACAGAAAGGATATATCCGATTGGACGCCTTGATTACAATACTTCTGGTATTTTATTGTTAACAAACGATGGGGATTTCGCCCATTTATTGATGCATCCAAAACATGAAATCGAAAAAGAATATGTCGTAAAAGTAGAAGGGATTGCAAAGCGTGAAGTTTTAGATCGTATGTTAAAAGGCGTACGAGATGAAGGAGATGTATTAAAAGCAATTCATTTTAAAGTTATGTCAATTGATAAGAAAAAGAAGACGATGATTTTACGTATTACATTACACGAAGGTAAAAACCGACATATTCGTCGAATGCTAGAAAGATTAGGGCATCCAGTGATGAAAATTAAACGAGAAAAGTATGGTTCTGTTGATTTAGGAACGTTACAACCGGGAGAATATCGCCCATTAACGAAACAAGAAATAACTTCATTAAAGAATTTAGCAACGAAAAATGTTAAACAATAGACAAATTTGAACGGAAAATAAATGGTATAATGTCTTTTGGGGTGAATGTAAATGGGTACAAATAATATAGACAAGAAACAAAATAAAAAGAAAAAGCGCTATATGTTTAGATTTATTGTCCTAGTGATTCTTTTAGCAGCAGTAGGGTATGCATTATACTTTAATTTATCAGCAGATAAAGATATTTATGAGGAAGGAGATCAGGCACCAGATTTTCAATTAACACAAATAAATGAAAATAATGAAGTGGAAAGCATCCGCTTAAGTGATTTAAAAGGAAAAGGAGTTATGTTAAACTTCTGGGCAACATACTGTAAGCCGTGTGAAGCGGAAATGCCGTACATGGAAGATCTGTATCCACAATATGAAGATGACATTGAAATAGTGGCGGTAAGTTTGGACGCAAGTGAATTAGTTATTCACCAATTTATCGATAAATACAATTTAACATTCCCGATATTACATGATACAAAAAGTGATGTGATGGATTTATATGGTGTTGGTCCAATTCCAAGTACATATTTTATAGATGCGGAAGGTAAGATTGTAGAAGTTGTTGCCGGTGCATTAACATTGGAAACATTAGAGGAAAAGTTTCAAATGATCGCACCTAACTAAGTCGATGTATAGTGAGGGATATGAATTGGATAAAATAAAATGTGAATGTGGTCACGTAAACCCGGAAGGAACGGTTTTATGTGAAGCATGCGGAAAGCCGGTAGAACGTAACCAGCATATCGATGGGAACGATAAAACGAAATTACTAAATATGCGGTATGAAGGTTCAGCAAGAAGGTCACAAACATATAATCGATCCATCGTCGATAAAATATGGAATTTTTTCTCTTCTGTAAAAGTTGGTGTATGGCTCATCGTTTTAGCATTAATTGCATCTGGACTAGGGACGATTTATCCTCAAGAGATGTATATTCCAGCAGAAGCAGTAAATAGAGACCCTGCTGTGTTCTATGAGGCGTCATATGGGCTATTAGGGAAAATTTATTACCAGTTAGGACTACATAATTTATATAGTTCTTGGTGGTATATGATTTTAATTGCATTAATTGGTATTTCGTTAGTTATTTGTAGTATTGACCGTTTTGTGCCATTACACCGTGCATTAAAAAACCAACAGCCAAAACGTCATAGTAATTTCTTAAGCCGTCAACGTTTATATAGTTTATCTGAAAATGTATCAGAGGACGAGCGAGAAGTAGTTATTGACCGCTTGAAAAAACAACGTTATAAAATTATGAACAAAGATGGCAATATTTTAGCTGAGAAAAATCGTTTTTCTCGTTGGGGTCCATATGTAAACCATATTGGATTAATTATTATTTTACTAGCAGCTATTTTACGTATGACACCTTTTTTATTTTTAGACGATTATATTTGGGTACGTGAAGGAGAACAGAAAGTAATTCCAAGTACGGATGGGGATTATTATATTAAAAATAATCGCTTTATATTAGAAACATATGATGAAGACGATGAGAAATTCCAAGCAGCGATGGAACAAAAAGGGGAATTAACCCATAAAAACTATCAAACAGATGTCGTCATTTCGAAAGTAGTTGGAGAAAAAATTACTGGAGTAGAACCAGAGTTAGAAAAAGTTACAGAAGGTTCTATCCAAATGAATAAACCATTGAAGTTTGATGGGTATACATTGTATCAATCAGGGTTCCAAGAAAATGAGTTTTCGAGCATGACTTTTAAAGTGTACGATGTAAATGATGAAGATGAAACATCACTAGGAGAAGTGAAGGTAGAAAACTTAATGTCTCCTGAAAAAACATATACTTTAGATAATGGAATTGAAGTGCATCTTAACAAATATTATCCAGATTATGAAATGGATAATGGGGAACCTAGATCTGTATCGAAATTCCCAAGAAATCCAGCGTTTGTATTTGAAATAACAGATCCGGATACAGGTAAAAAAGAAATTAGTTTTCTAGGGATTGGAAAAAATATTGATGCAACTGGGGAAAATCAATATAAGTTAGGAATTGTCGATTTTGAGATGCATTATGTAAGTGGCCTGACTGTTCGTAAAGATTATACATTACCATTTTTCGTAGTTGGGGCAGCCATTTTTATGATTGGAGTTATCCAAGGAATGTATTGGCAACACCGAAGAGTTTGGATTAACCCTGAAGGTGATGGTATTGCAATGGCAGCACATACGAACAAAAACTGGTTCGGTTTAAAGAAAGATATTGAAAAAGCTATCGAAAATACGAATATTAAGATGGTTGTTGACCAAGAGGAAAGAGAGAGAAAAGAACAGGAAGAACAGGAAGCCTAGGAGGTTCGAGTGATGGAAAGTTTATTAAATGTTAGTAGTAATGCTTTATATACAGCATTTGTCATCTATTTAATTGCGACAGGTTTTTTTGCAGCAACAATTCGTGATAAAAGAACATCAGATGGTAAGAATACAAAAACATCAATTATTGCAATTAGTTTAACGATCATCGGATTTATTGCACAAGTCGTATACTTTGTAACGAGATGGATTGCAAGTGGACATGCACCTGTAAGTAATATGTTTGAATTCGTTACGTTTTTAGGAATGAGTATCGTTTTAGCGTTTATCATTCTATTCTTTATTTATCGTTTAAATGTATTAGGATTGTTTGCACTGCCAATTGCAATGTTAATCATTGCTTATGCAAGTATGTTCCCAGGTGAGATTTCACCATTAGTACCGTCATTACAAAGTAACTGGTTATTTATTCATGTAATTACGGTATCTTTATCACAAGGAATTTTAGCAATTAGTTTTGTTGCTGGATTAATTTATTTAGTGAAGAAAATTGACCAATCAAAAAGGTCATCTAAAACGACATGGTTAGAAATTATTTTATATTCATTATTTGTAACGTTAGGATTTGTCATTATTACGTCTACATTTAATGCAATGGATTATGAAGCAACTTTCGTCCAAAGTGAAAATGAAAATATAAACATGGTATATCACTTACCGGCAATTGCAGGACCTGAAGGATTTGAGTTAACGACAGCAGATCGTATGGAACCATACTTTAACGCGCCGACATGGATGCAAGGAAGTGAAGCACCTAAAAAGTTTAACACTTTAGTTTGGTCGTTTTTAATTGGTACAATCATTTATGGTATTGTAAGATTAATTTTACGTAAACGAGTCGGTGCTGCCATTCAAAAGTTTGTAAAAAATATAAACTTAGACTTAGTCGATGAAGTTACGTACCGTGCAGTAGCAATTGGCTTCCCGTTATTTACTTTAGGTGGATTGATTTTCGCAGCAATTTGGGCGCAAATTGCTTGGGATCGTTTTTGGGGTTGGGATCCAAAAGAAGTATGGGCACTTATTACATGGTTTTTCTATGCCGCATTTTTACATTTACGTTTATCAAGAGGATGGCATGGAGAAAAATCAGCTTGGTTAGCAGTAGTTGGGTTTGCAATTATTATGTTTAACATTATCGTTGTAAACTTAGTACTTGCAGGTTTACACTCTTATGCTTAAAATATGAAGTAAATGATGTAAGAAACATAGAAGAAGTGGTAGGAGGAACGATTAGATGAGTGATTCGAATAGAATTTTAGTAGTAGATGATGAAGAACGTATTCGTCGCTTAATTAAAATGTATTTAGAACGTGAAGACTTTGTTGTTGAAGAAGCTGAAAATGGTGTGGAAGCATTAGAAAAAGCATTAGAAAACGATTATGACTGTATTTTATTAGATATTATGATGCCTGAGATGGACGGTATTGAAGTGTGTGAAAAATTACGAGAAGAGAAAAACACACCAATCATTATGTTGACAGCTAAAGGGGAAGAATCCAATCGTGTGCAAGGATTTGAGGTTGGAGCAGATGATTATATTGTAAAACCTTTTAGTCCACGTGAAGTTGTTTTACGAGTGAAAGCCGTACTTCGAAGAACAGGGCAAACGAATGTGAAACAAACGTCGATGCAAACAAATAATTTAATCGTTTTTCCACATTTAACCATTGATTTGGATGCATATCGTGTTACTGCAAATGATCAAGAAATTTCGTTAACTCCTAAAGAATATGAGTTACTTGTGTTTTTAGCGCAGTCGCCTGATAAAGTGTATAAAAGAGAAGACTTGTTAAAAGAAGTGTGGCAGTACGAATTTTTCGGTGACTTACGAACAGTCGATACCCATGTGAAGCGATTACGTGAAAAACTAACGAGTGTTTCAAAAGAAGCAGCGAAAATGATTGTTACAGTATGGGGAATCGGATATAAATTAGAGGTAGAAGAACAATAATGTTCTGGAGAAGTGTAGTAGGGAAACTAGCAATAACGATTTTATTGCTAGTTTCTTTTGTCTTATTTATTTTATCGATTTTACTGTTACAATTTTTCGAAAGATTTCACGTACAAGAAGCCGAAAAAGCGATGATTCAAGCAGCGACTAAAATTTCAATGATTGTGGAAGAACATGATGATAAAGATATGGTAATGGATTTGGTGGAGACAGTAAAGGAACCTTCGAGTAAAGTACTTTTATATAAGCATAATGAATCTTTATGGGAATCAAAAACGACGAATCAATCGTTAGCTAAAGTAAAAGAAATTTCTCCGGTTGTTAATGAAGATATGTTGCATGTCGCAACACAAAACGAAGTATTTAATGAAAAACTTACAGTACCAAATAATGATTCAGAAATAATGGTTATTGGTATTCCAATGCGTAAACAACAAGGTGCTATTTATGTTTTACAATCATTGGATGTCATTAACCAAACACGTGCAGAGACGACAAGAATTATTTATGTTGGAGCCGCAATCGCAATCATCTTAACGACCATTTTTGCATTTTTCCTATCGACGAGAATTACTGCACCATTAATTCAAATGCGTAAAGCGGCGATTCAAGTTGCAAAGGGTGAATTTAATACGAAACTTCCAGTGTTATCCAATGATGAAATAGGTGAACTCGCAGTCGCATTTAATAAAATGGGGAAGCAATTGAATTTTCATATTGATGCGTTACGACATGAGAAAGAACAATTAAGTCGGTTAGTTAATTCGATGGCAGATGGCGTTATTACCTTAACGAGGGATGCAAAAGTAATTGTTATTAATCCACCTGCAGAACAATTTATTCGTGATTGGTATTTTGAGCATAATATATTAGATGAAATGATGCAGCAATTACCTGATGATGTATATGCTGTGTTCCAAAAGGTAATTGAAGAGGAAAAAGAGGTTATTCAAGAAGTTCAACTACAAGGACGAAATTGGGTAATGATTATGACACCTTTATATGATGATACATATATCCGTGGTGCTGTTGCTGTTATACGTGATATGACAGAGGAAAGACAAATGGATAAACTAAGAAAAGATTTTATTTCGAATGTATCTCATGAGTTACGTACACCAATCGCCTTAATGCAAGGCTATAGTGAGGCAATCGTAGATGATATTGCAGAAAGTAAAGCAGAGAAAAATGAACTTGCTCAAATTATTCTCGAAGAATCTTTAAGAATGAGTCGTCTAGTTAATGAATTACTTGATATTGGAAGAATGGAAGCCGGCCATATTGAGTTAAATAAAGAAGAAATAGACACACAAATGTTTGTAGAAAAAGTGTACAAAAAATTTTATGGTATGGCAGAGGAAAATGGTGTACAATTATTACTGACAATGGATATAGAGCAGCAATTGCTTTTCATTGATCCTGACCGAATGGAACAAGTATTTACTAATTTAATTGATAATGCGATCGGTCATACACAAAATGGTGGTCAAGTGGAAGTAGTAGTACAATCAAAAGAAGATGCTTTACATGTAGAAGTACGTGATAATGGTAGTGGAATTCCTGAAGAGGACCTTTCCTTCGTTTTTGAACGTTTTTATAAAGCGGATAAAGCACGAACGAGAAGTGATAAAAAGGGTACAGGCCTTGGGCTAGCAATTACAAAACATATTATCCAAGCGCATGAGGGAGTCATTTCTGTCAAAAGTAAATTGCATGAAGGTACAACTTTCTATTTCACCATACCACAATAATAATTTCATAAAAATTATTGGCCAAATGATGTTCATACATCGGGAATCTAGTGCAAATCTAGAACTGTCCTCGCAACTGTAATACTGGACGAAATGGATGTAATCCACTGTATCGATTGATATGGGAAGGAATCCAAAGTAGGATGATAGTTAAGTCAGTATACCTACCAATAATTGTGTAAAAGAGCTTCGGGGTTCAAGCTACTTCTATATGAATATGTTTATAGAGGTTGTAACAAAACGAGTGAGCTTTTGTTACAGCCTTTTTTAATTTTATACTATAATAAAGGAGAGTTTTACAATGAAAAAATTAATGACTATTTTATCTGCACTATTATTATCTGTAGGTGTTTTAGTAGGTTGTTCAAATGATGCAAATGAAACAAATAACAGTGTGAACAATCAAGCAAACAATGAAACAAATGAAGTGTCAGAGGAGATTACGGTTGATGTCGTAATTTCTTTGGATAAAGGCGAGGAAGTATTAGAAGAGAAGGAAATTAAGACAGAAGATGGCGCAATTTTATTAGACGTTATGAAAGAAAACTTTGATATTGAAGAAGATGGTGGCTTTATTACGTCAATTGATGGAAAAGCAGCGGAAGAAGGAGAAGAAAAAGCTTGGATGTATTTTGTAAACGATGAAATGGCAATGGTTGGTGCAGGAGAGTATGAACTTTCCAATGGAGATGAAGTTAATTTTGATTTTCAACCTTGGGAGTAATCGACGTTGAATACGTATAAATTAACGATATTAGCAATACTTGCCACGTTAGGAATCGTAGGAAGATCTTTTTTAGTTTTTATTCCTAATGTACAACCAGTAACAGCGATTATAATAATCGCTGGCATCATTATGGGACCAGGTGCTGCGTTTGTTTTGGCATTGCTTATTACATTTTTATCCAATATGTTACTTGGAATGGGGATTTGGTCAATATGGCAAGTCTTCTCCTGGGGATTAATTGGTGTAATTAGTGGATGTATAGGTAAATATGTAAAACATATTCCTGTTTATATGTTAGCACTGTATGGAGTCTTTTGTGGATATTTATATGGGTTTATTATATCGTTAGTGACTTACCAAGTAGCAGGAAAATTCTGGCCGTACTATCTTTTAGGGTTACCTTTTGATACGTATCATGCAATTGGAAATGCAGTGTTCATTATTGTGCTTTATCCAATTTTTGCTTATTTAATGAAACGATATGCAAAAGACCGTTTCAATATTCAACATTAAAAGGAGGAGTGTTCATTGTTTCGACAAATTATTTTATATTGTTTGTATAGAATGGAAGGTGAACGCTCCGCTAATTCACCATATTATATTATACAAGGAAAACAATCGATCCAAACGATTCAAGATGCAAATTTATTTCATTTGAATCGTTTTTTTACTATTTATAAACAATTAGATAAAGCTGTGTATGATAGGGAAATTCTTTCACTCGTTGAAGCTGACAAGCTGAAAATAGTGGGACAACAATATACATTATGTAATATGACAGATGAATCTATCTTACAATTACAACATGAAATTTCTATGTATCATTTAAATGGGGGGAAATTGGAGCAGATTGATCGTATCTTTTTTGAACGATTACTTTTGTTAATTCAAGTTTGGACAAATAAGTCTGTTGGAAACAAGCAATATATTCCAATTATAGAAAACAGACCTGTCGAGCAGTGGGTGAAATTAGTATATGGAAAAACGAAAGATCGAGTAAATGAATGTTTAGACAAATTATTTATGGAATTACGTAGCTTGTTACTTCAAGTTACTGATCTAGGAGCAGCTTTATTCGTAGATCAGTTAACAGGTGCTACGGTCATTGGGCAATCCAAACAACAGTTGGTCGATAAGTATAATTTATCTGTAGCAGATATAGAGTTGGAGACGTTAAATGTTATTCACTATATTTTACAACATATAAACGTTGATCTACATCCTATTTTATACCATATGAAACAAGAAATTCGTGGTGAAACAATTCATTCCAAATTAACCCATTCTACAAAACAAACATACAATTTATGGCAACAAGGTCATCAATTAGAAAAAATTGCCTCTATACGTAAATTAAAAATAAATACGATTTATGACCATCTAGTAGAAATTGCATTATATGAACCGAATTTTCCATATACACAATTTATTGCATTAGACAAGATAGAAGAAATACATGATGTGATTCAACGTACAAAAACATTTAAATTAAAACCGATTAAGGATCATGTTGGTCCATCGATCACCTATTTTCAAATCCGCTTAGCATTAACATATTTGCAAAAGAAAGGGGGAGATAACAAATGAAGGAAAATTTACAAACATTATTGCAGGAGCATTTTTCTTATGATTCATTTCAAGAAGGACAGGAAGAAATTATTCGTGATGTGTTACAAGGCAAAAATGTGTTAGGAATGTTGAAGACAGGATCAGGGAAGTCGATTTGTTATCAATTACCAGCAAAAGTGTTACCATATTTGACAATCGTTGTTTCTCCCCTTATTTCGTTAATGATTGATCAAGTACGAGAAGCAAAAGCTTTTGGGTTTAAAGAAGTTGCGGCATTACATAGTATGCAAACGTGGGAAGAAAGACAATATATATTGCGCCATCTCCATACATATAAATTATTATATATCTCTCCGGAATTAATACAACAACAAATGATCTTGGATCTATGCAATCGTAGAAAACTCTCGCTATTCGTTATTGATGAGGCGCATTGTATTTCACAATGGGGGCATGATTTTCGCCCAGATTATTTACGGTTGCATACGGTAATAAACGCTTTAGGTGATCCGCCAGTATTGGCGTTAACTGGAACAGCTACTCCTGCTGTACAAGATGATATTCAACGGCAATTACAATTACATCATATGGCTAGACATTTATATAAAATCGACCGAGAAAATATAGCTTTAGTATTGGAAAAAGTAATAGATGATCAAGAAAAACTAGATATGCTCGTTTCATTGTTAAAAAATTATAAAGTACCAACAATTATATATTTTTCGAGTAGAAAAATGACGGAACAGATGGCACAAACATTACAACTACATTTAGGACATCGATCTATCGCCTATTATCATGGTGGAATGGATGCGAATGATCGTCTAAAAGTGCAACAACAATTTATGCATGATCAACTACAAATTATTTGTTGTACAAGTGCATTTGGTATGGGAATTAACAAAAAAAATATTCGTTTAGTCATTCATTATCAAATGCCATCGAATATTGAGGCGTTTATTCAAGAAATTGGACGGGCGGGTAGAGATGGAGAACAAAGTGTCAGTTTTGTTTTATATAAGGATGGAGATATTCATCTGCCACTACAATTAATCGAGCAAGATTTACCGACAAAGAATGAATTATTAGTTATAAATGATATACTTCAACCTTTTATAAAGCAAAAGGAGCCATTACCACAAAAAGATGAAGAAGTAGAAATGTTATTTCGAATGAAGGCAACAAAGATACGTTTTTTATATTTTCAATTACAGACTCATGGTATGATGGATAGCAATATGATTGTACAAAAAATTATTCCACCATCAATTTGGATAGATATGGAGGCATATATTCAAAAACGAATTCAATTAAAGAAAGAAAAAGCATTTGAGTTACAATCGTATATGACGTATGATAAATGTTTAAGGGAAGAATTGTACCGTGGATTCCAACAAACTATTAGCAAAGTAACAAATTGTTGTACGAATTGTGGGTTCCAATTATCTCATTGGGATGTTGAACAGAAAAACGATTCACCTATACAACCGTTAAATTGGATGGAACAATTGAGGTCATTACTTTTAGTAAAGGAATAATATAATGAAGCAGGCAGAAATCATCAAAAATTTAACAGATAAACAAATAAGAGAACAGTTGTATGTGACACAATTTATATTTATTATCATTAGTTTGTTGCTCAGTTTATTTCTTTTCGATTCGTTCTCCACGTGGAAATACTTATTCTCGGTTCAATTTATGCAAATTATACTGTTTGGTGTTGTTCCAGCATTAGGCTTAGTAGGAATTGAAATTATATTATCGAAAATAATCGCTGCACATCATTTAGATGATGGGGGCATAAATGAACGGGTTTTTAAAAACCAATCCGTTTTTCATATTTTTTGTATTTCTATGATTGTTGCAATAAGTGAAGAAGTATTATTTCGTGGAGTCATTCAAACGACCTTTGGCTTTGTTTTTGCAAGTACATTGTTCATAATTGTTCATTTTCGATACTTGAAAAAGCCAGTTTTACTTATTGCCATTATTATAACGAGTTTTGGAATCGGTTATCTATATGAAGTGACAAATAACTTACTCGTAACGATTGTGTTCCATTTCATCGTAGACTTTTTATTAGGATTATACATAAAATTTAGGAAGTGAGGAGTACAAATGAGTGAAGAATTGAAAGAGTCACAAGCAAAACAATTACAACAATTATTTCAGGAAGTAAATAGTGAACATGAGAAAGAAACAAAACCAATTGAAAAACAAGACTTAGTTGAAATTGATGTATTAAGTTTGCCTCCGCGTAGTGAAGTACATCTATCAACAAAAAGAAAGTTGAAAATCTCACTCAAACGTCCACTAGGAAGATTTTTATTCGTACTTTTCATTTTAATACTTATTCTCGGTGGAATGTATATTTATTTTGGAGAAGAAATAATTTATTTTTTTACACATTAAATGAATAAATACACATAAAAAATAATAGTAACAATATATAAATAATGGTATCATATTATTGTATATGAATAAAAAATGATAGGAGTGGACACGATGAAAATTGCTGTCCTTTATGGTGGAGTTTCAAACGAAAGGGAAGTTTCTATTTCCTCAAGTAAAGGTATTATAGAAGCATTAGAAAAAAATGGTCATGATGTCATCGGAATTGACTTTCATCCAGAACGATTACAAGAAGTTATTGAATTAAATGTTGATTTAGTATTTATTGGCTTACATGGAAAACATGGAGAAGATGGTTGTGTTCAAGGGTTATTAGACATGTTAGAAATACCTTATGTCGGCTCTGGAGTTATGGCATCTTCTGTTGCAATGAATAAGTTTAAAGCAAAGCAACTTTTTGAGCAAGCGGGTATTCCGGTAGCGAAAGGGGAACAATACCGCATGGATCAAGAAACAAATATCGATGAAGTTGTCGATCATATCC
Source organism: Pseudogracilibacillus sp. SO10305 (assembly GCF_037072005.1). NCBI lineage: Bacteria > Bacillati > Bacillota > Bacilli > Caryophanales > Bacillaceae > Pseudogracilibacillus > Pseudogracilibacillus sp. SO10305. The sequence goes on along the minus strand of NZ_JAXHDE010000001.1, from coordinate 99,418 downwards.
ATGCAAACTTTGAATTTCCGTTCGTGATTAAACCGAATCGAGAAGGTTCAACGGTCGGTTTAACGATTGTTCGTCATGAAAATGAAACGAAAGAAGCGGTTAAAAAAGCTGCTGAAAATGATCTCTACATTTTAGTAGAACAGTTTATTAAAGGAAAGGAATTAACTGTTCCTGTACTCGGCGAAATACATAAAGAAAAATCTTTACCAATTATTGAGATTATACCGAAAAATGAACTGTATGATTATGAAGCAAAATATTCTGTTGGTGGTAGTGAACATATTATCCCAGCAAGGATCGATAAGGATATAACGGAAAAAATTCAGGCATATGCAGTATTGGCACATCAAATTTTAGGATGTGAAACATATTCAAGGGCAGACTTCTTACTAACTGAAGAAGGAGTCCCATATATTTTAGAAGTGAATACTCTTCCTGGGATGACACCGACTAGCTTGTTTCCAGATGCAGCAAAAAGCATTGGAATTTCTTATGAAGAGATGATCGAACAATTTGTCCAATTATCTTTGTGAAATGAATAAATTGCTTGTTAGAACTTCCTTTCATAGCATTGATTATTTCCTTTAAAAGTGTATACTTAACACTAAAGAAAGAGTTATACTACATATGATACGTTTTCATAGGAGGTAACGGTATGGTAGCCGATCATAAAGAAGCATCTAAGAAAGAAGAAAATGAAAAAAATGATGATATATTAACGTCAACTAGAACGGTTATTAAAGACGCTTTAGATAAATTAGGTTATCCTGATGAAGTATATGAATTATTAAAAGATAGTTTACGAATTTTAAAAGTTCGTATCCCAGTCCGAATGGACGACGGATCGGTTAAAGTATTTACGGGATACAGAGCGCAACATAATGATGCAGTCGGTCCAACAAAAGGTGGTGTACGTTTTCATCCAAATGTAAATGAAGATGAAGTAAACGCATTAGCAATTTGGATGAGCATCAAAGCAGGAATTGTTGATTTACCTTATGGTGGTGGAAAAGGCGGTATTATTTGTGACCCGAGAGAAATGTCGTTTCGTGAATTAGAGAGTTTGAGTCGTGGATACGTACGAGCGATTAGCCAGTTTGTTGGCCCGACAAAAGATATTCCAGCACCAGACGTATTTACAAATTCTCAAATTATGGCATGGATGATGGACGAATATAGCCGGATTGATGAATTTAATAATCCAGGTTTTATAACAGGGAAACCAATTGTATTAGGTGGTTCTCATGGACGTGAGTCTGCAACTGCTAAGGGTGTAACAATTTGTATTGAAGAGGCTGCTCGAAAGCGTGAACTTGATCTGGAAGGATCACGAATTGTCGTTCAAGGGTTTGGAAATGCGGGAAGTTTCTTAGCGAAATTTTTACATGAGGCAGGAGCTAAAGTTGTTGGAATATCTGATGCATATGGTGCATTACATGATCCAGAAGGATTAGATATTGACTATTTGTTAGATCGCCGCGATAGTTTCGGAACGGTAACAACATTGTTTAATAACACTCTCTCAAATAAAGAGTTATTAGAATTAGATTGTGATATTTTAGTGCCGGCAGCAATTGGAAATCAAATTACTGCCGACAATGCACATAAAATTAAAGCAGATATAATTGTCGAGGCGGCAAATGGACCTACGACAATGGAAGCGACAAAAATATTGAATGAACGTGGAAAATTACTCGTTCCCGATGTGTTGGCATCATCAGGTGGTGTCACAGTATCTTATTTTGAATGGGTACAAAATAATCAAGGGTATTATTGGACAGAGGAAGAAGTAGAAGAAAGATTACATGAAGTAATGACGAAATCTTTTGATACAATTTATCATACTGCCCAAACACGTCGTGTTAATATGCGTCTTGCAGCTTATATGGTCGGTGTTCGAAAAATGGCCGAAGCATCAAGATATCGTGGATGGGTATAACAATTACAAGGATAAATGCCGAACGTTAAATGAACACCTTTGTTCATCTTAATCGTTCGGTTTTTTCATGTTTTTTAAAACATTTGGAGGTCTTATATATGAAAGAAAAAATTATTATTGTAGGTGCTGGACCTTGTGGTTTATCTACAGCACTTTACTTGAAAGAAGCGGGCTATGATCCATTAATTATTGACCGAGGAAATATTGTCCATACAATATATCGTTTTCCAACACATCAAACTTTTTTTAGTACGAGTGAAAAATTAGAAATTGGAAATATGCCTTTCGTATCCCCAAACTCAAAGCCGGTACGTATGGAGGCTTTAAGTTATTATAGAGAAGTAGTGAAAAGAAATAACTTACGTATTCATCCATATGAAGAAGTGATCGATGTCCAAAAAGAATCAACTCGCATTAGCGTAACAACGTTGAAAAACGGTCATCAACACGTATATGAAGCATCATTCGTCGTTATGGCAACAGGATATTATGATCAACCTCAATGGATGGGCATTAAAGGAGAACATTTAGAAAAGGTTTCCCATTATTTTAAAGAGGCTCATCCATATTTCGGAACAGATGTGGCGGTCATTGGTGGGAAAAACTCTGCAGTGGATGCTGCATTAGAATTGTATCATGCTGGAGCAAACGTCACAGTATTTTACCGTGGAAAAGATTACTCTTCAAGTATAAAACCGTGGATTTTACCGGAATTTGATTCGCTCGTTCAAAAAGGTGAAATTCAAATGCATTTTAACGTTAATGTTTTGGAAATAAAAGAAACGACTATGATATATGAGCTGGACGGAAAACAATATTCTATCCCGAATGATTTTATATTTGCGATGACAGGCTATAAACCAAACATATCGTTTTTAGAAAAGTGTCATATACAAATTGATAAAGAAACTGGTAGACCAATCAAAAATGATGCAACTTTTGAAACGAACATAGAAAATATATATGTCGCAGGTGTTATAATATCTGGATATAATGGAAACGAAACATTTATAGAGAATGGTCGATTTCATGGTGGGAAAATTGCGGCGGCTATCATTGAAAAGTGTAAAAAATAAATAAAAGAATGTATAAAAAGGGTCATTTAACAAAATATACAAGTAGCACATTTATTTGGAGGAGTAAAATGAAAAAACGCTACTATATATTATGTTGGATTGTATCCTTTTTTTTCATGTTTATGTTTGCCCCATTGAAATCTGAAGCCTTTACAGACCAAGTAATTCGTCAAGGGGCTGTTGGCGAAGATGTCATCGAATTACAAGCGAGATTAAAGCATATTGGCTTTTATTCGAAGGAAATTGATGGAGTATTTGGGTGGAGTACATATTGGGCATTACGTAATTTTCAATATGAGTTCGGTATGGAGATTGACGGTATGGCTGGAAGTGCAACGAAAGAAAAGCTAGTAAGAGCAACAAAGTATGACCGGGAACAAACAAAAAAAGAAATGTATCAAACGACAAATCAAGCTACACCAAACAAACAAACACAAAACGAAACAGAAGTCACACCAACTGCCACAAATGTACCACATGGATTTTCGCAAAACGATATTAAACTAATGGCGAATGCAGTATATGGAGAGGCTAGGGGAGAACCTTATGAGGGACAAGTGGCAGTCGCTTCAGTTATTATTAATCGCGTAAAACACGAAAACTTTCCTAATACGATTTCAGGAGTTATTTTTGAACCACGCGCTTTTACAGCAGTAGCAGATGGACAAATATGGTTAACGCCGAATGATACAGCAGAACGTGCTGTATTAGATGCGATGAATGGTTGGGATCCAACTGGAGACGCCATATACTATTTTAATCCTGATACTGCAACATCGCCATGGATTTGGACACGTCCACAAATTAAAAAAATTGGGAAACATATTTTTTGTGAATAGGAAGGGGACAAGACAATGATACGAAATATAGTAATTGGTGTCCTCGCAATTGGTGTAATTGGATTATCGGTATTTGCTTATAATTCAAATAAGGAAAAGGAAAATTTTCTTACTTCTGTTGAAAATAATTATCAACGAGCATTCCATGAATTGACGTACCATATGGACCTTCTTCACGATCATATCGGGACATCTTTAGCAATGAATTCCAAAGATAGTCTTTCGCCACAGTTCGTTGAAATTTGGAAGGTAACATCAGAGGCAAAAGGAAATGTAAGTCAACTTCCATTAGACCTTGTACCAGTTCATGACACGGAACAATTTCTACACGATGTAGGTAATTTCACGTATGAAACATCTATCCGTGATTTAGATGATGAACCTTTAAATAAAGAAGAAATACAAACATTGGAAGATTTATATGAACAATCTGCAGAAGTGAAAGATAACTTACGAAAAATGCAACATGTCACACTAAATGATGGGTTAAAATGGGTAGAGATCGATCAATTATTAGCAGATGGTTCCGAGGAAGAACATGAAATTATCGACGGTTTTAAAGCGGTAGATGGACATATAACTAAATTTAGTGAGCAAAATAATCCTTTATTACAAACTGCGAAAAATGAGGACAATAAATATGGTCTTTTAAAAGAGAAAAAAGAATCAGAGGAATCTATCGAAAAAAAGGTACGCCATTTATTTTCAATTGAAGAAGATCAACCATTAACAGTAACGAAAAGTGAACAAGATGCACCAATACAAACATATTCTTTTACGAGTGAATTGGATGATCTTTATATGTATGTGGAGATGACAGAAAATGGTGGATATCCACTATCATTATTAATTGATAGGGATGTAAATGAGGCGACTGTTTCTTTATATGATGGGCAAATAAAAGCGGAAAAATTCTTGGAGGATTTTGATTTTGAAACAATGGATTTATATGAAACACAACAGTTTCAAAATATTGGATTATATAAGTTTGTTCACGTACAGAACGATGTGCGAATTTTTCCTGATACGGTATCTGTAAAAGTTGCATTAGATGATGGTGAAATTATCGGGCTACAAGCATATGATTATGTAAGAAATCATCATAATCGAAACATAGAAAAACCAAAACTTTCGAAAAAAGAGGCAGAAAAGGAAATACATGAAAACATTCAAATTGAAGAAGATAATCTTGCTATAGTGGAAAATGACCGAGGGGATGAAATTTTGGCATATGAATTTATAGGAACGATGAATAATGAAACATATCGAGTATTTATCAATGCGGAATCAGGTGCTGAAGAAAAAATAGAAAAATTAAGTAATAAAGAAATGAATTTTGATATGATGGGATGATTGTATTCGTGTAATTAAATTGCATATACATTTAAACTTGGCATTTGCCAAGTTTTTTTTATACAATAGTACTAGTTGAAATAAGTAGGGGGAACAATGATGGAACAACAGAAATTAAATATTGCAATCGATGGGCCGGCAGCAGCTGGAAAAAGTACCGTAGCAAAACAGCTAGCGGAAGCTTTATCGATTATTTATATTGATACAGGAGCAATGTACCGTGCATTAACATATGTTGCTTTAAAAAATAATGTATCTTTAACAGATGAAAAAGCATTAATGGATATATTACATGACACGAGTATTACATTACAACAATCGCCAAATGGTCAGTTAGTTTTTGTCGATGGAAAAGATGTTACGATGACGATTAGGGAAGAAAATGTCACGAATCATGTGTCACTTGTTGCAACACATCGTCTCGTTCGTGAGGAAATGGTAGAACGACAAAGACAATTAGCGGCAAATCAAAATGTTGTCATGGATGGTAGAGATATCGGTACGCATGTACTGCCAGATGCAGAAGTGAAAATATTTTTAATTGCCTCTGTAGAAGAAAGGGCAGAACGTCGCCATCAAGAAAATATTGCAAAAGGATTTTCGTCTAATTTAAAACAATTAAAACAGGAAATACAAGAACGAGATGAGCTAGATATGAATCGTGAAGTATCTCCTTTAATAAAAGCAAATAATGCAATTGAAATTGATACGACATCCTTATCTATCGAACAAGTGGTCGAGAAAATTTTAGCAATTGATACTGTTCAAACATTTAAAAATGCCGTTTCAAATGAATAATTTTTCCTTTTTATTTAGATGGTCATTGACGATAAAATAGCTTTTCATACATAACTGTAAGAAAACAGACAAAATTATGAAGGGAAATAAGACTTGTACAAATGTATACGTAAGCAAGTCTTGTTTCCCTTATATTGCACAATTTATAGAAAAATGGTTATCAATTCTTACTAAAAGGGTAGAAGATGAAGAAGGATTTATTTTCCTTTTCATAAGACATGGAAAAACATGCATCTTTATAGTTACATACTTTTTATAAAAACGTAAAAAAGTGTAAATATTTCAAATATTATAGTAAGATATTATAAAGTAATGCGTTTTCATGTTATACTATAAGAAATGAAACTGAGGATATGTTATATTTAGTCATAACATAAGAAGGAACATATTTAGCAAGATACATATACCATTCAAAATAACTTGAATGTGCTTCGTGGCTAATATACGTCTCAGGTTCATCAACCGAACCAATAGTTTTTAATTTGTGGACTTAGGAGTGAGTAACTGATGGAAGAAATGAACAATGATTTACAAGTAGGTAATACGGTAAAAGGTACAGTCGTTAAAATCGAAGAAAAACATGTATTAGTAGATATCGGTTTTAAATCTGAAGGAATTGTTCCAATCAGCGAGTTATCTAATCTTCATGTTGAATCTCCTGGCGATGTTGTTAAAGAAGGAGACGAATTAACTTTACAAATTAAAAAGGTCGATGATGAAGAAGTCGTACTTTCCAAAAGATTAGTTGACGCCGAGATTGCTTGGGAAGATCTTCAATCAAAATTAGAATCTGGCGAGGTATTTGAAACGGAAGTAAAAGAAATAGTAAAAGGTGGTCTCGTTGTTGATGTAGGTTTACGAGGATTTATACCAGCATCATTAGTGGAGACTTATTTTGTAGAAGATTTTGCTGATTATTTAAATAAATCATTACGCGTAAAAGTAGTCGACCTTGATAAAGAACAAAATCGAGTGATTTTGTCACACCGTGCTGTAGTGGAATCAGAAGAGTCTGAACAAAAACAAAATTTATTACAGTCTATTGGGGTAGGTCAAGTTTTAGATGGAACAGTTCAAAGAATTACCGACTTCGGAGCATTTGTCGATATCGGTGGAGTAGATGGATTGGTACATATTTCAGAACTTGCACATACACATGTTGATAAAGTAACAGATGTCATCAATGAAGGTGATGAGATAAAAGTAGAAGTACTTTCTGTTGATCCTGAAAATGAACGAATTTCTTTATCGTATAAAAATACGTTACCTGGTCCATGGTCAGGTGTTGGAACGCGAATTAATGAAGGCGATACCGTAGAGGGAACAGTAAAACGTCTCGTTACTTTCGGAGCATTTATCGAAATTGAAGATGGTGTAGAAGGACTTGTACACATTTCACAAATCGCAAATCGCCATATTGGTACACCAGATGAAGTGTTAGAAGTAGGGCAAGTGGTGAAAGCGAAAGTACTTGGAGTTAGCGAGCAAGAAGAACGAATTTCATTAAGTATGAAGGAATTAGAAGTACAACAAGAAAAAAGTGATTATGAACAATATGAAAAAGATGAAGATTCGTCTAGTTTCCAATTAGGGGATATCATTGGACAACAATTAGATGATTACAAGAACGAGTAATGTATAAAAACGTTAGTATTTTAGATGTGTTCACACTGGGACACCTGAAATCTAACGTTTTTCCTCGTTTACGACATGTTTAATTTGCCAATACTAAAATAAAAAGCGGTGATGACAATAGAAACACCATTTTTATTTTATTGGTCTTTTTGGTTTTTATATTTTATTCTATTTGCGTATACAAAATTTCCTAATAAAAACGTTTATTTAGGAGTACTTTTATTATTTTTGAGTGTTCGAACATTTTCGTTTTCGGTCCAGCAAGTAACAATCAATATGTCTGAAATAGTGTTTGTCTTCTTTGTTTTATTCCTTTTTATGAAAGAGAAATTTCAAAAGGGCGATTATTATTATACTTTTATGATAGGGATTTTTTATACTTCCTTGCAACTATTTGCCTTGCTTAATCCAATATTGTTCACCTATGTTTCTTTCATGACGCTTCCTATATACATGGCATTATTTGCACTTCTCATACCTGGAACATTTCGAAGGAAAATATATATTACGTGGATTGGTACATTTTTTGGTAAAACATTTTATGAAACAATATTAGTAGTGTATCAATTGCACAATGAGTATGGGATGTATAAACAATATATGATGATACAATTAACTATTATTTTTTTATTAGGGTTTCGTTTTATTAAAAAGGTTTGCTGTCACTCCTTTTCGTACATAATGAATCGATAATATGTACATAGAAATTGTGATAATGGCTTGTATTTGCTAAAATGGATAAAGATTTATGATAATTAGAAAATAGAAAGGAATGTACTTCCTTATGAGAAAAGCAACAGTAGCAATTGTCGGACGACCGAATGTAGGAAAATCAACCATATTTAATAGATTAGTTGGAGAAAGAGTATCGATTGTTGAGGATGTACCTGGAGTTACACGAGACAGAATTTATGCAGAAGTTGAATGGTTATCTACGTCTTTTAATTTAATTGATACAGGTGGAATCGAAATATCGGATGAACCAATGTTACAAAAAATTAAAAACCAAGCTGAAATAGCGATCGATGAAGCTGATGTTATTATTTTTATCGTGAATGGTCGTGACGGTATTACAGCACAAGATGAAGAAGTAGCAAAAATTCTATATAAATCAAATAAACCAACTGTTTTAGCTGTAAATAAAGTTGATAATGTTGAAATGCGCGAATTGCTTTATGAATTTTATGCATTAGGTTTTGGAGAACCATTCCCTATTTCTGGAACACATGGTTTAGGACTTGGTGATTTACTTGATGAAGTTGTGCATCATTTTCCGGAAATAGAAGAAATAGAGAAAGATGAAGATACGATTTACTTTAGTTTAATTGGACGACCAAATGTTGGAAAGTCTTCTTTAGTAAATGCTATCTTAAATGAAGACCGAGTCATTGTCAGTGATATGGAAGGGACAACCCGTGATGCAATCGATACATTCATTCATAAAGATGATCAAGATTTTGTCATAATCGATACGGCAGGGATTCGTAAAAAAGGGAAAGTGTACGAATCGACAGAAAAATATAGTGTTCTGCGTGCATTACGAGCAATTGAACGCTCAGATGTTGTTTTAGTAGTATTAGATGCCGACACTGGTATCCGGGAACAAGATAAAACTATTGCGGGTTATGCCCATGATGCTGGGAAAGGGATTGTTATCGTTGTAAACAAATGGGATACGGTGGAAACATCCGAGACTGCAATGAAAGAATTTGAATTAACGGTTCGTGAACAATTCCCGTTTTTAGATTATGCACCAATCATCTTTTTATCGGCAAAAACAAAAAAAAGGTTACAAAGATTAACACCCATTGTAAAATTAGTAAGTGAAAGTCATTCTAAACGGGTTCCAACAAATGTATTGAATGATATTATAATGGATGCAATGGCAATGAATCCGACGCCAACAGTGAAAGGGAATCGATTAAAGGTGTTATATGTTACCCAAGTTGGTGTAAAACCACCAACATTTGTTTTATTTGTGAATGATCCAGAAATTGTTCACTTTTCATTTAAACGTTTTATTGAGAATAGAATTCGTGAAGCATTTGGTTTTACAGGTACACCAATTCATATTATTGCACGAAGAAGAGCGTGAGAGGGGATTATGATGAAGAAAATAGCAGTATTAGGTGCAGGCAGTTGGGGTACTGCACTAAGTATCGTTTTAGCAGATAATGGTCATGATGTCCGTTTATGGTCGCATCGAAGAGATCAAGTAGAAGAGATAAACGAAAAACACGGCAATGAACGATATTTGCCAAATATAACATTGCCAAAAAACTTAATAGGATATGAACATATAGAAGAAGCGGTACAAGATGCAGATATTGTTTTGTTTGTTGTACCTACAAGTGCGATTCGAGAAGTTTGTGCAAAAATAAAAGATATTGTTTCCGTTCAAACTGTGTTCGTACATGCTTCGAAAGGAATTGAACCAAATTCGTTAAAAAGAATTTCTGAAATTATTGAAGAAGAATTGCCGATATGTAAGCAAGAAAACATCGTTATTTTATCTGGACCATCCCACGCGGAAGAGGTTGCACTGCGTCAGCCAACTACTGTAACCGTTGCTTCTAAAAATGATTCACATGCAAAATTAGTGCAACATGTGTTTATCAACGAAGTGTTTCGAGTCTATACGAGTGATGATGTTGTTGGTGTAGAGTTGGGGGGCGCCTTAAAAAATATTATTGCATTAGGTGCAGGATTATCTGACGGTTTAGGCTTCGGTGACAATGCTAAGGCAGCATTAATTACTCGAGGTTTGGCTGAGATTACTCGACTTGGTACTTCGATGGGGGCAAACCCATTAACATTCTTAGGGTTATGTGGTGTCGGTGACTTAATTGTTACATCAACGAGTGTACATAGTCGTAATTGGCGTGCAGGTAATTTATTAGGTAAAGGAAAAACAGTGGATGAAGTATTATCCCATATGGGAATGGTAGTCGAAGGAATTCGTACGACAAAGGCAGCATATCAGTTAAGTGTAGAACAAGACGTTGAAATGCCGATAACCAATGGATTGTATAGTATTCTATTTGAAGATGAAGATCCAAAAGAAGTAGTGGAGCAATTAATGCGTAGAGAACGTAAAAAAGAATTAGATCAATAACAAATTATCCCTTTTTACATATACTAACGTTGACAGTAAGGAGGGATTTTTAATGGATGATGCACTTAAAAATATGATGGAATATATGGAGAGAAACAGTCAAATATCAATGGATGAAATATTTCAAGTCGCAAATAGTTTGCAACATGCATCCTTACAAGATGAGGAGGCTATTCGAACAATTGTCCGTCAATTGTCACATTTAACAGGGCATACTGTATCGAAGGATGTAGAAAACCAAATTGTGCAAGCGATCTTAAATGGAGACGCACCGACAACGACAGATCATTTGCAGCGATATTTTTCGAAATAGGTCATTAGATAGGCAAATAAATATACATGTAAATGAAAGACGACATAGTATATACTATTACGAGCATGCATGTGTATGAGATGCTGAGGGGTTGTTTAGTCAGAAGGCTAAGGATGGTTTATGAAATCATTCTTAGCCAATCTTAAATAGGTGGAACAAGTATATCCTACTTGAAATATGTTATAATGATGAAGGAATTTATGAATGGTAGGAGTGACAAAATGTCTGCAGCAGAAATTAATGAAATTATTTCATTTATAGGCATCGGTTTATTAATTTTGGCAATTGCACTTATAACGTTAGCAAGAAAAAAATTAAAAGGTATTTTTAGTTTTATCTTTTCATTCATTGCCTATATATGTTTATTTGTTGGTGGATTAATTGTACTATATATTGTTATTAGTGGACCGACAATGTAAGAAAAAAAGGGGTAATATTTGTGAAAAAAATGTATCGTTTATTAACTGCCTGTATGGTAGTGATGATGTTAACTGGCTGTTTATATCCTCAAAGTGAATTAGCAAAAAATCAAGTACCGAATGAGGCACAACTTGAAATGGTGCAATCAGCAGTGGAACAATATAAAGAAGACAATAATGGAATTGTACCAATTAAAACGAAAGAAAATGATGTTTCTTTATATGAAAAATATGTAGTAGATTTTACTAAGTTAAGAGAAGAACAATATTTAGCAGAAATTCCGGGTACAGCTTATGAAAATGGTGGAGTCTATCAGTATGTACTTATTGATCCGGAAGATGCTGTTGCGGTAAAGTTAATTGACCTGCGTTTAACGGACAAGCTTAGAGAAGTAAATTTAAAATTAAATGAATACCGAGTGAAAAATACATATCCACCATTTGGAGAACAAATTGAAAAAGGAGTATTCCGATTAAATTATGAAAAGTTAGGTTATAAAAGTGAGCCATATGTCGTAAGTCCATATTCTTCAGAAAATTTACCGTTTATCATCGATGCTGATGGCGAGTTATTTATCGATTACCGTCTTGATTTAGCGAAAATGTTAGAAGAATATGAGCATGATTTTAAAGAAGGCGATGATATTCGTCCAATTTTAACAGATAATGCACCATTTGTTCCAACTTACTCGTTACCTTACACACTTGAAGGAAATGAACCGAAGTTTTTAGTTAAATAAAACATCGAGTAAAATGTCCTCTATCATACGATGTATGAAACATCTTTAAAGCGTTTTTTTTCGTTTTAAAGGTGTTTTTTTGAATTGAGGTAATTTTCATTCCGATTACAACATACGTATGTAATAGCATGTTATATTGTGTGAATCGTATGGGAGGGAATATATGTGAATAAAGTAGAGTTATTTAAAGATATTTCAAAACGGACAGATGGAGATGTATATTTAGGTATCGTCGGCGCTGTTAGAACTGGTAAATCATCCTTTATTAAAAAATTCATGGAATTAGTTGTCTTACCTAATATTGCTGATGAAAACGAAAAAATGCGTGCACTTGACGAAATACCACAAAGTGCTGCAGGAAGAACTGTTATGACTACAGAACCGAAATTTGTACCAAATCAAGCAGTTTCATTAAACTTAGAAGAGGGTTTACCAGTTCATGTCCGAATGGTTGATTGTGTCGGCTATCCAGTTGATGGTGCGAAAGGTTTTGAAGATGAAAATGGACCACGAATGATACATACACCATGGTATGATGAATCAATACCATTTTATGATGCGGCTGAAATCGGGACAAGAAAGGTTATTCAAGATCATTCTACAATAGGAGTTGTCGTAACAACGGATGGTTCTTTTGGTGAAATGGGTCGTGACAGTTATGTAGAGGCGGAAGAAAAAGTAATAGAAGAATTAAAAGATGTAGGAAAACCTTTCATCGTTGTCATTAACTCTGCCACCCCGACAATGCCTGAAACAGAGGCGTTACGGCAAGAATTAATGGAATATTATGATGTTCCAGTCATTAATGTAAATGTTGAAACGATGACAGAAAAGGATATATATAATATTTTAAGAGAAGCATTGTTAGAATTCCCTGTGTTAGAAGTAAATATTAATTTACCTAGTTGGGTGACCGTATTAGACGAGGAACATTGGTTAAAAGAAACATATGAAGGTTTAATGGAGTCAACCGTGCAAAATATAAAACGTTTAAGAGATGTTGATCAAATTGTACAACAATTGACAACCCATGAATATATTGAACATGCACAAATAGTTCATATGGAAATGGGAGAAGGAATAGCCGAAATCAATATGGAAGCACCACCACATCTATATGATACAATATTACAAGAAATTGTAGGAGAAGAGATCACTGGAAAGGATCATCTATTAGCGTTAATGCAGAGTTTAACATTTGCTAAAAAAGAATATGACCAAGTTGCATCCGCCCTTCAAATGGTAAAACAAACAGGTTATGGTATTGCAGCACCAGCGATAGAAGATATGTCACTAGATGAACCAGAGATCATTAAACAGGGTCCAAGATATGGAGTGCGTTTAAATGCTGTTGCACCGTCTATTCATATGGTTAAAGTCGATATTGCTTCAGAATTTTCTCCAATTATAGGGACGGAAAAACAGAGTGAAGAATTAGTGAAGTATATTATGCAAGATTATGAAGATGATCCTTTATCCGTATGGGACTCAGATATATTTGGTCGATCATTAAGTACCATTGTGCAAGATGGTATGCAAGCAAAAATTGCCTTAATGCCGGAAAATGCTCGATATAAATTAAAAGATACGCTAGAAAAAATAATAAATGAGGGTTCAGGTGGGTTGATTGCGATTATTTTATGACATTTGACCGTAGGAAATAGTAAGGAAATGGTGAGAAAAGTCACTATTTTCTTACTATTTTTGTTTGAATTGGCAATTTTTGCCCCAAACAAATGCCTGAAAATAAAAAAAATAATAAATTACAGATTTTATGTTGAATTTTATGAGAAAGTCGGTTAGTATAGCTTTACATCAATATTTTCATCCAAAGTGTAAAGTTGATGTATTAAACATTTCAAATAATTTGTAGTAGACAAATTATAATTTCGTTGAGGAGGTGAATATCATGAACAAAACAGATTTAGTTAATGCAGTAGCTGAAAAAAGCGAACTTTCTAAAAAGGACGCTGCAAAAGCTGTGGACGCAGTTTTTGAATCAGTCATGGATTCACTAAGCAAAGGTGAAAAAGTACAAATCATCGGTTTTGGTAACTTCGAAGTACGTGAGCGTTCAGCACGTAAAGGTCGTAACCCACAAACAGGTGAGGAAATTGAAATTCCTGCGAGTAAGGTTCCAGCATTTAAAGCAGGTAAAGCTCTTAAAGATGCTGTTAAAAACTAATACATAGAGCTTTAAAAAGATGTGTAGTTTAACTACACATCTTTTTTTATTTCATATATAAAATTGACCTCTCTTCCTTTATTGACTTGTTTACTTTTATTTAATATACAATGTTGTTATAATATGAGAAGTAGTTTTAGTAAAATATCATTTATTATATGTTATTTTATTGTGCTATACTATGAGTAATGAGGAATAGAAGGGCATAGGTGGTTTACGTGCGCACTTTAAGTTCGAAAGTTAATGAAATTGAAACAATGATATATAATAAAACAGAACATCCATACGTGGAGAGATTTATTCAAAAGCCCTTTATCGATTCAGATAAATTATTTGTGTTACATCACTTATATGAAAAATCTTCTGTAAAGGACGACCTAAAACAACCATATATGGTATCGATTATGCTTGTGCAAATGGCATTAGATACACATGAAACCATTCCATCAGAATTTGCAGCTCCTATGCAGGAAACAACAAAACAGATTACTGTTTTAGCAGGAGACTTTTACAGTGGTCTATATTATTACTTATTAGCAGATTTAGAAGATATCGCAATGATTCGAACGTTAGCACATGCGATTGAACAAATTAACGAAGCAAAAATGAAGTTATATAAAAATGATTGTGTCTCATTTGATTCATTCGTTCAAACGATTGAAAAAATAGAGACTTTCTTATTGGAAGCAGTCGTCCATGAAACAAGAATGGATACGGACACGTTTTCGATTATTAAACAATTTTTAACATTAAGTCGTTTAATGTCAGAAAATGAAAAATGGATGAATGGCCAAGTTTCTTATATAGAACGGTTTGCACAACAATATTTGTCCGATCGGCAAATGGAGCAATACGTTAAAGAGAAAACGAACAATTTGAAAGAAAAGTTTGTTGAGCAATTGCGACAACCATTTGTAGACATAGAATTGCGAAATTATATGTGTGAAAAATTAAACGTTACGATAGATACAACGGCTGTGGAAGAAGGGTAATAGATGACTGGACAAACAAAAGAAGAACGAGTACATGGTGTATTTGAAAAAATTTCGGAGCAATATGATACGATGAATTCGATTATTTCTTTCAAACGTCATATCGCTTGGAGAAAAAATGTCATGAAAAAAATGGACGTAGAAAAAGGCGCCAAAACATTGGATATATGCACTGGTACAGGAGACTGGGCATTATCACTTGCTGAAGCAGTAGGTCCTAACGGAGAAGTGATAGGACTTGATTTTAGCGAAAATATGCTAAAGGTTGCACAAGAGAAGAAGGAAAATGCGCATGTTGAGCATGTAACATTTATGCAAGGAAATGCAATGGAACTTCCATTTGCTGATAATTCCTTCGACTATGTTACGATAGGGTTTGGCTTGCGTAATGTTCCAGATTACAATCAAGTCATTCAAGAAATGTATCGTGTCGTGAAACCTGGTGGGAAGGTTGTTTGTTTAGAAACATCCCAACCAACTTTAATTGGCTATCGACAATTATATTTATTGTATTTTCGTTTTATTATGCCACTGTTCGGTAAAATATTTGCGAAAAGTTATGAAGAGTATTCATGGCTCCAAGAATCAGCAAGAGATTTTCCAGATAAACAAACATTGAAAGAAATGTTTCACCGAGTAGGATTTCCGGAAGTATATGTGAAAGGGTATTCGGGTGGTGTCGCTGCAATGCATATGGCGATTAAACGATGAAAAGCTACGAATTGATTTTTATAATAAAAAGGTGAAATGTAATGAAACTTGCAAATATTTATGGCTTTTTAAGAAAAGACCTACAAGAAATCGAAAATGAATTAGCGAATACAATTGATGCAGAGCACCCTTTATTGAAGGAGGCTTCTATTCAACTGTTACGTGCGGGCGGGAAAAGAATCCGTCCAGTTTTTGTTTTATTAGCGGGCCATTTCGGTCAATTTAAAGAACATGAACTACATATTAAAAAAGTAGCAATCGCCTTAGAATTAATTCATATGGCAACACTTGTGCATGATGATGTTGTAGATGAAGCAGATCTACGACGTGGAAAACCAACTGTAAAACAATTATATGGAGACAGAGCGGCAATGTATACAGGAGATTATATGTTAGCGAAGTCACTCACATTAATTACAGAAGTGGAAAATCCATCATTACATAAAACATTATCCAAAACATTAGTGAAAGTTGTAGAAGGTGAAATTGCTCAAATCGAAGATAAGTATAATGTGGAACAAGATTTACGCAATTATTTACGACGAATTAAACGAAAAACAGCTTTACTTATTGCAACAAGTTGTAAATTAGGTGCAATTGCAAGTGGAGCTACAAAAAAGGAAGCTAATTTATTGTATCGATATGGGTATAATGTAGGGATGTCCTTCCAAATAATTGATGACATATTAGATTTTACAGCTTCGGAAAAAGAACTTGGAAAACCGACAGGCAGCGATCTAATTCAAGGAAACGTTACTTTGCCAATTTTATATGCAATGGAAAATGAACGTTTTTATTCCCGATTATCTTCTTTGTTTGATGAACCGAATAAAGTAAATGAATCAAATATTAATGTTATTTTAGAAGAATTAAAAGAGACCGATGCGATTGATCGTTCCTACCATTTAAGTAATTTATATTTACAAAAGGCTTTACACTGTTTAGACAGTTTACCGATGAACAGAGCTCGGAAAACTTTGGAAACAATTGCTAAGCTTATTGGAAAGAGAAGATTTTAACTTTTATCTTTAATTGTATTTAACGCCATAATTTGATAAAATTTTATCGAATTATGTTATTTACACATAAGAGGAGAAATTAATTTTACGAAAAGAGGAGAAATTACAATGGAAAAAACTTTTATCATGGTTAAACCTGACGGGGTACAAAGAGGATTAGTAGGAGAGATTGTAAACCGTTTTGAACAAAAAGGATTTAAATTAGTAAGTGCAAAATTAATGCAAGTTTCAAACGAATTAGCTGAAGAGCATTATGGCGAGCACAAAGAGCGTCCTTTCTTTGGTGAATTAGTAGACTTTATTACTTCTGGACCAGTTTTTGCAATGGTTTGGGAAGGGGAGGAAGTTATTAAAACTTCACGTAACATGATTGGTGCAACGAACCCACAAGAAGCTACTCCAGGTTCAATTCGTGGAGATTATGCATTAACAGTTGGAAAAAATATTATTCACGGTTCTGACTCACCTGAAAGTGCAGAGCGTGAAATTAATTTATGGTTTAACGAAAACGAAATTTCATCGTATACAAAGCAAGATCAAGATTGGATCTATTAATAAACTATGTGGCCTCTGTATTTTACGGAGGCTTTCTACTATTTACATTTGAAAGAGGACAAATAAGTGGCAGATTATGAACAGTTTATAGCAAAAGTTTATGATAAAACAGGAATCGATTTACAGTTGTATAAGGAACAACAAATGCGTAGAAGATTAACATCATTAAGAAATAAGCGTGGATATACAACATTTTCTCAATATTTTGATGCAATGGTCAAAAATGAAACATTAATGGAAGAATTTATGGATCGAATGACGATTAATGTGACAGAGTTTTATCGTAATCCAAGACGTTGGAATGTTTTACAGGAAAAAGTTATTCCGAAATTAACAGAAGGAAAACGTCAAATGAAAATATGGAGTGCTGCTTGTTCGACTGGAGAAGAACCGTACAGTTTAGCAATCATGTTAAAAGAATATTTTCCTCAATTACGTGTAACGATATTGGCAACTGATTTAGATGATGAAGCATTAAAACGCGCAAAAGAGGCGAAATATGCTGCAGTAGCGTTAAAAGAATTACCAAATGAATTAATAAAGAAATATTTTACATATAAAAATAATGTGTATGAATTAAATCATGACATAAAGTCCATGGTCACATTTAAAAAACATAATTTATTGCATGATACATATCCGGCAAATAATGATTTAATCGTCTGTCGAAATGTCGTGATATACTTTACAGATGAAGCGAAAGCACAAGTGTATAAAAATTTTAGTGAAGCGCTTGTTTCCAATGGTGTGCTGTTCGTTGGAAGTACAGAACAGATTTTTCAACCGAGTACATATGGTTTTAAAATATATGATACATTTTTTTATGAAAAACGATCTTCATTTACGACATAGGCATTCATTGTCTATATGTTCAAAAGTTTAAAAATTCAATCTATTTAGAGGTGGTAGAAGTGAGATATTTAACAGCTGGGGAATCACATGGGAAACAATTAACAACAATTATAGAAGGGATACCTGCACGTATGCCTTTATTAAAAAGTGATATTAATGCTTCTTTATTACGCCGTCAAAAAGGACATGGTCGTGGTAGACGGATGCAAATTGAAAAAGATTTAGTAGAAATTACGAGTGGTGTACGTCACGGATATACATTAGGATCGCCAATCTCATTAACTGTAACAAATGATGATTATAAAGCTTGGGTAAGTATTATGGGAGAAGATCCTATTGATGAAGATGAAAAAGTCCGTCGAGTCGTCACACGTCCAAGACCAGGACATGCAGATTTAAATGGTGCATTAAAATATGGCCATCGTGATATGCGTAATGTATTAGAACGTTCATCTGCTCGTGAAACGACTATGCGTGTTGCGGCAGGTGCGATTGCTAAAACAATGCTTCGTCATTTAGGCATTGAAGTTGTCGGATATGTAAAAGAAATCGCAGGAATTAAAGCTAAGGAAGTGGAAGGGCTTGATGCAAAAGAACGTTTTGAGATTTCGGATGCATCGCCAGTTCGTGTATTAGATAAAAATGTTGAACAAGAAATGATGGATTGTATTGATCAAGCAAAAGCTGATGGTGATTCCATAGGTGGTGTTTGTGAAGTGTATATTGAAGGAATGCCAGCTGGTGTTGGATCGTATGTACATTATGACCGAAAATTAGATGCGAAATTAGCTAGTGCAGTAATGAGTATTAACGCATTTAAAGGGGCCGAAATCGGAATTGGATTTGAGGCTGCACGTAAAAACGGAAGTGAAGTACATGATGAGATCCTATGGGATGAAACACGCGGATATTACAGGCGAACGAATAATTTAGGTGGATTTGAAGGTGGTATGACAAATGGAATGCCTATCGTCGTAAAAGGTGTGATGAAACCAATACCGACTCTTTATAAGCCATTACAAAGTGTTGATATTGATACGAAAGAGCCATTTAATGCAAGTATTGAACGTTCTGATTCATGTGCTGTTCCAGCAGCATCTGTTGTGATGGAACATGTTGTAGCATTTGAACTAGCTAAAGCAATTACAGAACAATTCCCAAGTGATAAATTCGACACATTAAAGAGAGCAATTGATGAATACCGTGAAGAAATAAGAGGGTTTTAATGATGAAAGAACTACATGTTCAAACGAGTACACATCCGTATACTATTCATATAGGTGAAAAAATTCGTTTCCGCTTGAAAGACTATCTAGTGGAAACTTATTCATCTATTTTTATCATTACAGATGATACGATTGCTCCATTATATTTACAAGATGTGATGGATAACTTACAACATGAATCAATCCATTATGACATCATACCTAGTGGAGAGGCATCCAAAAATATTGAAACGTATTATCGTCTACAAACAAAACTAATGGAAGCCCAATTGGATCGCAAATCATTGATCATCGCATTAGGTGGTGGTGTCATCGGTGATATAGCAGGATTTGTCGCTGCGACATTTATGCGTGGTATTGACTATGTTCAAGTACCGACAACCATTTTATCCCATGACAGTAGTGTCGGTGGGAAAGTGGCGATTAATCATGAATTAGGAAAAAACATGATTGGTTGTTTTTATCCGCCTAAAGCTGTTATATACGATATTACGACATTACATACATTACCAGCACATGAAGTACGTTCAGGTTATGCAGAATTGATCAAAGAGGCATATATTTATGATGAGGCTTTTTTACAAGAACTATTCACGTGTAATTTACAGAATATTAATAACTTGCCGTTAATTGATCATTTGTATCAAGGTATAGCAATAAAAGCAAACATTGTTGAACAAGATGAAAAAGAATCAAACATTCGTATGTTTTTAAATTTTGGGCATACGTTAGCACATGCCATCGAAGCTTCATTAGGTTATGGAAAAATTACACATGGAGAAGCAGTGGCAATTGGGATGTTATTTGCACTTTATATAAGTGAGAAAAAATATCAAACACCCCTACAATTACGAACATATTATGATTGGTTAAAACGGAATGGTTACCAGACAACATTGCCAGCTATACCGATTGATCAAATCATTCAGTTAATGAAACTAGATAAAAAAGCACAGTTTGGAACGATTCAAATGGTTTTATTAGAAAAAATAGGAAAGCCATTGATTGTACCAATGACAGAAAATGAAATAGCAGACTATCTTCGTTCATTCAAAGAGGAGTGGAATATATCATGACGAGAGGGTTTCGAGGTGCAACGACAGTTACTGAAAATAAAGCAAATGAAATTTTACATGAAACAGCAAAACTAGTAAAAGAAATGGTACGTGTCAATGAAATTCGACCAGATGATATATCACACGTATTTTTTTCTGTAACGGATGATTTAAATGCTAGTTTCCCAGCGAAAGCAGCTAGGGAGCTAGAAGGATGGACACATGTACCGGTTATGTGTATGCGAGAAATTGACGTTCCTAATAGCTTACCGAAATGTATTCGAGTCATGTTAGTGGCGGCAACGACGTTAAAACAACATGAAGTGACACATATATTTCTAAATGATGCGATAAAGTTACGACCAGATTTGATAGAAGGTGAACAATAATGACAGTTGGTAAATTAGTATTACAACATATGCAACCATATAAACAAGGAATGCAGATTGATGAAGTGAAACGTTTATATGGTTTGAATGAAATTGTGAAATTAGCCTCGAACGAAAACCCGTTCGGCTTTTCGGATAAAGTAAGAGAAGCATTCGAAACATACTCATTTGAAATGGAAATGTATCCAGATGGATATGCCTATGATTTACGTAAAAAACTAGCTGGGAATTTACAGGTACAAGATGATCAACTAGTTTTTGGTAGTGGTTCTGATGAACTTATCGCCATTATTTGCCGTACATTTTTACATGAAGGAACAAATACTGTAATGGCGTCACCTACTTTTCCGCAATATCGACATAGTGCCTTAATTGAAGGGGCGGAAGTGAGGGAAGTGCCAACTGTAAATGGCCGTCATCAGCTTGATCAAATGTTACAACAAATAGATGAAAATACAAAAGTTGTATGGTTATGTACACCAGATAATCCTTCAGGAGAGTTGATAGAAGAAAATGACTTCCTCTCATTCATACAAAAATGCCCATCAGAAACAGTTGTCGTCTTGGATGAAGCGTATTATGAGTTCGTGGATCAAGATAAACGTTATAATTTATTAAAAAATCTTGCATCTTTTCCAAACTTAATCGTATTAAGAACTTTTTCAAAAGCATATGGATTAGCGAATTTGCGACTTGGTTATGCTATTGCGAGTGAGCGCATCGCTAATTTATTAAATGTGGTACGTAGTCCGTTTAATACGACGTCTTTATCCCAGTATTTAGCGACAGTTGCTTTAGACGATAACGACTTTGTGCGAGAAACAAAAAAATTAAATGACGAAATAAAAGCATCGTTTCAAACATTTTTAGATGATATTGGCTGGACCTATAATGAGTCACATACGAACTTTTTATTAGTACACACGCCAGTAAATGGAAATGAAATGGCGCAATATTTATTAGAACATGGATATATTGTTCGTTCTGGTGCACTTTTAGGTTATCCAAACACAGTACGAATAACGATTGGTACGAAAGAACAAATGGATGGCCTACAAAGTGTCATACGTAAATTTCAAACACAGCAAAAGTAATGAGGTATACAGATGAAGAAAATTTTAGTAGCAGGTTTAGGATTGATTGGTGGTTCGATTGCAAAGGCATTGAATGAAGTAGAAGGTCGTTATGTAATCGGATATGACGTAAATGAAGCGTCTTTACAATATGCGAAAGAAACAGGGATGATATCGGAATCAGAGACAGATTTTGAAACGGCATGTAAAAAAGCAGAGATTATCATTCTTGCGGCACCTATTTCAGCAACAATTCAATTAATGGAAAAAATTGCCCATATATCATTCGATCATCCTGTAATTGTCACTGACGTTAGTTCTGTAAAAGGTTCTATTTTACAAACATCGGATAGATTAGTGAATGATCAAGTAACTTTTATTGGTGGACATCCAATGGCAGGCTCACATAAAACTGGCGTGGAAGCGGCAAAAGAACATTTATTTGAAAATGCAATTTATGTATTAACCCCGCCGACTGATTGTGCAAAACAAAAAGTAGATACGTTAAAAGAAGTATTAGCTCCTACGAAATGTAATTTTATTATATTAGAACCAAATGAACATGATGAAATGACGAGTGTTATTTCTCACTTCCCTCATTTAATTGCATCTTCATTAGTGCATCAAGCGAGGAAATGGGAGCAAGTACATGAGTATTTACCCGAACTTGCAGCAGGTGGATTCCGTGATATTACGAGAATTGCATCAAGTAATCCAAAAATGTGGCAAGATATTTTCCAACATAATGGACAAAAAATGTCTAAATTATTACAGGATTGGATCAATGAAATGGTGACCTTAAAAGAATTTCTTGATAAAAATAGTTCAGATGAGATGATTCAATATTTGGATCAGGCAAAACAATATCGGGATGGACTTGGAGAGAAAAAGACGCGAGGTGCTTTACCGTCATTTTACGATATGTATGTAGACGTTAAAGATGAACCGGGATCTATTGCAAAAGTAGTACAGTTATTAGCGAACGCCTCGATTAGTTTAAAAAATATCCGTATATTAGAAATACGCGATAATGTGAACGGTGCATTACGTTTAAGTGTGACAACAGAAAAAGATCGCCAACGTGCTGTTACATTATTAAAAGAAAATGATTATGAAGTTACAGTGGAATAGTAGAAAGGGGCACTATATATGGGGAATATACAATTAAAACGTGTAACGGCTCCATTACAAGGAGAAGTATATATTCCAGGAGATAAATCGATTTCCCATCGTGCAATCATGTTTGCTTCTTTGGCAGAAGGTAAAACAGAAATAACTAATTTTTTAGATGGCGAAGATTGTTTGCATACGATTGATATTTTCAAAAAGTTTGGTGTGCAAATTGAACAGACTGGAACAAATGTAATTGTACAAAGCAAAGGTGTCCACAATTTTGAAGAGCCAAAAGTTCCGTTATATTTTGGTAACTCTGGAACGACAGCAAGATTGCTATTAGGTTTGTTTAGTGGGATTCCATATTTTACGACTATGCATGGGGATCAGTATTTAACTGTTCGCCCAATGGACCGTGTCGTAAACCCTTTAACAAAAATGGGGGCAAAAATAGAGGGTCGTCAAAATGGGAAATATTTGCCAATTGCCGTTCGTGGAAAACAATTGCAAGGAATGACATATGAAGCTCCAGTGAAAAGTGCACAAGTAAAGTCGGCCATATTATTAGCTGGATTATTTGCACAAGGCAATACGACCGTTATTGAATTAGCAAAAACTAGAGACCATACCGAAAATATGTTAAGAGCATTTGGAGCAAACATCAAAACAGAGGGTTTATCGGTAACGATAGAACCGGTAGATACGTTAACACCTGTAAATGTTACTGTACCTGGAGATATTTCTTCAGCAGCATTTTTAATGGTTGCAGGAGCCATCGTGCCGAATAGTAGTATTACTTTAAAAAATGTTGGATTAAATGAAACGAGAACAGGTATAATCGATGTGATGCAAAAAATGAATGCTAAGATGACGATTACGAATCAAAGAGAAATTAGTGGGGAATGGTTAGGGGATATCACTGTGTCATACAGCACGTTAAAGTCGATGACGATAGATGGTTCCTATATGGCAAGATTAATTGATGAGATTCCTATTATTGCTTTATTGGCAACACAAGCAGAAGGTACGACAGTTATAAAAGATGCAGAAGAACTGCGTGTAAAAGAAACAGACCGAATTAAAGCTGTTGTAGATGTATTATCTACATTAGGAGCAAACATAGAAGAAACAGAAGATGGTATGATTATTCATGGTAAAACAGCGTTAAGGGGAGGAAATATTTCAAGTTATTATGACCATCGAATTGCGATGATGGGAGCGATAGCAGCATTAATCGCTAATAGTGAAGTATGGATAGATGATACGGACTCGATAAACATTTCTTACCCAGCGTTTTTTGAGCATTTAAATTTATTGTGTAAACAATAGTGTTTAGAAGGTTAGACAGTTTCAAATGGAATGTAAAATACATTTTCTTTGCTATAATTATGAAAGAATAGTTATGATACAAAGGAAACTTTTACAAAACAATGAAACGATGTCTAACCTTTTTTCTTTAGACAAGTTTTTTAGGAGGAAATATGTTGGAAAAACTGGAGGAAATTGTTCAACTTTTTGAAATTGGCCAAGTAGAGGAAGCGTTACAATTATTACAAGATTTTATGAAACATGCAACAGATGAACAGATGTTTACAATTAGTGAAATATACAGCCAATTCGGTTTTTTTGAAGAAGCAATCAATGTATTGGAATTGTTGTTGAAAAAATATCCAAACGAAGGACAAATTTTAGCTGGGCTTGCCCATATGTATATTGAATTAGAAGAAGACGATAAGGCGATCCAATTAATCAATGACATAGATCAAGATGATCCCTTTTATGGACAATCATTGTTACATTTAGCAGATTTATATCAAGCACAAGGATTGTTTGAAGTAGCCGAGCAAAAATTATTAGAAGCGAAAGAAATATATCCAGATGAATTTATTATTGATTTTGCATTAGGCGAATTATTATTCTCTATCGGTCAAACATCACGCGCCTTACCATTTTATGAAAGAGTATTAAAAGAAACGGATCAAGTAAATGAAGTATTGATTGAAGAACGAATAGCAGAATCTTATGCATTGATTGGAAAATACGAAGATGCATTAGCGTACTATAGTCACATTAACTCGAAAAATCCTAATACATTATTCAAATATGGAATGACAGCTTTTCAACAAAAACAATTCCGTTTAGCCATCCGTGTTTGGGAAGAATTATTAGAGGTTGATCCGTATTACCATACAGTATATCGGGAATTAGCAACTGCTTGGAAAGAAGAGGGAATGGTACAAGAAGCATATGATACAGTAAAAAAAGGGTTAATGTATGATGCGTTCGATAAATCATTATATTTATTAGCAGGTCAACTAGCGGTACAATTAAAAAATAATAAACAGGCAATACAATATTTAGAAGAAGCAATCGCATTAGACCCAGATTACAAGGAAGCTATTATTGCATTAATTTCCTTATATAAACTAGAAGGCGAATTTGAGCAAATCATCGCATTTATGACAGCTAATGAGTTAGATGTAAGTGATGAACCTATTTACCATTGGGAATTAGCTAGAACATATAATGAGCTTGAAATGTATGATAAGGCGGTTCGATATTATGAGATGGCAAATGAATTTTTACAACATGATGTGGACTTTTTAAAAGAATTCGGCTATTTTATGATGGAAGAAGGACAGACAGACATCGCTTTGGATGCATTGGAAAAGTATATTTATAAAGAACCATCAGATGAAGAAGTATTATCACATATTGAACGGTTAAAATTTTCATCTTTTGATTAAAATATGATACGATGAGTTTGTAAAATGAACTTTGAAAGGATTGTTCTTACAGATGAATTATCCGGTTACGATTCAGTTGAAAAAACAATTTTTATTATGGTTTCAAGAAATGTATACGATAGATCATTACGATTATGATTGGTTTTTTGAAGAATTAATAGGAGATGAACAAGCATTATTCCATTTATACTTTGTGGATGATATTGAATATTGTCCTAAGGGTGTCATCGTTGATGTTGTAGATGGAGAGCAAATGAATTTTCGCTTTTTTAAGGATCATGTTACGACAACAGATGTGTATACTGCATATCACGAATTACAGTTGTATCGCCATGATTCCTTTTATATGAAAGTTAATTTTCATGATGGCCACCGACCAAAACTATACGATAAAGTCATTGAAAATGAATTGAGTTATGATTGTAATATAAAAGAAACTTCCGATGATCTATTACAATACTTATTAGAAGAAGGTAAAGACAAGTTTATTAAAGATGAGATAGATATTGCATTAGAACAACGTAATATGGAACGTTTTAAACAACTTACAAATTGGTTACAAATGAAAAACAATTAGGAAAGAAGGAGAACGATGAAGTGGTTTAGTGAAGACATGCCAAAATATGTTCAAGCAAAAGAATATATTGATACAGCGATTGTACCACTACAACAGTTTCATTTAACGGATGAAGCAAACTTGGAAAAAGATGCCTTCCAACGTGAAGTTTTATCGATATATGCAAATGAAATTGAAAAAGAATTAAGTGGTCGTATTTTATTAACTCCAACTTATCATTACTTAAAAGTTGAAAATATGAATATGGAAAATGAAGTGGAAAGATTGAATGAGTGGATTACACATTTACAATCTCAACCATTTAAACATATTTTTGTCATGACATTTGATAATGGATGGAAAAAGAACGAGCGAAACTTAGCTGGAGAATTGTTATGGCTTCCGGGAATTAAAAAAGGAAATATCCATTCCGAAGAGACAATTCAAGTCATTAAGAGTCAAGTGGAACAAATAAGTGAGTTAATTCGCTCATATTGGTAAAACAATATGAAATATGCGAAATAATTCGTGACAAATTGTATAATTTATTGACCAAGGGAATAGTTTGAGATATTATAGAAATGTCCTAGTAATAAATTTATATAATTTTGTCCGTGATTAAGCAATAAGAGGGGGGAAAACCATGAGCGACAAAAAACAACAAGTGTCTCGTAGACAATTCCTTAACTATTCTTTAACAGGATTAGGGGGATTTATGGCTGCAGGTATGCTTGTACCGATGTTACGATTTGCAGTAGATCCTGTATTACAAAAATCAGCTTCTGATGGTGGTTTAGCAAGTGTTATTTCAGTAGATGATATTACAGATACACCACAGCGTGTTGACTGGAACGTTGACCAAGTTGATGGATGGTATGAATCAGAAGTAAACCGTACAGCTTGGGTCTTCAAAGATGATAATGGAGATATTCAAGCATTTTCCCCGGTATGTAAACATTTAGGATGTTTCGTTTCTTGGGAAGGTAGTGACAAATATCAGAATGAGTTCTTCTGTCCTTGTCACGATGGACGCTACAATAAAGACGGTACAAACATTCCAGGTACACCGCCTTTAGCACCATTAGACGTATATGAACAAGAAGTAAAAGATGGAATGTTGTATCTTGGTGAAGCAAAACCTAGAGAATAAGGAAGGAGGCATATTAAAAGATGATCCAAAAACTTTATGATTGGATTGACGATCGAATTGATGTTACTCCTATTTGGCGCGATATTGCTGACCACGAAGTACCTGAGCACGTTAACCCGGCTTATCACTTCTCAGCATTCGTATATTGCTTTGGAGGATTAACATTTTTCGTCGTAGTAATCCAAGTACTTTCAGGAATGTTCTTAACAATGTATTATGTTCCTGATATTGAAAATGCATGGAAATCTGTTTACTATTTACAAAGTCAAGTAGCTCATGGACAAATAGTACGTGGAATGCACCACTGGGGAGCTAGTGTTACTATAGTTATGCTTTTATTACATACTATGCGTGTGTTCTTCCAAGGAGCATACAAGAAACCTCGTGAACTAAACTGGATGGTTGGGGTATTAATTTTCTTCGTTATGTTAGGACTTGGATTTACAGGTTATTTATTACCATGGGATAACAAAGCATACTTTGCGACTCAAGTTGGTCTTGAGATGGCAGAACAAGTTCCATTTATTGGAGTATATTTAAAAACATTATTATCTGGACACCCAACAATTGTAGGTGCACAGACATTAACACGTTTCTTTGCGATTCACGTGTTCTTCTTACCAGCTGCATTATTTGGATTATTAGCAGTTCACTTTATTTTAATCCGTAGACAAGGTATTGCTGGACCACTATAAAAAGGAGGGGTAGCTATGAAAAAAGGTAAAGGAATGCGCTTTGTCGGTGATTCACGAATTAATGCCGATAAAACGTCCCAAGTACCTAAAGATTATTCGGAATATCCTGGTAGAACGGAAGCATTCTGGCCGAACTTCTTATTAAAAGAGTGGCTAGTTGGATCTGTCTTTTTAGTAGGATTTTTATGTGCAACGATTGCTTCACCTGCTCCTTTACAAGGGCTAGCTGATCCTTCAGATGCAGGATATATTCCATTACCAGACTGGTATTTCTTATTTTTATATCAATTATTAAAGTATCCATTTGCGAGTGGAGATTTCATTATTTTAGGTATGATTGTATTACCTGGTTTAGCATTCGGGGCTCTATTCCTTGCACCATTCTTAGATAATGGTCCTGGAAGAAGACCACCACAGCGTCCAATCGCTGTAGGAATGATGTTATTAGCGTTAATTTCTGCAATATGGTTAACATATGAAGCTGCAGGTCCTGTTGATTTCAAACAAATTGCGGAAGATAACCCACCGGTATTACAAGCTGATATCGAAATCGATACGGAACACCCAGGATATGAAGCATACGAAAGTAGCTGTTTATCATGTCACGGTGATTCATTAGATGGTGGAGCTGCAGGTCCATCTCTAATCGGTATCGAACATACAGAGGAAGAAATTGCTGATATTGCTGTAAACGGTACTGGAGACATGCCTCCGGGAATGTTTGAAGGTTCGGATGAAGAGTTAGCTGATTTAGCGGACTTCATTTTAACTGTAAACGAAGAAGCAGAATAATAGCAAATTACTCTCTAACTATATAAACAGTCATGTGTATCAACAGTGATATACATGGCTGTTTTTGTTTTCATTAATCTATGCTTAAGTTCGTTCATATCCGTCAATAATGGATAATAGCTGACAAATTTACATTCATTTTATTGTGTAGAAGGTTCTTCTTCTTTCAATGAAATGTTTTCCGTATTGTATACGTGTCAAGTTATGATACACTAAAAGATATTCCTGAAAAGAAGGGAGGATATCCACGTATGAATTGGAAATTTATATTGACGTATAAACCATTTTTAATCATACTATTTTTAATTAATTTATTTGGCACCATATACGGTTACTATTGGTACAAATATCAATTGGAAATAACACCGCCTATTTTTATCCCATTCGTACCTGATAGTCCAACAGCAAGTTTGTTTTTCACCATTTTTTTGCTCTTTTTTATGTTTGGCAAGCACGTTCCTTATATTGAAGCATTAGCGATTACTTCTTTAATAAAATATGGTATTTGGGCAGTTGTCATGAATATTCTTACATTGATTATTACTGGAAGCTTAAACTGGCAAGGATATATGTTAATAGCATCACATGGAGCGATGGCTATTCAAGGAGTGTTATATGCACCATATTATCAAATACAATTAAAACATTTAGCTGTTGCAGCGATAGTTTTATTACATAATGAAATAATTGATTATGTATATGGTATGATGCCAATTTATCCTGTTATAAATGATTATATGAAAGAAATAGGTTACTTCACATTTTGGTTATCCATTTTTACCATTTTATTTACATATCATATAACGATTAAAAAGAAACAAAACAATTCAATACATAAATAAAAAATGGATACATACAATGTCGTATAACATTTTTGAAGGTGGTGGTCTCTATACATTTATATATATCGATCATTCTCATAGGGATCATAATAAATGTATATATTTACACCCCGTTATATGAAGGGCAATTGTATCCATTTACGATCATTTTTATAATTATTTCTACTGTAATTATTTCTGTATTAACATATGTAAGTTGGAGAAAATATAAAGCGATGAAACAACAGGAAAAAGAACGCCATCGTTGACTTTCATCATTGATTTGACTATTATTGACGATAGGAGACGAAATAGTTGGAGGGTGAATCATGTCATTAGGAGCGTATATTATATACTTTATCTTATTAATGATTATTCCATTGTGGGCCCAATCGAAGGTAAAAACAACGTACAGTAAATATTCAAAGGTTGTTACATCTTCTTCATTAACGGGTGCACAAGTAGCACGTAAAATATTAGATGAAAATGGTCTATTTGATGTTCATATTGAAGAAGTTAAAGGAACGTTAACAGATCATTATGATCCGAGATCAAAGGTCGTTCGATTATCAACAGGGAATTACCATGGTCATTCTATGGCTGCTGCAGCTGTTGCGGCACATGAGGTTGGTCATGCGATTCAAGACGCTGAATCATATGCATTTTTAAATTTTAGAACGGCTTTAGTACCGTTAGCTAGTTTTGGCTCGAATAGTGCATTTATCATTATTTTTGCTGGAATAATATTAAATTCCATGAATTTAATATTATTAGGTATTATTTTTATGTCGTTTGCTGTTTTATTTCAACTTATAACATTACCAGTTGAATTTAATGCATCAAGTAGAGCGATGGATCAGCTCGTCATGACAGGTATTATTACGAACAGTGAAGAAAGGGAAACAAAAAAAGTGTTAAATGCCGCAGCTTTAACATATGTAGCTGCAGCGCTTGTAGCAGTTGCTGAATTACTTCGTTTTATATTGATGTTTTTAGCAAACAGAGATTAAAGAGATAGTAGTATGTAACAAGAAAGATTGTTATATACTACTTTTTTTATGTTAGAAACAGTTAAAACAGTTGTCAAAAGAAGTTGTTTTCGTTAACATTATGATTAATTAATGAAAATAATGGAGCGATTACAATGGAAGATAATCCAGTTTATACAACGAAAGAAATTGAAAAAGCAGTAGATAATTATATTTCACAATTTAAAGAAGGATATTTTTCTCCACTCGCTTTAATGGCAAGGCTTTCCGAAGAAACAGGGGAGCTAGCAAGAGAAATAAATCATTATTATGGAGAAAAACCGAAAAAAGCAACAGAAGAAGTGAAAACGGTCGAGGAAGAGATCGGGGACATATTGTTCGTCTTAGCTTGTATAACGAATTCACTCGATTTAAATTTATCAGAAGCGTTTCATACGTCTATTACTAAAATAACGACGAGAGATAAAGATCGTTGGACAAAAAAAGAAGAAAATTAGGGGGATATAATGATGGCGATTAAAATAGTATTAGCTGGTCCAAGAGGGAAAATGGGTACAGAAGCAATAAAAATGATTGAGAATGAATCTAATTTTGAATTAGTTAGCTGTATTGATCGAAAAAACAATGGAAAGAAATTATCTGAAGTAATACCGAGTACGGCATTACAAGCACCAATTTTTGAAGACCCAGAAACCTGCTTTTCATCTGTTAAAGCAGATGTATTTATAGATTTAACGATTCCGAATGTTGGGTATATTAATACAAAAGCAGCTTTAGAACACGGCGTTCATGCCGTAGTTGGAACATCTGGTTTTACGGATGAACAAATAAGTGAGTTAACTAAAATAGCTGAAGCAAAAGGTATCGGTTGTATTATTGCACCTAACTTTGCATTAGGGGCTGTTTTAATGATGGTCTTTAGTAAAATGGCTGCAAAATATTTTCCAGACGTAGAAGTAATTGAAAAACATCATGATCAAAAAATTGATGCTCCATCTGGTACAGCGGTGAAAACAGTGGAAATGATAAAGGAAGTACGTGAAGCGAAGCAACAAGGTCATCCAGATGAATATGAAAGTGTGGAAGGAGCAAGAGGAGCAAACATAGATGGGATCCATCTTCATAGTATGCGTCTTCCAGGTTTAGTAGCACATCAGGAAGTCGTATTTGGAAGCAAAAGTCAATTATTATCGATTAAACATGATTCGTTCCATCGAGAATCATTTATGGACGGACTACGTTTAGCAATAGAAGAAGTGAGTAAATATAAAACGCTCGTGTATGGTTTAGAAAATATTTTAGATTTACAATAAATAAGAAAGATTGGTGAAATAATGAACATCGCATTAATTGCACATGATAAAAAGAAAGATGATATGATTAAATTTTCGATTGCTTATAAACATATTTTAAAAAAGCATACACTATTTGCAACGGGTACAACAGGTTCTTTAATTGAAAAAGCGACAAATTTATCGATTAAGAAGTTCCAATCAGGACCAATAGGTGGAGACCAACAAATCGGTGCTTTAGTTGCGACGAATGATATGGATATTATTTTCTTTTTTCGCGATCCATTGACAGCACAACCACATGAACCAGATGTTAGTGCATTAATGCGATTATGTGATGTTCATTTAATTCCTTTAGCGACAAATATTGCAGCTGCAGAAGTATTGATCCATGGATTAGAACGTGGAGATTTTCAGTGGCGAACATATATGAAAAATCGAGAAGAGGGTTCTAATTCATGAAAAAAATTGGTATTACATGCTATCCGACAGTTGGTGGCTCGGGTATAATAGCAACAGAACTTGGTAAAATGTTAGCGGAACGAGGATTTGAGGTACATTTTATAACTTCTAGCTTACCATTTCGCTTAGATTGTATTCATCCAAATATTTATTATCATGAAGTTGAAATCAACCATTATCCGGTATTTCAATATCCACCATATGATTTAGCATTAGCGGCTAAAATGGCCGATGTCATTGACCGCGAAAAATTGGATATATTACATGTACATTATGCTATGCCACATGCAATTAGTGCAATTTTAGCAAAAGATATCGCAAATCATGATGTGAAAATTGTGACCACATTGCACGGAACAGATATAACGGTATTAGGTATTGATAAAACATTTAAACGAATGATTAAATATGGTATTGAGCAATCTGATGCTGTTACAGCTGTATCAGATTCACTTGTCAATGACACCATTCAACAATTACTAGTCGAAAAAAAAATACATGTTATTTATAATTTCGTTAATGAAGAACAGTATTACAAAAAAGAGCGCCAGTTTGTAAAAAAAGATTATGAGATAGAAGATGATGAATGTGTCGTAATTCACATATCTAATTTCCGGAAAGTAAAACGAATACAAGATGTCATTCAAACATTTTCACTAATTCAACAAGGAGTAAAAAGTAAATTATTGCTTGTTGGAGATGGACCGGAAATGCAAACAGCGATTGATTGTGTGAAAAAATACGACATAGAAGATAAAGTGTTGTTTTTAGGAAAACAAAAAAACATTAGTGATCTACTATCAATCTCGGACCTAAAATTATTAATGTCTGAGAAAGAGAGTTTTGGTTTAGTATTATTAGAAGCAATGGCTTGTGAGGTACCGACAATCGGTACAAGTGTTGGTGGTATACCAGAAGTAATCATCCATGATAAAACAGGATATATTGTCCCTTTAGGGGACACAGAAAAAGCAGCAACATATGCCATTGATTTATTGAAAGATAAGAAAAAATTAGAGCGATTTAGACATAATGCATTGGAACGAGTCCATAATATGTTTGGATCGGGAAAAATTCTAGATGAGTACATTACCTTATATGACCAATTACTAGCAAATAGGTGAATTTATGTTACCAAAGTCATTTGAACATGTATATGAAATATTAGAACAAATTGAAAAAAATGGAGAAGTTGCTTATATCGTTGGGGGAGCAGTTCGTAATTATTTATTGGAAAAAGAAATAAATGATATTGATATTACGACATCTGCAACTCCAACACAAATAGCAACATTTTTCCCTAATGTTGTTGATATTGCAAGTGAATATGGAACCGTTTTAGTCATTCATCACAATGTTCCTTATGAAATCACTACTTTTCGTGGACTGAAAAGCACACTAGAAGATGACTTAATGTATCGTGATTTTACAATGAATGCGATTGCAATGGATAAGAGTGGAGATATAGTTGATGTTTATGAAGGTCTCACTCATTTACATGAAAAACGTATCGTAGCGGTTCAACATGCAACTGATAGAATTACGGAAGACCCTTTGCGAATTATTCGTGCCATTCGTTTTGTTAGCGAACTTCAATTTTCACTAGATGATACATTAGTAAACGTTATGAAAGATGAAGCATTTCGATTAGAACAAATTGCAACAGAACGGATGTTACAGGAGTGGACGAAGCTCATAAAAGGTCACTCTATTCAACTTGCATGGAAATATATGAACACAGTACAAATCGCTTTATATTTGCCACTTTTCAAAGAGAAGCCAATAATGATGAACGAGTTAGCTACAATAACGAGACCATTTAGCGGATTGGCAGAATTTGTCGCTTATATGTGCATACAAAAAAATGATTTTTCTATTCAACATTGGATAAAAAAATGGAAAATGCCTAATGAAGTTAGAAATAATGCGAATAAACTTCTTGTTTATTATGATCATTACCAGTTACATGGAATCGATGATATGCTAATATACGATGTGGCAGAGCCGTTAATCACGCCATTTGTACAACTGTTACAAAAAGTAACAGAAAGTTTATCAAAGAATATAGATCGTCATAAGTGGATAGAAAAAAAACAAGCTTTGCCGATTGAGAGTCGATCTGCACTTGTTGTCACCGGACGTGATATAATGGAGTTATTCCCAGAAAAACGGACAGGTAAATGGATAGGTGACTTACTTCGTGAAGTAGAAGTTGCTGTCGTAAAAGGTCATTTACCAAATGAAAAAATAATTTTAAAGGAGTGGATTCAATGTCATCCACCCGTAAACGATTAATAGAGTTATTAATGCATCATGAAGATACATATATTTCTGGACAAGTTTTATCCGAAAAATTATCTATCTCTCGTAATGCGGTTTGGAAACATATGAATGAATTAAAAAAAGATGGATATACCATTGAAGCGAAAGCAAAATTAGGCTATAAAATTATAAGTTATCCGAATAAAGTAAGCGAAAACACGATCTCATGGGGATTAAACACAAATTGGCTTGGTAACCGTATCGTACATAGAGAAACAGTTACTTCGACACAAAGAATTGCACATGAACTTGCTTTAGACGGTGCACAACACGGTACGATTGTCATTGCAGATGAACAAACAGAAGGAAAAGGTCGAATAGGCAAGCAATGGGATTCAAAAAGTGGTAAAGGTATTTGGATGAGTATGATTTTACGCCCTAATATACCACCTTATTTAGCACCACAATTGACCTTATTAACAGCAACCGTTGTAGCTGAAGTAATCGATAAAGAAACTTCTGTTACACCACAAATTAAGTGGCCAAATGACGTGTTAGTAGATGGTAAAAAAATTGCAGGCATTTTAACCGAAATGCAGGCGGAACAAGATCAAATATCTTATGTTATTGTTGGAATTGGGATAAATGTCAATCAGGAAAAAAATGAAATACCTGTTAATACAAATTATGAAGCAAGTTCCTTGTTCTTAGAAACAAAACAGGAATTGAACATGGTCGCCCTTTTGCAAAGAATATTACAAACATTTGAAGATAAATATGACCGTTTCCTTGATCGTGGTTTTGAAGAAGTGAAACAGCAATGGGAAAGTTATGGATTTCGGATACATGAACGTTTACAAGTAACGATTGCTAAGGAAACATGGGATGGTATTTTTCTAGGCATTGCAGAGGACGGCGCATTATTAATGGATCGAGCTGGAGAAATAAAACGAATTTATTCAGGTGAAATTGCTTGGTTT
This sequence comes from Pseudogracilibacillus sp. SO10305, assembly GCF_037072005.1. NCBI lineage: Bacteria > Bacillati > Bacillota > Bacilli > Caryophanales > Bacillaceae > Pseudogracilibacillus > Pseudogracilibacillus sp. SO10305. The sequence goes on along the minus strand of NZ_JAXHDE010000001.1, from coordinate 63,275 downwards.
TAAGGAGGAAAACAATTGTTAACAACATTAAAATGGAAGCAAATGAAAGAGAATAATGAAAAAATTACGATGCTTACTGCTTATGATTATCCATCAGCTAAACAAGCAGAACAAGCAGGTGTTGATACTATTTTAGTTGGAGATTCTTTAGGAATGGTTGTTTTAGGGTACCAATCGACAACAGAAGTGACGATTGATGATATGGTGCACCATGCAAAAGCAGTTAGACGAGGGGCACCAAATACATTTGTTGTCGTCGATATGCCTTTTATGTCTTACCACGAATCATTAGAAAAAGCAGTCGAAAACGCAACGCGATTGTTTCAATCATCGAATGCACAAGCACTTAAAATTGAAGGTGCATCGGATTTAACATTACAAGTGATTAAACGTTTAACTGAAGGCGGGATTCCTGTAGTCGGTCATTTAGGGTTAACACCACAAATGGTTAATGTATTAGGAGGATATCGCGTTCAAGCTAAAAATAACGAGGCAATTGATCAATTAATACACGACGCAAAACAGTTAGAAGCACATGGAGCGTTTGCCATTGTTTTTGAATGTATACCGAAAGAAATTGGTGCATTAGTGACAGAGTCTTTAACTATACCAACAATCGGTATTGGAGCTGGTGCTGCCTGTGATGGACAAGTATTAGTGTACCATGACATATTACAATATGGCGGGGATGGCTATCCTAAATTCGTCAAACATTTTGGTGATTTTAATCATATCGGCGTTCAAGCAATTCAACAATACGTACAAGAAGTAAAATCCGGTGCATTCCCTGAAGAAGCACATACGTATACAGTTGGCAAAGATTTGGTCAAAGAAGGGTAACGAGATGAAAGTTATATATGATGTAAAGTCATTAAAAGAAGAATTAAATACATGTGGAGATAAATCAATTGGTTTTGTACCTACGATGGGTTATTTACATGAAGGTCATTTATCACTCGTGACAGAAGCTAAAAATGAAAATGATATAATAGTGATGAGTATTTTTGTTAATCCATTACAATTCGGACCGAACGAAGACCTAGATACATACCCACGAGACGAGGAAAGAGATTGTGTATTGGCAGAAGCCGCTGGAGTAGATATTCTATTTATGCCTTCTGTAGAAGTAATGTATCCAAATCATATGTCCATTCAAATGACGGTAACGAATAGAACGGATGTATTGTGTGGACAGAGTAGGCCTGGACATTTTGATGGTGTTGTAACAGTGTTAACAAAATTATTTCATTTAATTATGCCGACGAGAGCTTATTTTGGATTAAAGGATGCCCAGCAATTTGCAGTCGTTCATTATCTTGTAAAGGATTTAAACTTTCCATTAACAGTGATTGGTTTACAAACAGTTCGTGAGCGTGATGGTTTGGCAAAAAGTAGTCGTAATGTATATTTATCTGAAACGGAAAGAAAAAATGCATTAGCATTATACCGTTCTTTACAACATGCGAAGGATTTAGTGCAAAATGGTTGGACAGATGTTGTTCGTTTAAAAGAGGAGATACATCGTTATTTAGAACATAATTGTACTGGAACTGTAGATTATGTTGATATACTACGTTATCCGGATTTAACAATTGTGGACGAGCTTCATGAACAGGTAATTATCGCCGTAGCAGTTCAATTTGCCAAAGCAAGGCTAATCGATAATATTATTTTAACTAAAGATGGTCATGAAGTGAAAACTGTAAATGGGGAGATGAACGATTCATGTTTCGTACAATGATGAAATCAAAAATACACCGTGCACGTGTGACAGAAGCAAACTTAAATTATGTAGGTAGTATAACGATTGATCAAGATATTATGGATCAAGTGAATATTATTGCAAATGAACAAGTGCAAATTGTAAATAATAACAATGGTGCACGTTTTGAAACGTACGTCATTCCTGGTGAAAGAGGTTCAGGTATTATTTGCTTAAATGGGGCTGCTGCAAGATTAGTCCAAAAAGATGATGTCGTTATCATTATTGCTTATGCGATGGTACAAGAAGAAAATTTAAAAACATTTACACCGAAAATTGCCATCATGAATGAAAAGAATGAAATTGAACAATACATCGAGGAAGAACCATCGTTAACGATTTTATAAGGAATATATGAAGGAAGTTGGATGGAAAATGCTAACAAAACAACGTCCATACATTAATTGGAAGATAGTATTTATTTCTATCATCATTATTGCAATTTTGGCATGTGCATTTTATATACTTCAAAGTTATCGAACGATTGTCGCATCAAAATTGCCGAATGAAGAAAAAGTGGAAAAATTAATTCAACAAGAAACAAATATAATTGACATTGATGATGTTACCGAGTTCCAAGAAATAGATACGATTTATATTGCAACAGGTAAAAATGAAAAAAAAGAACCTTTAATTGCTTTTATAAAAGAAAAAAGTGAGGATTCAAAACAATATATAAAACAGTATAAACAAGAAGAGTTACAAAGTGCAGAAGAGTTAGTAAAAGAATGGAAAAGTGAATGTACATCTTGTATATTAAAAAAGACAAACTACGCAATGATTGATAAAAATCCATTATTAGAAATAACGTATGAAGATGAACATAAGCGTTACGTTTTTGTATATTATTCATTAGAAGATGGAAGTGTTTTTGAACAAATGAAATTAAATAGGAAATATCAATAGAAAGGTAAAGGTAGATATAAAATGGAGTTATCAAAACGTGTACAATCTTTATCTGGTTCACCAACTTTAGCAATTTCAGCGAAAGCAAAACAATTAAAAGACGAAGGCCATGATGTGATCGGTTTAGGTGTAGGGGAGCCAGATTTTAATACACCTACTTATATCATGGATGCGGCTAAAAAAGCAATGGATGAAGGCATGACAAAGTATACACCAGCAGGCGGAATTCCGGCTTTAAAAACAGCTATTGTCGAAAAGTTACAAACAGATCATCATTTGACATATGAGACAAATCAAGTGATTGTTACAACAGGTGCTAAATATGCGTTATATGCATTATTCCAAGTTGTGTTAAATGAAGGGGACGAAGTAATCATTCCTACACCTTATTGGGTTAGTTATCCTGAACATGTTCAACTTGCTGGCGGTAAGCCTGTTTTTGTGGAAGGGTTAGAATCGAAGGACTTCAAAATAACGAAAGAACAATTAGAAGCCGTTATTACCCCTAAAACGAAAGCTGTTATCATTAATTCCCCTAGTAATCCAACTGGAATGATGTATTCAAAAGAGGAATTAGCAACAATTGCAGAAGTTTGTATTAAACATAATATTTTAATTGTATCAGATGAAATTTATGAACGTTTAATTTATGCAAAAGAACCACATGTATCGATAGCAGAAATTAGTAATGCTGCAAAAGAACAAACTGTTATTATAAATGGAGTGAGTAAATCCCATGCAATGACAGGATGGAGAATTGGGTATGCAGTTGGACCTGACAATATTATTAAAGCAATGACAAACCATGCATCACATGCGACATCAAACCCAACATCGATTGCACAGTATGCTGCATTAGAAGCATATACAAATCAGACTGAAGATGAAAAAATTGCCAATGAAATGCGACAAACGTTTCATGAACGATTAGATCGTTTATATGAATTAATGAACGACATTCCCGGATTTTCTTGTGCGAAACCAAAAGGAGCATTCTATATTTTCCCGAACGTGATAGAGGCAGTAAAAATGAATGGCTTTCATGATGTGAATGAATGGGCTAAAGCATTATTAGAGGAAGAAAAAGTTGCAGTTGTACCAGGAATAGGATTTGGTGCTCCAAATAATATTCGTTTATCCTATGCTACATCACTAGAATTATTAGAGGAAGCGGCTAAACGGATTAAACGATTCGTTATAGAGTATCAAAAGTAAAATTAATCGAGATCGATAGAGAAATGTCCTTTTTCCTCTATCGATTTTTTCATGCTATACTATAGGTTGGGAGGGGAAGAAATGAATGAACAATATAATTTAGAACAGATGCTATTAGACCAAATGTCAGTGCCTATGAAATTATTAACTGATTACAAAAAAATTGGTCTCCATGAATATGATGTGATGGTTGTATTACAAATTCATCGTTTTTTACAAAAAGATGAAGAATTTCCGACCCCTTCAGAATTGGCTAATTATTTAACGATTTCTGTCGAACAATGTATGGAAATTATTCGTAAATTGATGCAACGAAATTTATTAACGATGATACAAAAAGAAAATGAACTTGGGCAATTAACAGAAGCATATAGTTTATTGTTGTTATGGAAAAAATTATATACAGAAGAAAAACAAGAAGAAAATGAAGAGGGCACGATTTTTATCTTATTTGAACAAGAATTTGGTAGACCATTATCTCCATTTGAAATAGAAACCATTAGCGTTTGGTTAGATGAAGATAAAATGAAGCCATCGTTAATAAAGGCTGCTTTAAGAGAAGCGGTTTTAATGAGTAAATTAAACTTTAAATATATTGATCGAATTTTAAGGGAATGGAAGCGAAAAGGTATTCGTTCGGTTGAACAAGCTAGAACGGAAGGCGAAAAATTTCGTACCAATCAGGTAACAAAGCATTATGAAGTGGAAAAAAGAGACACTTCCATTTATTTCAATTGGCTCGAGGGGGACGACTAATTTGTTAACAAGAAAAGAAATTCGTTTTTGTTTAGATGAAATGGCAAAAATGTTTCCAGATGCACACTGTGAACTCGTACATGAAAATTCATTTGAATTAGTTATCGCAGTTTTAATGTCAGCACAAACGACAGATGTAAATGTGAATAGAGTAACTGAAACGATGTTTAAAAAATATAAAACTCCAGAAGATTATTTAGCTGTACCATTGGAAGAATTAGAAAATGATATACGGACAATTGGATTGTTTCGTTCAAAGGCAAAAAACATTCAAAAATTATGCCGAACATTAATAGATGAATATAATGGGGAAGTTCCACAAACGAGAGAAGAATTAATGAAACTAGCAGGTGTAGGACGAAAGACAGCAAATGTTGTCATGTCCGTTGCATTTGACGAACCAGCAATTGCTGTAGATACGCATGTGGAACGAGTAGCAAAACGGCTAGCATTTTGTCGTTGGAAAGACTCTGTGTTAGAAGTGGAAGAAACATTAATGAGGAAAATACCGATGGAAGAGTGGAGTGTAACACACCATCGATTAATATTCTTCGGACGATATCATTGCAAGGCAGCAAAACCTAACTGTGAAACATGTACTTTGCTTACAGTTTGTCGTGAAGGTAAAAAAAGAATGCGTGCAAAAGAGAAAGCATTAAAAAAATAATGTATGTATGAAGAAAAAGGATTTCAGTACACTACTGAAATCCTTTTTTGATGTGATGTAATGATATTTACTCTTCATTAGTATTGTTTACAGGTTGTTCGTTTTCACTACTATTACCCTCTGGATCTTCTGCTTCGTTGTTTTGTGTCTCATTCTCATTATTTTCTTGTTGGTTGTTACCATTACTATTGTCATTATCATTATCATTATTATTTTCATCATCATCTGGAACGTCTATACTCGTACTCTTACTATTTCCTTGTTCTCCATCGACAACCGGGGTCACCGTAATGGTATAGGTTGTTCCTGGTTCGACATTAGAAAACTGTAAACTCGTCGATGATACAGAATCTTTTTGACCATTTATATCTACTTCAAATGTTGCACCATCTCCATCATAATCCCAAGTTGCGGATATAGTGTTGGAAGAAGCATCATAACTTGCTTGAAGATTTTCTATTTCTCCTATATCCTCTTCTTCCTCATTAATTGTAATGGAAGTTGATGCAGGATCACTTTTTTCATTTGATTCTTTGCTAACTGCAACAACTTCTATCGTATATGTGGCACCATCATCTACATCAGATATCGTTGCCCCTGTATCAGATGTTGAAGTTAGATCTTTCATAGACCCATCATCTTTTTTGTAACGAACATCAAAGCTTACGTCCAAGTCACTATCATAATCCCAACTTATGTCTATTTCATTTCGGTCTTCTTCATATGTTGCACTTAAATTAGAAACAGGATCTAAAGAATCTACTTCATCGGCTACTTCATCTGGTACTGTTCCTTTAACAAATAGCTCTCTTGTAACACTGTCGGAAGCCATTCCACTACCAGCAACGACAGGAGGATTAGAACCTTTTACAATGTTTTGTTCGACAACGGAGTCTGGTTTTACAAAATCATCTGTTTCAATATCCTTCGATAATTCTGTCATAATATGCCTGAATAAGTGTAACGGTATTTGTGTATCAGGTAATATTTCATTATTGTCGTTATATCCAGTCCATGCCGTTATCGTATAATTTGTGGAATATCCAGCAAACCAGGCGTTGTTAGATCCAGCCTTCTCAGGGTGGTTAGTAGTACCTGTTTTACCTGCAATAGGTAAATGAGAGACGTTCGCATTGGTACCAGTACCTCTATCGACAACATCTTTTAGCATGTCTGTTACCATATATGCTGTATAATCTTCCATAACTGGTTCAGATTTAGGTTTTAAGTCAACGACAGAACCATCTTCAAATTCAACTTTTGTTACAGCATATGGTTCTGTATAAACCCCTTCATTTCCAAATGCACTGAATGCACCCGCCAGTTCTAAAGGTGAGTATTCATTTACAGTTCCACCAATGGCATCTCTAGGGTCTAATACATCTGTGTTGAATGAGAGTCCCAAATTTTCTCCAAATTCTTTTACTCGATCAGAACCAATCTCTTCTAACGTTTTAGCTGCTGGTACGTTATAAGATTGTTCTAAGGCAAATCTTTGTGAAACCCAACCGTGATATTGTCTATCCCAGTTTCGAATTGTATTTGAGCCTTCAGGTGTATATTCTTCATCTAAGATTTGATGATACGTAGACCATTGTTCATATTCAATTGCAGGACCATAGGCTAGTAATGGTTTCACGACCGATCCAGGTTGTCTATGTGCGTTAATTGCATAGTTTGAACCAAATGCATTTTCTCTATTTCTACTACCACCAATTGCTTGAATCGCCCCTGTTTTAGTATCAATTACAGATACTCCAGCTAATAAATCTTCGTCTGGATATGGGATTGGGTTTTCCTCGCTATCCGTTAATAAAAATTCCACATATTCTTGTGCGTCCGTATCAAGTGTCGTATAAACTTTTAATCCCGCTGTATTAATATCTGTACCTTCTAATTTTTCTTCTAATTCTCTTTCTACTTGTTGAATAAATGCATCATATGGGAAAGATTTTGGTTTTTCATCTGTTAAAACAGAAGATACGTCAATAGCCGCAGCTTCATCTGCTTCTTCTTGTGTAATCTTTCCATGACGAACCATTAATTTTAATACTGTATCAACTCTGTCTTGCATTAATTCAGGATTTTCAAAAGGATTATATGCAGATGGTCGTTGCGGTAGTCCAGCTAACATTGCAGCTTCAAGCAATGTTAAATCATGTAAATCATCTTTACCAAAATAAACTTCTGCCGCTTTTGCTACACCATACGCATTACTTCCATAGAATATTTTATTTAAATACATTTCCATTATTTGTTCCTTTGAAAATTCTCTCTCTAACTTCATTGCAATCCATTGTTCTTGTACTTTTAATTTAATAGATTTTTCAGGAGTTAAAAATAAATTTTCGGCAACTTGTTGTGTAATAGTACTAGCACCTTCTGCACCGAATCCTCGTTGGAAGTTCGCTTTCACTGCACCAGCGATTCTTCGTAAATCGATTCCTTTATGTTCAAAGAATCGAACATCTTCTGTTGCAGTAACCGCATCAATTAAAACTTGAGGTAAATCGTCATATTCAATTTTTATTCTATTTTCGGCACCTCTGTCAGCGAATTGATTTCCATCTTGATCATAATATTGTGAAGCGAATGCTACATCAAGTTTGTCAATATCAATTTTTGGAGCAGTCATAATGAAATAAGCAAAAACTCCACCTACTACTAAAAACATCAATAATATAAATGCGAATAAATAGGTGATTACTCGTTTCCATACTGGTTTTTTTCCTTTTTTAGACTTTTGTTGTTTTTTTCTTCTTGCTGTTCTTGATTTTGTATCAGCCATATTAAATCCTCCTAACTAAAAAAACGTTCATCAATAATTGGTAAATAGTTTACTCTAGCTTGAAATTGTAGTGGTATTTGTTCGCCTTTTGTTTTTATATCCTCATATGAAAGTGACTTTTTTCCACCTTGCATCATTTTTTCGTATGCTTGTAAGATGTCTTTTGCCTCTATGAAATATGTTTCATCCATCGCTGTAAAACGTATGAGACAAAAACAGATCCCGCCATGTTCTACAATTTGTTGCATATGGGAAAACTGGTGATCATGAAAATTTGCTAAAGGAAATAATGTTTTATTTTTTGTTTCTTTCGCTTCAAAATCGATATGTTTTCCTTTATAAATCCCATTATAATCTGTTGTTGATTTACTTTGAAAATAAGCTTCAGTGATTACGGCTGCACTACGTTTTGGATAATGGACACGGACGATTTGAATCGGTGTCGGTTTTTTATGAACAATAGCTTTGTTCGTTGCAAGATAATATTCATTCGTTGCATTAATATCCTCTTCCAATGACATTCCTCTATTACTATAAGACTGGACATTATTCGTTTTTTTTACACGGTTTGATTGATTCGCACGTGGACGAACTCCATTTGGATAATTCATGCTCATCCTCCTAACACCTTATATTATAGTATTACTTTTTGAAACCTACAACATGTAACATCTTATTCTCATCGTATTCTCATAATGTTTTGACGTTCTTTAGACAAATTAAAATGAAATGTCATATCATGTCATATTTTAAAAACCTTTGTCATTTAAAAGGATTATGATGATTTCATCAAGAAAAATAGAGTAAAAAAAAGGATGTGGAAATATATGTTAAAGTTGAAAGAGAAAGAAGTAGATGAATTGTTTCAAAATTTGTATATTCAATGTGTTAAAATTGAAAAAATGTATGCCAAAAAAGTAAATGAATATATTTCAACCGAATTTAAAAAATTTGATACTTCCATTGATTTTTATGAGAAAATTATTGATAATATGAATAACTAGACAGAAAAGGTTGATGCACATGACAGAAGTGAAACAATTAACAGAATCACTTATAGCATATATGCAAAAATTGGAAATAGTATTTAATAAAGGAGAAAAACCAACTCATAATGATCATGCTTTTTTTGAAAAGGTACGGACAGAAATCAATCCGATATATGATATGGTGGAGGCATGGGAGGAAAAAACAAGTTATCTTATCCAGCAACGAAAAGTGGACTTACATCCAAAACAAGTTGATGCAACAGTAAAAAGCATAAAAGCAATTGCATTACATAGTTATTATCTAGATGTTCGCAAGAGAAGATATCAAGATATAAAAAAATCAGTTGAATATGTATTGCAATTATTATTAAAGGAGTTGTCTTCATGAAGGAAACATTAATTGAACGAGCAAAAAAAGCACAAGAAAAAGCACATGTACCATATTCAAACTTCCGGGTTGGGGCTGCATTACTGACAGAAGATGGAAAAATTTATGAAGGATGCAATATTGAAGTAAGCTCTTTTTCATTAACGTGTTGTGCAGAGAGAACAGCTATTTTTAAAGCGGTATCTGAAGGAGAAAAGCAATTTAAGGCAATAGCTGTAATTGGAGATAGTGAAGGTCCAGTAAGTCCATGTGGGGCATGTAGACAAGTAATGGCAGATTTTTTTGATGAGCATATGAAGGTTTATTTAACGAATCACCACAATGAAATAAAAGAAATGACGGTAGCACAATTATTGCCATATTCGTTTTCATTAGATAAATTATAATGTTTATTTGAGGAAGCTTTCTGTAAGCTTCTTTTTTATGGTATAATATATAAAAGTAGAAATATAAATAATGTGAAGTTGTTTATATGAATTGTTGAGGTGATTTGTATGTCAATTAATCGAATTCAATTAACCGTAAATGATATTTTAGAAAAAGATTTTAAAAAGTCCATGCGTGGATATAATGAAGAAGATGTAGATGCATTTTTAGACGTTATTATCCAGGATTATGAAGCTTTTCAAAAAGAAATTGAAGCATTAAAACAAGAGAATGAACGATTTAAAAGAAGTGAAACACCAACACCACAAAGACAACAAACAACACCATCCCAAGTTAATTATGATGTTTTAAAAAGACTATCCAACTTGGAAAAGGCTGTTTTTGGACAAAAGTTATCCGAAAAAGAAGGGTAAAACTTGTTTAAAAATGACTGTATATAGTATACTGTTTTAGGAATACTTTTGTAATCGCTGCGTGCTTTGTGTACGTAGAGGAAAGTCCATGCTCACACAAACTGCGATGTTTGTAGTGTTCATGCTTGACGAAAAAATAAGTCAAGGTAGCTTTATATAAGGCTAACGGCAGGAGTTTATTCCTACGTCGATTTTGATATGGAATAAAGCCTTGAAAGTGCCACAGTGACGAGGAAGGTTGGAAACAATCGGAAGTGGAACGGGTAAACCCCATGAGTGAGCAACCCAAACTATGGTAGGGGCACTCTCTTAGTAGGAAATGAACGAACGGAGAGACGAGTAGTAAATACTTGTAGATAAATGATTACAGCTGGAGTACGAGGTTGACCACCGTTTGTAGTACGAAAGAACAGAACATGGCTTACGAAGTATTCTTAGGTCATTGATACAAAAAGTTGAAACCTGTTTAGCAGTATTTACTGTAAATAGGTTTTTATTTTTTATTAATGGATATAGAGAGGGACAATAATATGGCACAAACAGTAAAATTAATTGCTACAAGTGCGATGGGTTTAGAATCACTTGTTGCAAATGAAGTGCGTGATTTAGGATATGAACCGACTGTAGATAATGGAAAAGTTGTTTTTGAAGCACCAATCTCGGCAATTCCCCGTTGTAATTTATGGCTTCGTGTTGCAGACCGTGTAAAATTAGTCATTGGGGAATTTAAAGCTATTACATTTGATGAATTATTTGAAAAGACGAAAGGTCTTCCTTGGGAAAAGTATATTTCTGAGGAAGGGAAATTTCCCGTATCAGGAAAATCACATAAATCAACATTATTTAGTGTTTCGGATTGTCAAGCAATCGTAAAAAAGGCAATTGTTGAACGATTAAAACAAAAACACGGAGTAGCAAGTAGAATGCCAGAATCGGGAGAAATGTATAAAGTAGAAGTTGCTTTATTAAAGGATATTGCAACTTTAACAATTGATACATCTGGTGAAGGACTTCATAAAAGAGGGTACCGTGTAGGGCAAGGAGATGCTCCTTTAAAAGAAACATTAGCTGCTGCTTTAGTCCAATTAACGAATTGGACACCGAATGACTTTTTTATGGATCCGTTTTGTGGATCTGGTACGATTGCAATTGAAGCTGCTTTAATTGGACAAAATATTGCCCCTGGTTTTAATCGTGCTTTTGCATCGGAAGAATGGGCGTTTATTAAGCAGCGATTATGGGATGAAGCATTTGAAGAAGCGGAGAACAAAGCGAATTATGATCAGCCGTTACATATTATCGGTACAGATATTGATCACAAAATGATTGAAATAAGTAAACAAAATGCATTAGAAGCTGGTTTAGGAGGTTTAATTACATTTAAACAAATGCAAGCGGCAGATATTTCCATTAAAGAAGAAAATGGATATATCGTCACAAACCCTCCATATGGAGAGAGAATAAAAGATGCAACATATGTACATGAGTTGTACAACACATTAGGAAAAATAATGAAGGAGCATCCAACTTGGAGTGTTTACTTATTAACTTCCTATAAAAAATTTGAACAAGCCTATGGTTCAAAAGCAACGAAACGAAGAAAACTGTTTAATGGTTTTATTGAAACGCAGTATTACCAATATTTTGGAAAGAAACGATAGTCTATTGATATATATATAGGTTTGCGAGGGATTGGGGGTTATCTTCCCCCTAATTCTTTCTCAAAACCTACTGCATGACTGAAAAATGCCACTCTTAATATTTCACAACTACATAATTCATTGAATTCAGTTATGGGAAAGTAGTTATTTTTTTATCTAATTGTAAGCCGTAATCAAACAACACATGTATGGCATCAAGCATCTCTCGTTATGATAAAGGCTTCAATTGAAAGAGTTGTTTTTCTATGTCGCATGAAGAATTAATCATCGTCCCTATAATACTCCATCCTGAAAAAGAAATAGCTATATTATCTATCCCAACCGTTTCTTCGGCAATTCTTGTTTGTTAGAAAAAATCAGGAAACCTTGAATTTTTCTTTCATTAACGGTGTGGATGAGTATATCATTCAAACTTAATTAGAAATGGATACATATAAAGAAGTACCTAAATTGTGAAAGGGAATGGGAACAATGAACTTAACTGGAGTATGATAAACTTACAGCAAGAAGTGTACGTATTAATTGAATAAAATTATAATCTCAACGATAAAATAAACGAACTGAGTGTAAAATTGGAAAAAAAAACGATATAAGTAAATTGAAAAACAGCTTAGTATTTAAGGAAAATTAGTATTATCACGCTGGCGCGAAAAAAGAGAAAAAAGACTTATTGTCCATCGTGAAGGGATAATAATGAAAAATTAATAAAGCTACACAATAGAAACGCAAAAGATATTAATTGTATTAGAAATGTCCAGTATGCGATACATAACAAAGTAATCTCAATAGGGGATTTTTCATAATCAAATATAAAACAGTCGATTGATAGTATTTGTTTAATTGATATTTTTAACCATTTCTATCATAATTAGAAATATATTTAATTTTGGAGGTTGGTAATGTGAGGAAATATTTATTTATTGTTTTTAGTGCATTATTAATTTTATCAGCTTGTGGTGGATCAAATGATAAAAAGGTTGTAAATGAATTGGAAGAAGAAACAGATGATAAGTCCGAAGAAAGTAATGGAGACGAAATAGATCGTAACAATGAAAATGGTGAGGTCATGAAACTAGGCGAAACAGGTTACGTAGATGATGGAATTTTTCAATATGAAATTACGCCTTTGAGTTTTGAAATATTTGAGGAAAGAAACGGAACTTCTGTTAATAATGATGATGAGGTGTTTGTATTAATCGACTATACAATAAAAAGTTTAAGTGAAGAGGGGTTTGAGGAAGAAGAAATGTTAATAGGAGGCGATTTATTATTAAAAAATTCGCAGGGAAATATAGCTTCAGAAATCACTTATTATGACTATGATTTTGTCGATAAAATAGCGGAAACGATTGAACCTGAAAAATCGTATGATAGTCAAATGTTGTTTGAAGTTCCCAAGTCGGAGACCTCTGAATACACTTTACATTTTGGATCTTACTCATCTGATATCAATGATGCAGAATGGTCTTTCGAGGAGTCAGAAGCAAAGTAGGTAATAAGATTATGGAATAATTCCGATTGATAGCACCCATAGTGGTGCTTTTTTAATACCCAAAATTAGGTGGTTGGTGATTATATAATATGTGTAAAAAGAAAAATGAATTGACCGTAGAACTAACTATTATACTCATGTTGAATCTAGACTTTTAAAGATGGAAGGAAGGACAAGAGATGGTTTAATTGATAAGTATATAGCGGAAAATTTAGGAGTGGTATAATCTTTCTTTAAGACATATATTAACATGCTTCTGGACTTAACAGTTTCCTTAAAAAAAGCAAGGTTATTACTGATGGTTAAGTCGCAAAGGTGTTATTTCGTTATCAAGTATATCGAGAATGAAAGGGAATCAACACTTTTACTATATGTCAATTGGGGAGGAAGGTACAAAATGAAATATGAAAAATTGTATAAGATTAGAAATAAGAAAAATATGTAGCAGAGGTAGATCACTAAAATCATTGGGATAATCCACTTAAAAGAAACTGGTAAAAGTGATTTTTTATCCTAAAAGAAAAAAAGATAACGAAAACATTTGGTTGTACATTAGATGATTTATTTGGTGATGAAGAATAGCAAGTTGATCCATAACTATATATTCATCATGTCGGTTGATAGTGGAACAACTAGTAGTATGGAAATGTTACAAATAAGTAAAAAAGAAAATAAAACAGTATCTACGGTGTAAAATATACGAAAGGAATACAAAGGAAATTAAAAAAGTTACACATTCATGGGAGTTCATCTTTTTATTGCATAATCATTATTTTTGAAATATCGTAGAAACGTTGATATATTAATACTTGTACATAATTGTTAAGTTTTATTACATACTAATATTTTCGGAAGAAGTATCGTTCAACAAAATGAGAGACTGGAAACAGGGGAGACGTATGATAAGAAAATTCACAATCATTTTAGGAGTAGTATTATTAGTAGTAGCATGTGGAAATAATGAGGAAAATATAAATGAATCAAATATGAATAATGCGGAAGAAGTTGAACTAGCTCCCAGTATAACAGGGGATAAAACAGAAGGGTTTCAATTAATTCATGAACAAGCCCATAAAACAAAAGTATATGAAGATGAATGGATTAAGATGACATTAACACAATCTATTCATGGAAGAAGTAATGTAAGAGATGTAGTTGAATTGAAATTTGCAGTTGAAAACAAAACAGACAAAACATTCCACATTAATTTTGACCATGTCATTTTCGATGACCGTAATATTGAAGGTACAAAGTTAAATATGTTTGGTACAACTGTCAACGAAAAGGACACAACAGTATTAGATGTTATGGTTTCCAATGAAAACGAATTAACTTTTGAAGAAAAAATTTATGGAGAATTTCGATTAAAAACGGAAGATGATGGGGTAGAAACCATTGAATTCCAAACAGCTATTAATTATGAATAAAAAAATCAGGGATGAAAACATATATTTGTTTTCTCCCTGATTTTTTAATTGATTGTCCTCATAATGCGTTTGTATGCACGATCACGATCAAAGTCTTCTCCCATTGTAAATTTTTCAAGTAGGTTATCATTTTCATCCATGAAGTATGTGTAAGTAGAATGTATGATTTCTCCTGAACCTGGGTCACGATATGCAAAGTCTAAAGCGTCCGCGATTTTTCTTGTTTCTTCTTCAGATCCAGTTAAAAATAACCAACCATCATCATCTGACTCTACTTCAAAACGACCTGCATAATCGCGTAAAACTTCTGTTGTATCATGTTTTGGATCAATTGTAATAGTAATGAATTCGACTTTATCGCCGAATACACCTTCTTCTTCTAAAGTAGACTTTAATTTAGCCATTTCTAGCGTTGTAACAGGACATACATCAGGACATGATGTATACATAAATTCGATTAAACGTGCACGTTTTGGCAGTTCATTAAAATCAACGGTTTCTTCAAATGCGGTTTCCATGACAACGTCGTCTGGAAGTTCAGCCGTTCCAGGACGGAAAATCTCTAAATAATAAATACCAGCACCAACCCCTACAACAAATAGGGCGATAAAAGTAATATAAATTTTTTTCATCTTACTTCCTCCATTAAAAATGATAAAAGAGGGGGAGAGAACCCCTCTTTTACATTACCATAATTTAAATCCCTTAGCTCCCGGAGGGGCACTCTGAATAATATCAATTAAAGGAATTGTATATGCGAATAAAACTAATGCTAATGTAACTGCAGTCCATAGTTTCCAATTTTCGAAAACTTTAGGTGGTGCAATTGCTTTATTACTTACTTCAGCAATCGGATATTCTTCTTCTCCTTTAGGAGCGAAGAATGCTAAATTGATGAAGATAATAATCATAACAACCATACCTAAAAATAAAATTGATCCCCCAACAGCTTGTGCAATTTGATATGCACCCCATGCAGCAGTATCTTCGTTTCCTGCATATGTAGAAAATGCAGAACGACGTGGTCCACCTAATAAACCTTGAATATGCATTGCTGTAGACATAATAGTCATACCAACTGTCCATAAAATCGTTTGTGCAATTGCTAATTTATTGATTGACTTTGTATAGGTTCTTCCTGTTAAAGAAGGGACTAACCAGTAAGCTGCACCGAAAAATGTTAACATTACTGTCGTTGCAACAGTTAAGTGGAAGTGACCAGTTACCCAAATCGTGTTGTGTACAACTTGGTTCATTTGGTTTGATGCGTTAACGATTCCACCAGCACCACCAGGAATGAAGAATAGCATTCCGATAAATGGAGCTAAAAATCTAGCATCTCCCCATGGCATTTTCTTTAACCAACCGAACATTCCTTTCGCACCAAGTTCACGCCCACGTGCTTCAAATGTTGCAAACATACTAAATGCTGTCATCATAGAAGGAATAACAACAATCATCGTTAAAATAACTTGAATGAATTTCCAGAATGGATCGATACCAGGTTCTGTTAACTGGTGGTGGAATCCAACTGGGATTGAGAATAGCAATAATAAAATAAATGTAAATCTAGCCAGTGAATCGGAGAAAATTTTACCACCGATAATTTTTGGTACAATTGCATACCACATCATGTATGCAGGTAATAACCAGAAATAAACTAATGGGTGACCGAAATACCAGAACAATGTACGGCTTAATAAAATGTTCATCGTTTCTGTCCATCCTAATGCCCAAGGAATCATTTGGAAAATAACCGTAATCGCAACACCTAAAGAAGCAATTTGCCACATTAACATTGTTATAACAGCCATATAGCTTAATAAAGGTGTTCTTTCACCAGGATTTTCTTTACGGAAACGTGCATGACGTTTGAAAATAACAAATCCATCAAACCATGTACCAACAATAACTAAAGCTAAACCGATATAGAAAATAACATGTGCTTGTAGTGGAGCGTAAAATGTAAATAAAACAGTTGCTTCATTTAGTAAAATCATTGTCGCTGCCATAATCGTACCAGCTAACATTAACCAAAATGCGATCCATGCAAGTGTACGCTCTGTTTTATTGTATCCACCTGTCGTTTTACTTTGTGCAGATAACATAAAACCTAAAATGAAAAATGTCGTTAATACTAAACCTAAAATAACACCGTGTACTGTTAAGATTTGATAATATCCAATACCTGCTGGTAATTGGAAGTGACCTGAACGTTCTAATGTTTGTAATAAACCACATGTTGCCCCAATAAATAGAGAAATAAAAGCAACATACATATGGGACATAACAAGACGTGATTCTTTTTTAGATAAACTTCTTACTCCTTGTGTCATTATTCAACCACCTCAATCGTAGCAGACATTAAATGGTGACCTACACCACAATATTCATTACATACTAATGTATATGTGCCTGCATTTTTAAATGTATTTGTATACGTACTAATATAACCAGGCTCTAACATCATGTTAACGTTTGTTCCAGCAATCTCAAAGCCGTGGATAACGTCTGTTGTCGTTGAAGAAACATGTACTTTCGCACCTTTTGGAATTTCAATAACTTTTTCAGGGTTTCCAACATCATAATCGAATGCAGAAGCAACGATCGTTAATTGATATTCATTGTCCCCAATTTCTTTTAATCCTGGTTCTTTAAAGAGTGTATGCTCTCTAACTGTTTCTGGATCTAATGTTACTGCACAGCTAGGTGGCTTGTTTCCCATATAGAAAGCACTTATTCCAACTAATGTCAGGAATACTAGCAATGTTGCAGATCCGAAGAAGATCCATATCTTTTCATATTTGTGCATATTCATTTAACTATTCCTCCCAATCTCTCGGTCTATCTTGATAAGAATAAAGACCAAACTCCAAACCACATAATAATAATGACGAAACCTACTACACCTACACCGAATAAAGTACCTCGTAAATCAATGCCATCATGTTCATCTACATGTGCTTGATTTTTCTTTTGCGGTTCTCCCATACTTACCTCTCCCCTCTACCACAAATTCATTCATTAAAGATAATGTATAAGTACGATAGAATTAAAAAAACAAAATGTTTCATCATGTTTTGTAACGAATATTGTTTTTTAACTCTATCTTTATGATACACGAGAAAAGGCCTTATAAAAGGCTTCATGTCAACGTTTCACAATTTAGACGAAAGTCTTTTAAAAGGTAAATTCAATTAGTTTTTAAAACATAAATGTTATAAAAGTATGTGAAAAAACTGTGACCATTTTTTGGATAAAACGTTACAAGAGGGGAGAAAAAGAAGAATTACAGACCAAAAAATAACCTTTCTCGCTTTATAAGCAAGAAAGGTTATTTTATATACTCGGACTTTTATGTGTCCCTTATTTTAGTTTGTAACTTTTTCAACGTTTGCTGCTTGAGGCCCACGTTCACCTTCAACAATTTCAAAAGTAACTTCTTGACCTTCTTCTAATGATTTAAATCCTTCTTCTTGGATTGCAGAGAAGTGTACGAATACATCGTCTCCTTCTTCTAATTGGATAAAACCATATCCTTTTTCGGCGTTAAACCATTTTACAACTCCATTTTGCATGTACATAATCCTCCTAAATTCTTTCACGAATGCCGTGTTGATATACAAAGAAAAGATTGAACATAAAAAAACATCATGCTGAAGGTGGATTGCGTCTGTACCTGCACACATGAAGTAACTTTTATGAATCCATTCAACTTCTTTGTTATATATTAATATAACGATTTTCATTTATATAGTCAAGCGGTTACATTCATAACATTCAGTTAATTTACAAACTATTTATTTTATATTATTTCATAAAATTTGTTTAATTCATATTGAAGTTTCAATAATAGCACTTATGAGAAACAGTATTTTTTGATTAGTGAGGTTGGGTTATCGTGTAAAATTGCTTTCGTAACTGTATCATTAATGATATAGTTTATTAAGCGATAAAATTAATAAGTAAGAATGGTGATATAGATGCAAAATTATATACAATTATTAGAAGATATTTTACAAAATGGAGCGACGAAAGGGGATCGAACTGGGACAGGTACGGTTTCTGTATTTGGGCGTCAACTTCGTTTTGACTTGCAAGAAGGTTTCCCATTATTAACGACGAAACGGGTACCATTTCGTCTCGTTGCAAGTGAATTGTTATGGTTTCTACGAGGGGATACAAATTTAAAGTTTTTATTAGAACATCAGAATAATATATGGAATGAATGGCCGTTTAAACGATATATAGAAAGTGAAGATTATGATGGTCCTGATATGACAGATTTTGGTTTACGTAGTCAAACAGATCCAGAATTTAAAGCAGAATATGATGCGGAAATGGAAAAGTTTAAAGAGCGTATTTTGACAGATGACTCGTTTGCCAAACAATATGGAGAATTAGGTCCTGTTTATGGAGCACAGTGGAGGAAATGGGAATCGAAAAATGGTAGTTTTGTCGATCAAATGACAAATGTGGTTGAGCAAATTAAACATAATCCGAATTCAAGACGCTTATTAGTAAACGCGTGGAATCCGGGAGAAGTAGATCATATGGCATTACCACCATGCCATTATGCATTTCAGTTCTATGTTGCAGATGGTAAATTGTCCTTAATGTGGCAACAAAGAAGTGTTGATACATTCCTCGGTCTTCCATTTAATATTGCAAGCTATGCTCTCTTAACACATATGGTTGCTGCACAGTGTGATTTAGAAGTAGGAGAATTAATTTTTTCCGGGGGAGATGTCCATTTATATAGCAATCATATGGAACAAGCAAAAATATTAATCGACCGTACACCAAAACAATTACCGACATTAAAGTTAAAACGAAAGCCAGAAACAGTATTTGATTATACAATGGATGACTTTGAGTTAGAAGGTTATGATCCACACCCTACAATAAAAGCAGATATTGCCGTATAAATGGAAATTACATTTTAGGACGAAAAGATGAAAAATGGATTTGGGCAAAAAATCCAAATGCTTTTCAAGTATACTTTTATTAGACTGTTTCTTGCTAAAGATATACCGTTCTTAAATATTATATTTTTTAAAACTTAAAGTTAAAACAATTTGATTCATCCTACAATATTTAAAAATAAGAAGCACCTCTATAAATTATTAGATAAATACATTAATTTTACTAGAGTGTGCTTTTTTGTATGTTTAAATTTATTAAAAACGGATTAATTTTTCTGTTGATTACGGCTAGCCTATGGAGCATGAAGCAAATATTAAGAAGCGACAAGCGACACATTAGATTGAACAAAATTCTTTGCAATAAAAATTTATTTAATGAAACTAAAATTCTCTTGTCGGTGTCAGTATGTTTTGCCCAATTTTATTTATATTCATTTATCATGTGGTTATTCGATTACTAGCATATTTTATCGGCTCGTCATCTATGTGAAAAAATTCATCGTCAATGTATTGACTTCGCTATGCTCCTTTTTTAATTAATATAGGATATGGTACAATGTGGATATAATGAATGAAAGGATTGACTCGATGGCACTAATGTTAATTTTTGGAATCGGCATCTTTTTTATTATCATTGTATTGTTGTCGATTGTTTCTGTTATAAGTAATCGAATCAAGATACCGAAAGATGCATTACATCAAGAAATAAAAGATTTAAAACAACGAGTAGAAAGACTCGAAAAGGAAAGACTATAAAAACAATCCAATTATTTTTCCTTTCATTACATGAGCATACATTTTATTTTCTTAGGTTATACGGTGTAAATGGAGTGATTTAAGTATTTTCTAAATTAGTATGATAAGTACACATTGCATGACATTCACTTTGCTGGATTTAGTTTCATACTTTTATATATGTTCATGTAGAGACGGTAGGTTGCTATGGAATAGATATATTACCTATGCTATAATTCGGTTTGTGTAAAAAACAATAAGTGAGGAGTATTACGTATGTTATCCCTTATAGTCGCAATGGATAAAAATAATGTCATCGGTAAAGATAATGATATGCCATGGCATTTGCCAAAAGATTTACAACATTTTAAAGAAACAACCTTAGGTTCAACAATGGTTATGGGTAGAAAAACGTTTGAATCTATTGGACGTGTTTTACCTGGTAGAACGACAGTCGTATTAACGAGGGGAAAACAATCATTTCCTGAAGGTGTCGAAGTAATCCATTCTATGGAGGAAATTTTTGCCTTACAAGAAAAGGATAAGAAAAAAGAATTGTTTGTCATAGGTGGGGGGCATTTATTTGAACAAATACTTCCATATGCCGATCGCTTATATGTGACGGTTATCAATGAAGCCTTTGATGGCGATGTTTATTTTCCAGAAATAGATCCAACAATATGGGAGGAAACAACGAAGGAAAAAGGAATAAAAGATGACAAAAATGTGTATGAGTATTACTTTATTCAATATGATCGAAAAAAATAGTCGTTCTTTATTGTAATGATAAAACAATTCGCTTATAATAAAGATGGTTAAATTAGGAACATACTTTTAGCAATGACTGTATGACATGTAACGTTATATAGCATTGTATATGTTTAAAAAATGAGGTGAAATTCATGGCGCAAATTGGAATTCCAAGTTTAATATTAATTTTAGTTGTCGCGTTATTAATTTTCGGACCTTCAAAGTTACCTGAAATTGGGAAAGCTGCAGGAAGTTCGTTAAGAGAATTTAAGAATGCAACAAAAGGTATGATGGGTGACGATGAAAAAGAAGATAAAAAAGAGTCGAACGAATAAATTGGTGTAAGGACATCCTTACATCTTTTTTAATCGTACACATATTAGTGTAACAAAGGAGCGATAGGGCAAAATGTCTACTAATGTAAATGGGAAAGAAATGAACGTCGTTGGACATTTGTCTGAACTGAGAAACCGCTTAATGGTTACAGCTTTTGCTTTCGTTGGTTTTTTTATCCTTGCTTTTATCTTTATTAAAGATATTTACAGTTTTTTTGAAAATGATATCGATTTTAAATTAACTGTGACAAGTCCAGGAGATATTATTTGGATTTATTTTACGATTGCGGGGCTTGTAGCAATAGTAGCAACATTACCAGTTCTTAGTTTACAATTATGGTTATTTGTAAAACCCGGATTAACAGAGAAAGAGAGAAAAGTGTCTCTATCTTACATACCAGCAGTATTTTTATTGTTTCTTGGTGGATTAGTATTCGGGTATTTTATGTTTGTTAAATTAATTTTACCATTTTTATTAAATTTAAATGATGGTATGTTTAATGAACTTTTTACAGTAGAAAAATATTTCCGTTTTATGTTGCGTGTTACATTGCCGTTTGCTATTTTATTTGAACTACCTATTATTATTATGTTTTTAACGAGTTTAGGCATTTTAACACCGGACTTTTTAAGAAAGTCACGGAAATATGCATATTTTATTTTGTTAATTGTTGGGGCACTTGTAACCCCACCTGATGTTGTACTACAAATAGCGGTTGCAATTCCACTTTTTATTTTATATGAAATTAGTATTCATTTATCACAGATCGTTTATCGCAAGAAAATTAAGCGACATATGGAATATATGAACGAGTAATGTAATGGCACATTACTCGTTTTTTTGATGAGAAAAAGCATGATTCGACAAATTTTACCGTTAATCTTTGTGTAATTTGTAGCATTTTGCGGGTACCCGGGAAATATAAAAGGAAATTAGTTGGGAAATTAAACGTTCAGATAACTGTCAAACAGATGACGCTTATTTCATGAAATTTCTGATACAATATGTATGATAGCTTGTGTTAGGGGGAGAGAAATGGAAGAAGTAAATTTATTTTTAGCGTTCGGAGCAGGATTCTTATCATTTATATCACCATGTGTGTTGCCTCTATTTCCAGCATTTTTATCTTATATTACTGGAATGAGTGTAAATGAATTAACGAATGATGATAAAAAATTTAATATGAACAGTATGATTCATACAGTTATTTTCTTATTAGGATTTTCATTAGTATTCGTTATGTTAGGTTTTTCGGCGAATGCATTTTCGAAATATTTATTAATGTACCAAGATTTAATTAGACAAATTGGTGCGATTGTTATTATCTTCTTCGGTTTAGTAATAGTTGGAATATTAAACTTTGAGTTTTTAATGAAAGATCGATCAATTAAATTTAAAAATAGACCGTCAGGATTTATCGGTACATTTATTATTGGTCTAGCATTTGCGATGGGATGGACACCTTGTATGGGTCCTATTTTAGCGATTGTTTTATCCATGGCAGCAACACATCCAGATCAAGGAGTTCTTTTAATGATTAGTTATGTGTTAGGTTTTGCAATTCCATTCTTAGTATTGTCTTTCTTTATAGGAAAAATGGATTTTATAAAGCGTCATAGCCAAAAGGTAGTAAAAATAGGTGGCTATATTATGGTTGTATTTGGTATAGCGTTATTTTTCAATTGGATGGCTAAATTATCGTCGTTATTTGCAGAATGGACAGGATTTTATGGGTTTTAATTAGCGCTTTCATTTTTAGTTATATTCGTGTAGAATAGAGAAAGAAATGATGAAACAAATGAGGAGTTTTACGATGCATAAACCGAATAATCTAATATTAAAAGTAACGTCTTCTTTAATTGTATTTATTTTATTAGGCTTTGCTGTATATTTATTACTGGCTGGACATAATTCTCCAGGTGGTGGGTTCGTTGGTGGATTAACGACGACCGCGGCAGTTTTATTAATGTTCATGGCATACGGTGAAGAACAAGTGAATAAAATTATTCGTATTAATTATATTCAGTTTATTCCGTTAGGATTGCTCGTTGCAATTTTAACTGGGCTAGGTTCATTATTATTTAATGTCCCATTTTTAACACACACATTTGGCACATTTACAATCCCTTTAGTTGGCGAAGTGGAACTAGCAACGGCGATGTTGTTTGATCTTGGTGTTTATTTCACTGTATTCGGTTCTACAATGACAATTATTTTAACAATTGCTTCAGATAGAGGCTCAGTGAAAGAGTAAGCAAAATGATGAAATCAATGGACCAAACAGTTTTAGTTGCTGCCAGTACGATAGTTGCATTTGGGATGGCGACCATTATGATTTTTGTACGGGCAAAAGCTGCAACAAAGCCAATTACTCCCAAGAAAATTATTTTGCCCCCTGTCTTCATGAGTACGGGGGCTTTTATGTTTCTTTTTCCAGCATTCCGTGTTTCTTTATTAGGGATTGGAGAGGCGGTAATCGTTGGACTATTTTTTTCGATTTTTCTTATTAAATTAACGAAATTTGAAATAAGCGAAAAAAATATATATTTAATCCCGTCAAAGGCATTCATCTTGATTTTAATCGGCTTATTAATTATCCGTATGATAATTAAAATGATTATAGGTAGTATCATTTCATTTGGAGAAACAAGTGGCATGTTTTTCATACTTGCTTTTACTATGATTCTAACTTGGCGGATCGCAATGCTTCGAAAATATTATCAATTGAAAAATGTTATCGAAAAAAGAATGTAGTTATATACTATGTTCTTTTTTTATGTAAAAGAAACCAAAACATATATAAGTATGATACATTTAAAGAAGTATACTAGCGTTGGAGTGAGAAAAGAAAATGACAAAGGAAGAAGAAATATTACATTATATTATTTTAAATCCATATATAACACAACAAGAATTAGCAGAAAAAGTAGGACTATCCCGTTCAGCTGTCGCTAATTATATTCGCGCTTTAACAAATAGCGGAAAAATTATTGGTAGAGCGTATATTGTTCGTGAAAATGAAGCGATAGTTTGTATTGGTGGTATGAACATAGATCGAAAAGCAAGCGCAGAGGAAAATGTTATCTTACATAGTTCAAATCTAGTGCATGTCCTAGAAGTTCCTGGTGGTGTAGCAAGAAATGTCGCTGAAAACCTGCATCGTTTACAGTATAATGTATCATTGTTGTCTGCTATTGGAGAGGATAAGGAGGGAATTTGGTTATTAGAACAAGGAATAGAAAGTGGGCTAGATGTAAGTAAAGTATGGACATTACATTCAGAAAGAACTGGATCCTATACGACATTAATAGATGTAACAGGCGAAACTGTTGTAGCGATGGCAGATATGAAAATTTATAATGAAATTACGGTTGACATGGTAGAAGATAGATGGGCGAAGATAGAAAATGCAAAAGCTGTATTTTTGGATACCAATGTAAGTAAAGAAGTAATTCAGTTTATTATTGCTAAATGTCGGGAAGAAAAAATTCGTTTATTTATAACTTCTAGTTCATCTGTGAAATTGAAAAAACTTCCCTTTGAATTGAGAGGAGTGGAAGCAATCATCTTGCATAAACGAGAAGTGGAATATTTGTTCCAATTAAACTTAAATAAAGATGACGACTATATGAAAGCGATTAAACGTTTAAAAGAAATGGGTGTAGTATATCCGGTTATTTTACATAATCATTATACCGTTTACGGTGAAATCGATGGGAAAATACAACCTATAACAATTCATCCATATATTTTAAAAGATGAAACGGGGATGCAAGAGGCATTTGTATCGGGATTGATGTATGCCATCTTGCAAGAAAACACTTTAAAAGATGCATGTTACTATGGTTTATGTAATATGAGTTTGACAGCCCAAACAAACACATCCGTTTATCCCGAAGTAACTGCAGAGTTATTGAAAAAACAGGTGGAAAAAATAGGGTATAACAAATGAAACGTATAAAGAAGCAAATAAGAAGTTCGAATGTAAAGGCGAGGTTAAATAGAAGAGAAATAAATGTAAGGACCACCTTTCTAACGTAATTCATCTTTGCAACCGCCCTTTTGTTTGGGCTTTTTGCATTTCTCCCAGAATAGAAAAGATGATATTGACAGCGGAGAATTTGATAGGTAAAATAAACTTGTGTTTTGATTATAAACATTTGTTTTATGGAGGGTATATGAATAAACAAGTGAAAAAAGATACATACATCGTCTGTATTGGCGGTGCGAATATTGATCGAAAATATCGGGCGAAACAACCAATTATGCAAGGGACATCCAATCCAGTTGTATCATCTACCTCTATCGGTGGTGTTGGTAGAAATATTGCTGAGAATTTAGGAAGGCTAGAAAATGATGTAAAATTGCTAACAGCGGTAGGAAATGATGCTGATAGGTTGAAGATTTTGCAATCTTCGAAAAAGTATATCGATATGAATGACGTCTTGGAAGTCGAGGGACATTCTACTGGGTCATATACAGCCATTTTAGATGAAGAAGGTAATATGGAAGTTGCTTATGCGAATATGGATATATTTGATCAACTAACGATCGAACGAATAAAGGAAAAAGAATCATTAATTCGCTCTGCAACTTGTATTGTAATAGATTTAAATTGTCCGAAAGAAACAGTAGAGTATGTATATACAATTGCAAAACGTTTTACAATCCCACTCATTATTATTCCTGTTTCTTCCCCTAAAATGGACAGATTACCTACCACATTAGAAGGTGTGGAGTGGCTCATTACAAATAAAGATGAGTCTGAGACGTATTTTCAAATGCCAATTCATTCACATAATGCGTGGAAAGAAGCGGTAAAGAAATGGTTACAAAAGGGTATAAAACAAGTCGTAGTAACAAACGGAGACAATGGAGTGATGGTCGGAAATATAGCGGAAAATAACGATTTAAATATACAATGTTTTCCTCCGATACGTGCTGAACAAGTAATCGATGTAACAGGTGCTGGTGATGCATTTTGTTCAGGGGTAATTTTTGGTTTTATAGAAGGAAATACATTAAAAGAATCGATTCAACTTGGGATGATAAATGCATATAAAACAATTTTGTCCCTATACACCGTTCGATTAGAATTAAGCAAAAGTCAATTATTACAAGAGATGGAGGAACTTTAAAAGTGAAAGATTATTTACTATTATCTGAAGAAGTGCAACAAGCGAAAGAGAAAGGATTACCAATTGTCGCTTTGGAATCAACGATTATTTCTCATGGGATGCCATATCCTGAAAACGTACAAATGGCACGAGAAGTAGAAGAAATTGTTCGTAGTCAAGGTGCAGTTCCAGCTACGATAGCGATTATGGATGGAAAGATTAGAATTGGATTATCCAATAATGAGTTGGAACTATTTGGTAAAAGTGAGAATGTGCAAAAAGTGTCACGTAGAGATTTAGCCCAAGTTATAGCTACAAACAAGTTAGGAGCAACTACAGTAGCATCAACGATGATTTGTGCAGAAATGGCTGGAATTGAAATTTTTGTAACAGGTGGTATTGGCGGGGTACACCGCGGGGCTGAGACGACGATGGATATTTCAGCAGATTTAGAAGAACTTGCACAAACAAATGTAGCTGTCGTCTGTGCTGGAGCAAAGTCAATTTTGGATTTAGGTTTAACGATGGAATATTTGGAAACAAAAGGTGTTCCAGTAATCGGGTATGAAACAGAATATTTACCTGCATTTTATACGAGAAAAAGTGAACATAAAGTACCTTTCCATACGGATTCAATTGAAATCATTGCAAAAACATTAAAGACGAAATGGGATCTTCAATTACAAGGTGGCACAGTGATAGCTAACCCGATACCAGAAGAAAACGCAATGGATGAAACATTCATTAATGGTATTATTGCAGAAGCAATTAAGGAAGCGGAAGCAAATAATGTTATTGGGAAGGATAGTACGCCGTTTTTATTAGCGAAAGTTAAAGAATTGACAGATGGGAAAAGTTTAGAAGTAAATATTGCATTAGTGAAGCATAATGCAAAAGTTGGAGCACAAATTGCTGTAAGCTTGAACAAACTAATATAAATAAAAAAGGTCAGAACATATTTTAATGTTTGTTCTGACTTTCTTTTTGTTGTCTTTCATATTTCTTTTTCCAGTTTTCACGATATTCTTTTTTCGATAACTCGAAATATTGTTCATATGGTGCAACATCGATGTTTTTCTCTTTTAGTTTTTTTCGTAAAAATTTATGGTCCCTTTTTGGCGTACCAATAATATAGCCTTGGATAATGATATCTTCGGTAATTTTTGTAGCATTTTTATCTAAAGCAACTTCCCCAATTTTACCTGCAATCGTTTGTTTTGCAACGTCACGGAATAATTCTGGAACCGGTGATACTAATTCATTTAACAACCCAAGTTCCTCTTCTCCCCACATATGTTTTGTTTTGTCGATATAGTGATGTTGCCAGTACATATCTGATTTACCGTCTTCTTTCGGTAGTTGTTTTAAAAACTTTCGGAACATAAAATATCCCCCAATTGCTAAAAAACCAATTAGGAAAAATCCCCATAAAACGATAATATATTCCATTCAATCTCACCTTTCATGCAAAAAATGGTATCTTTTTTCTCCATGATATAGTAATATCATAATAAAGTTATCCGTTCTTTATCTGCCTATTATTATAAACATTAAGAGACATACATACAAGTAAGTGGCATATATTGACATAGAGACCACGTTTTGTAGGGGGAATGTTTACAATGTTTCATAAATTACCATTAAATGAAGGTAATCGCGAAATTTTGCGGTGTTTTTCGGAATGGTACGTGCAAGTGACGGAAGAAGTAGTCTTGTTCTTATTAGACTCCGAATTGAAGATCATTCAAGTGTCATCGACAATCCAAAAGTATTTTCCACAGTATAAACATTCGTACATAAACATGAATTTCTTTCAACTAATACCTCATGAAATTTTCATGGAAGATGAATTTCAAAATGAACATCATATTTTCATTCCTAAATTTTCACACGAACAACGAGATAAAAAATACTACTTTTCATTGTTGATTGAAGAACAAGAAGTAGAAGGTGAAACATATTATTTTAGTTTATTAAAAGATATAACTGAAAAAGTACACCAAGAACAAATGAATATTAAACAACAAGCATTGATCGAGACGGCAACATTAGCTGCTGGTGTAGTTCATGAATTAAGGAACCCGTTAACATCTATAAAAGGATTTCTCCAATTATTACAAGCAGGGGTAAAGCAAGAGGGAGTATATTATGAGGTAATGATTAAAGAGGTCGAAAAATTAGAAGAACTTACGACCTATTTATTACAAACCGGAAAACCTTTAGACGAGAAGAAACAATTAGAAACAGTTAAAAATTTAATTGAAGATTGCTTGTTTATACTACAAACACAAAGTGAATTACGACATGTTACATTTGAGGTAAATATGGAGGCGGATTACCAATTATTTGTAGATGCTCGGCAAATTAAACAAGTGTTTTTAAATGTATGCAAAAATAGTGCTGAAGCGATGGAGTATGAAGGTAACATATTGATTCATGTGTTTTTAAACGAGTATATGAATGAAGTTGTCATTGAAATTAAAGACGAAGGTAAGGGCATGTCAGAAGAAATGATTCATGAATGGAAACAACCGTTTTGTACATCCAAACAAAATGGGACAGGTTTAGGATTAGCGATTAGTCATTCTATCATATTGAATCATCAAGGGAAAATGTTTTTTGAAAATAGAAAAACGAAAGGAACAATAGCGACGATTACACTACCCCATTTTTCGAACAATAATAATAAATTAACCGAAAGACGCTAAAGTATAATTTTTACTTATTAGAGGAAATAACAAAAACATATTGATGAAATGTTTGTAAACATTTGTTTTATCTTTCAGTTTCATATAGACTATTATTGAAAAGGGTATTTTTAACCTAGAAATATATGAAATGATGAAAGGGGCTAAACAATTAATGGGAAACGATAACTTTCGTACAAAAAAATCGTTTGAACTAAATGGTAAAACGTATAATTACTATGACCTAAAAGGTATTGAAGATGCTAAATTAGGTTCTATTGAACGTTTACCGTTCTCAATTCGTGTGTTATTAGAATCAGTTATTCGCCAACACGATGGTCGTGTCATTAAAGATGAACATGTTGAAGGATTAGCAAAATGGGGAACACCTGAGGGGAAAGGTGTAGACGTACCGTTTAAACCTTCACGTGTAATTTTGCAAGACTTTACAGGGGTACCAGCTGTAGTTGATTTAGCTTCATTAAGAAAAGCTATGGTAGATATGGGTGGAGACCCAGATCGTATTAACCCTGAAGTACCGGTTGATTTAGTTATTGACCACTCTGTACAGGTAGATCATTATGGTAACCCAACTGCATTAGAAGCTAACATGGAGTTAGAATTTGAGCGAAATGCAGAGCGTTATCAGTTCTTAAACTGGGCAACTAAAGCCTTTGATAATTACCGTGCTGTACCACCAGCAACAGGTATCGTACACCAAGTTAACCTTGAATATTTAGCAGATGTAGTACATGCAAATGCAAATGAAGATGGATCTTTTGATTCTTTCCCAGACACTGTATTTGGTACAGACTCTCATACACCAATGGTGAACGGTCTAGGAGTACTAGGATGGGGTGTTGGAGGAATTGAAGCGGAAGCAGGAATGCTTGGACAACCATCATATTTCCCACAACCAGAAGTAATCGGAGTGAAGTTCACAGGTGAATTCCCTGAAGGAACGACTGCGACAGACTTAGCATTAACAGTAACGGAAGTATTACGTGAGAAAAACGTTGTAGGTAAATTCGTTGAGTACTACGGACCGGGATTAGCGGATATGCCATTAGCTGACCGTGCGACAATCTCAAACATGGCTCCAGAGTATGGTGCAACTTGTGGTTTCTTCCCAATTGATGAAGAAGCATTAAACTACTTACGCTTAACAGGTCGTCCTGAAGAGCAAATTGCATTAGTTGAAAAATATTGTAAAGAAAACAACTTCTGGTATTCGGCAGATATGAAAGACCCTGAGTACACAGAAACAGTTGAAATTAATTTATCTGAATTAGAATCAAGCCTTGCTGGTCCAAAGCGTCCACAAGACCGTATTGCATTAGGAGATATGCAAGAAAAATTCGTAACTGCGGTTACAGCTCCTGCTGGAAACCAAGGTTTAGGTTTAGATAAATCTGAGTTTGATAAAGAAGTAGAAATTACAAACCCAACAACAGGCGAGAAGTCTGTTATGAAGACAGGTGCAGTTGCAATTGCAGCGATAACCTCTTGTACGAACACATCTAACCCGTACGTTATGTTAGGTGCAGGTCTACTTGCGAAAAATGCTGTAGAAAAAGGGTTAACAGTACCTGATTTCGTAAAAACATCATTAGCACCAGGTTCAACAGTAGTTACTCGTTACTTAAATGATTCTGGTTTAACAGAATATTTAGATGCATTAGGATTCAACACAGTTGGATATGGATGTACGACTTGTATCGGTAACTCTGGACCATTACGTCAAGATATCGAAAAAGCAGTTATGGATGCTGACTTAACAGTTGCATCTGTATTATCAGGTAACCGTAACTTCGAAGGTCGTATTCACCCATTAGTGAAAGCTAACTACTTAGCATCACCACCATTAGTTGTTGCTTATGCATTAGCTGGATCGGTTGATTTCGATTTACGTAATGATTCATTAGGTAAAGATAAAGACGGAAACGATGTATACTTAAAAGATATCTGGCCTTCAATGGATGATATTAGAACTACAGTGAACGAAGTTGTAAATCCAGAAATTTTCCGTTCTGAATATGATAACTTATTCGAATCAAACGAAAAATGGAACCAAATTGAAACAACGGATGAGCCATTATACGAATGGGATGATAACTCGACATATATTCAAAACCCACCATTCTTTGAAGGGTTATCGAAAGATGTCGACACAATTGAACCGTTAAGTGGCTTAAAAGTGTTAGGTTTATTAGGAGATACAGTTACAACTGACCATATTTCTCCAGCTGGAGCGATTGCATTAGATTCACCAGCAGGAAAATATTTACAAGATAAAGACGTATCACCTCGTGACTTTAACTCTTACGGATCACGTCGTGGTAACCACGAAGTAATGATGCGTGGTACATTTGCGAACATTCGTATTCGTAACAAAATTGCTCCGGGTACAGAAGGTGGATACACTACTTATTGGCCAACAGGAGAAATTATGCCGATTTACGATGCAGCAATGAAATATAAAGAAGACGGAACTGGTTTAGTAGTTATTGGTGGTAAAGACTACGGTATGGGATCTTCTCGTGACTGGGCTGCTAAAGGTTCTAATTTATTAGGGATTAAAGCTGTTATCGCAGAAAGCTTTGAAAGAATTCACCGTTCTAACTTAGTAATGATGGGTGTATTACCACTTGTTTTTGCTGATGGTGAGGGCGCTGAAACGCTTGGCTTAGACGGAACGGAAGAGTATGCAATTAACATTGACGAATCTATCACTCCTGGTGGAACGGCTGAAGTTGTTGCAACTCATAAAGACGGAAAAGAAACGAAGTTCAATGTTAAAGTACGTTTCGACAGTGAAGTTGAGATGGACTACTACCGTAACGGTGGTATTTTACAAATGGTTCTTCGTAACCGTATTGCTGAAAATAATTAATAATCTATTAACTTTAAAACGCTAGCTATGTCGTATATAGCTAGCGTTTTTTTCTTTTAAAGGAGTAAAAGATTACTTCTATATCAAATATCCTCATCTTAAAAGCCATATATCAAATTGAAAACTATGTTGTAAATTATGTTATAATCAGTTACGGTTATAGTTAAAAACCGTTATTTTGAACAAAGAATAAAAAGATTCGTCGGAGGGTGTGTTCGTACATGCAATTTACTAGAAATAGAGAAATAGTTGATTTTGCAGTTAGTTTACCTAAAGAAATGAAGTACGCTGAAAACAAATATATGCGAACAGGTATATGTAAACAGTCTATAGAAGAAGCTTACTTAACAAAAGATGGATTTAATGGGGATGGAGTAGCTGATTTACGTCATCATGGTGGACCAGATCGAGCGGTTTGTGTATACCCTTATGAACATTATACATTTTGGGAAAAGGAATTTGGATACCCATTATCTAAAGCGAATTTTGGTGAAAATTTAACGGTTTCAAACATGCTGGAAAAAGATACATATTTTGGCGATGTTTATCGTTTAGGAGAGGCATTCATCCAAATAACACAAAGTAGAATTCCATGCAGCACAATAACGAAAAGAACGAAAAATCCATTGCTTTTAAAACGAATGATCGAAACGGGTTATACAGGATATTTATGTCGCGTTTTAGAAGAAGGTATCGTATGTAGTGATTCCAAAATTACACTTGAAGAACGACATCCACAACAGGTGTCCGTGCTTTTTGGAAATGAAGTGTACTTCCGAGGACATAAAAATGTAGAAGGTATGAACAAAATACTGTCGGTGGAAGCATTAGCAGATGAATGGAAAGAACTGTTAAACGAACGGTTACATAAATTGAAAATTTAACTATATTCGAATGAAGATATTTTGTTGAACATACTATTATGCTCTTTATTTTTCCTAATATAGTGGGAGAGCATAATAATTAACAAACAGTTGCTTAACCTTATCGATTCAACGTATTTTATGTTATGATATAATGCGACAATTATTATTTATGAAGATATATGGAATGTTAAGAAAGGTTTGATATAAATGAGCAATAAAACGGTTGCGTTTCACACGCTTGGGTGTAAAGTAAATCATTATGAAACAGAAGGCATATGGAATATGTTTAAAGCGGAAGGGTTTGAACGGGTTGATTTCGATAAAATAGCCGATATTTATGTCGTAAATACTTGTACAGTAACGAATACGGGAGATAAAAAAAGCCGCCAAGTCATTCGACGTGCAGTTAGAAAAAACCCTGAAGCGGTAGTATGTGTTACTGGATGTTATGCACAAACATCACCAGGAGAAGTAATGGAAATACCTGGGGTAGATGTTGTCGTTGGAACACAAAATCGTAAAAATATGATTAAATTAATTGAGGAACATGAGTTAACTAGACAACCGGTTAATGGGGTACAAAATATTATGAAAAATCGTACATTTGAAGAGATGGACGTACCCGTTTTTTCTGATAGAACGCGTGCATCTTTAAAAATTCAAGAAGGATGTAATAATTTCTGTACATTTTGTATCATCCCTTGGTCAAGAGGGTTACTGCGTTCTAGAGATCCAGAAAATGTGCTAGAACAAGCGCAAAAATTAGTAGATGCAGGGTATAAAGAAATTGTCTTAACAGGTATTCATACAGCTGGGTATGGAGAAGATATGCAAGACTATAATTTTGCGAAATTATTACGGGAATTAGAAACGAAAGTGGATGGTTTAAAACGAATTCGAATTTCATCCATTGAAGCAAGTCAAATTACAGATGAAGTAATTCAAGTGTTAGACGAATCAGAAAAGATTGTGCGTCATTTACACATTCCATTACAATCTGGATCAAATACGGTGCTTGCAAGAATGAGAAGAAAGTACTCTGCGGATTATTATAAAGAAAAAATTGATAAAATTAAACAAGCGTTACCAGGACTTGCAATTACTTCAGATATTATCGTTGGTTTTCCTGGTGAAACAGAGGATGAATTTTTAGAAACGTATAAATTCGTACAAGATATCGGATATGCCGAATTACATGTTTTCCCTTATTCAAGACGGACTGGAACACCAGCAGCACGGATGGATGACCAAGTACCAAATGAAATAAAAGATGCACGAGTAGAAAGAATGATCGCTCTATCAAACGAATTAGCTACAATATATGCAGACAAACATATGGATCAAGCTGTTGAAGTAATCCCTGAAGAAAAGAGCTCCGAAAAAGTAGGTGCATTAGTGGGATATTCGGACAACTATTTAAAAGTTCAATTTGATGGTCCAGAAGAATTAATTGGTTCGATTGTGCGTGTAAAGTTAACGAAAACAGGTTATCCATTAAACGAAGGTACATTCGTAAAAGTAGCTGATCAACTTGTTATAAAGTAAAAATAGTAGATATTCGTGAATAAATAGTAATAGTTGTTGACCGTAATCGGTCCTTATAATATAATGAAAACGAACATGTTTGAAAAGATATGTTAAATATCAATGTTTTTATCTCCGGAGGGAGGGAAATATGTATGCCAAATACAACTCGAATTCGTAAAAACGAATCTTTAGAAGATGCTTTACGTCGTTTTAAACGTAATGTTTCAAAGAGTGGAACATTATCTGAATACAGAAAACGTGAATATTATGAAAAACCTAGCGTGCGTCGTAAGAAAAAATCTGAAGCTGCTAGAGCACGTAAACGTAAATTTTAAAAGTAGGTGTGATCATGTCACTGTTAGAACAGTTAAATGAAAACATGAAACAAGCAATGCGTGCAAAAGATAAAGAGCGACTTAGTGTGATTCGTATGGTAAAGGCATCTTTACAAAACGAAGCTATTAAACTAGGTGTGGAAACATTGTCTGAGGAAGATGAAATAACCGTTTTATCTAGAGAGTTAAAACAACGAAGAGATTCGATGAAAGAGTTTGAGGCAGCTAATCGAATAGATTTAGCAGAAAAACTTGCATCTGAAATAGAAATGTTACAACCATATTTACCTGCTCAATTATCAGAGACAGAGGTAGAGCAACTTGTGCAGGAAACAATTAAACAAGTAGGAGCTACATCTAAAAAAGATTTTGGTAAAGTAATGCAACAATTAATGCCAAAAGTAAAAGGAAAGGCAGATGGGTCTGTCGTACAACAGCTAGTACAGAAACATCTTGCTTAATATTTCAAATGTTTTTAAAAAGGGGTATGAGAGTAATTTCTCATACTCCTTTTTATTTACTTCGTAATTGAATAA
Organism: Pseudogracilibacillus sp. SO10305; assembly: GCF_037072005.1. NCBI lineage: Bacteria > Bacillati > Bacillota > Bacilli > Caryophanales > Bacillaceae > Pseudogracilibacillus > Pseudogracilibacillus sp. SO10305. The sequence continues at coordinate 27,717 of NZ_JAXHDE010000001.1, read as the reverse complement.
AAATTTTCAAATAAATAATGATAATATATATCCGATATGATATTCTAAAATAGAATCGATTTATACATATATGGACAAAGAAGGTGGTGAATGTATTTGTCCAAAAAGATTTTTACGTTTTATATTCTACTTTTAACCCTTTTACTTACTGTTGTTCTTCCACCTGAAAAGAATGCGGAAGATGGTTCAAATAAGTTAGTATATATGATTCCTATAGAAAACGAAGTAGAAAGAGGTTTGGAAGCCTTTTTAGTCAGATCAACAAACGAGGCAATCGAAGCAGGTGCAAATCATATTATATTTGAAATTGATACTCCTGGAGGAAGGGTAGACTCTGCAGGCCAAATTGGGAAATTATTACAAGGCCTAGAGATACCAACGACAGCCTATATTGTAAATGAAGCATTATCGGCCGGTTCGTATATTGCACTTAATTCCGATACAATTTATATGAAACCGAATGCAACTATGGGAGCTAGTGGTGTCATTACCTCTGATGGAAATGCGGCAGATAAAAAGGCACAATCTGCATGGATTGCAGCAATGGAAAGTGCAGCTGAATCGAAGGGGCGTGACCCACAATATGCTGTAGCGATGGCAGATGCTAATGTTGATTTACCAGAATATGGTGCTCCAAAAGGAGAGTTTTTAACGTTAACACCGAAACACGCATTAGATGTTGGATATGCGGAAGGAATTGTACAAAATGAGGTAGAGTTATTACATGCATTAGATTTAGATCAAGCGAAAATTGTGAAAACAGAAACTTCATTTGCAGAGGAGATTGCTCGTTTTGTCACGAGTCCAATTGTCATTCCAATTTTACTTTCTATTGCAAGTATCGGGTTAATTGTTGAATTGTACACACCTGGTTTTGGAATTGCAGGATCCATGGGGATTATCGCTTTAATTTTATTCTTTTATGGACATATTATTGCGGGAATTGCAGGGATGGAAGCAGTTATCCTTCTCATCGTTGGAATCATATTGATTATATTAGAATTCTTTGTTGCAGGGGGAATACTCGGATTTTTCGGTGTTGCCTCGATTGTTATCGCGTTATTAATGTCAGGATATACATTATCTCATATGACGATGAGTGTCGCCATTGCCTTAGTTGCGGCAATTGTTGCTGCGGTTGTTTTATATAAATGGATTGGGACAGAACGAGGTATTTTTAAAAAGCTCATTTTACGAGATCGAACGATGACAGAACAAGGGTATGTTTCTCAAGTGACGAGAACAGAGTTGATAGGAAAAGAAGGTATTACGATCACACCTTTACGTCCTTCAGGCACAGTGCTATTTGAAAAGGAACGACTAGATGTTGTTTCAGAGGGAAATTTCATTGAAAAGGACAAAAAGGTAGAGATCATCCATGTGGAAGGTGTAAAAGTAGTTGTTCGCGAGAAGAATGGTATGTAAGGGATAAAGTGTAGTTATGTCTGCTTCACTGTTTAAGAAAACACATGATTATGCTATATTGCGCTATTCATTCGATATAAAGCATTTGCTAATATTGTCATGGTTAGTGCAAAAGCTGCAAATATACATAATCCGTCTACTGCTTTATTTCGTTAATTGCTAGAAGGTAAATAAATTGGTTAATGGTATTTGTTTGCGGCTGTTAGAATGGATGTAATGGAGAAGCACAGTAAAGATAAGCTTGATTTAAGGGAGTACGATGTTTAAAATTAGTAAAAAATGAAATGGAAGAATATAGGAGGTAGTACAATGTTTGGAGAAATTTTTCCGATTATTATTATCGCAATTATTTTAATTGCATTAGTTGTATTATTTACATTTGTTCCCGTTGCATTATGGATTAGTGCACTTGCAGCAGGTGTAAAAGTTGGTTTATTTACTTTAGTAGGTATGCGTTTACGTCGAGTTGTACCATCACGTGTTATTAATCCGTTAATTAAGGCTTATAAAGCTGGATTAAATGTAACGACTAACCAATTAGAGGGTCATTACTTAGCTGGTGGTAATGTAGACAGAGTAGTAAATGCGTTAATCGCAGCACAAAGAGCGAATATTAGTTTAACATTTGAAAGAGCAGCAGCGATTGATTTAGCTGGTCGTGACGTTTTAGAAGCAGTTCAAATGAGTGTTAACCCGAAAGTGATTGAAACACCATTTATTGCAGGGATTGCTATGGACGGTATCGAAGTAAAAGCTTTAGCAAGAATTACAGTGCGTGCTAATATTGACCGTTTAGTCGGGGGTGCTGGAGAAGAAACGGTAATTGCCCGTGTTGGTGAAGGGGTCGTAAGTACAATCGGTAGTTCAGAAACACATAAGAAAGTACTTGAAAATCCTGATATGATTTCTCATACGGTATTAGCGAAAGGGCTAGACTCAGGTACAGCATTTGAAATTTTATCAATTGACATTGCAGATGTGGATATTGGTAAAAATATCGGGGCTATTTTACAAACAGACCAAGCACAAGCAGATAAAAATATCGCTCAAGCTAAAGCGGAAGAGCGTCGTGCAATGGCTGTTGCATTAGAACAAGAAATGACTGCAAAAGTGGAAGAAATGCGTGCACGAGTTGTGGAAGCCGAAGCAGATGTACCACGTGCATTAGCTGAAGCATTACGTTCTGGTAAAATGGGTGTGATGGATTACTTAAATTACCAAAACATTAATGCAGATACAGATATGAGAGACTCAATTGGAAATGTAACGAAAAAAGACCAAGGATCAACAGATAACGATAAAAAATAAGGAGGCACCGAGAAATGGATAGCTTCTTTGACTTTATTTTTGGGAATTTGTTTTTTGTCATTATTATAGTTGCTGCGATTATCAATTTCTTTAATTCTGCCAAAAAAGAAGAAGAGAAAAAACGTCGTCAACAACAGCAAAGACAACAAAGAAGAACAAATCAACCTGAGCAAACAAGGCAACAACAGGAACAAAAAGAACGAAAAATGCCTACTTTTTCTGACTTGCAAGATCAATTAAAAGAACAATTAGATCAATTTTTAGAACCAGAAGAAAAGAAAACACCGTCCAAAAAGGAAAAACAATCTACAATCGGTGTGGATCATGCAACAGAAACATTGGAATCAATTGAAGAACAACGTCAAAAACAATATGAACGATTACGTTCACAATATCAATCACAATCAAATGAAGAGGATGTTAAAGAAGATTTATCAGCCTTATTAAAGCCGAAAAAGGCTGCAAAACAAGATGTATCGATTGCGATTGAAAAGAAATTGACACGTGAAGGAATTGTGGAAGGAATAATTATGGCTGAAGTATTAGGGCCTCCAAGGGCTTTGAAGCCATATGATACAAATCCAATGAACAGAAGAAGACGCTGAGTAAAAGAGCTAAGGACTTGCTTATGTCCTTAGCTCTTTTTGTTCTTTCTTTGTGATTCTCCTCATATACTAACATCATACATTGTAATTGTAGGTGGGAGAATATGAAATTTCATAAAGCTATATTCGGAGCATATCATTTAAACTTACATAACATACATATCGAACGTTTTTTACATATGTGTTATGAAATGAATGTTCCATTTTATCAATTGTGTATGGTAGAGAAAGAAAAATGGTCTATAAAAATTTTACGGAAAGATTGGCATAAAATAGCTCATATGATTGAAGAAGCATCGATTCCAGTTACAATCGTTGGACAAACCGGAATCACCTATTATGTACAGCGGTTTTTACATAGAAAGGAATGGGTAGTTACACTCGTTCTGTCGTCTTTATTATTATTTTTATTACAATTTGTCGTATTCGATGTTCGTTATAATTCGATGCCTATATATATTGAAAAAGAGATTGAGAAGGAAATGAAAAACATAGGTTTACAAAAATGGGCTTGGATTCCATCTTTAGACCACCCTAAGCAAATGGAACAGTATATTATCGACCAGTTACATTCCATTCAACATATTCAAATTGAAAGAAGTGGCAATACATATTTGATAGATGTAGAAGAGAAAAAGGTGGAACCGAAAGAATCACACAAGCCCCCACAACATTTAGTTGCAAATAAATCGGGTGTGATTGAAAAAGCATCTATCGTGCAAGGAGATATGCTCGTACATCGCTATGAAGTGGTGGAAAAAGGCGATATACTTGTATCAGGTGAAATAGTGAATGATGAAGATAATGATATAAAACATTATGTACATGCTGAAGGTGCTGTATATGCCACAACATGGTATGAAGTGAATATTTCGATGCCAGTTGAACAATATAAAGAACAAATTGTAGGTTTAAATGCACATCAATATCGATTACGAATAAATAATGTAGAGATCCCTATTTGGGGAAATATATTTCACGCTTATGAGCCTAAAAAGGAAGAGAAAATACTGAAAGATCAATGGAAATTCTTTCGAGAATGGCCAGTAGAAATACGTGAACTATATTATTATGAAAAAGAACAAATTGAAAATAGCGTATCAAAAGATCAATTGAAAAAACGAATGACTCATTATATAACAAAATATTTGAAGAAAAACTTAGGTAAACATGTTAAAATAAAGAAATACTATATTTTGCATGAAGAACAAGTCAATGGTAGAGTAAAATGGAACTTATATGTAAGTGTAACAGAAAACATCGCATCACCGAAAAAGATTCATCATAAACGTTAAATGGATAAAGGAGTAAAAGCATGTCAGAACATTTAGAACAAATAAATTTGCATTTGAACGATGTAAATGAAGCAAGAGAATTATTTGGAACGAATGATAAATTTTTACAATTAATTGAAGCACAGTTAAAAGTGGAAATTGTGACACGTGGAGAACAAGTAAGTGTTTCTGGTGAAGATCCTGCACTTGTTCAAGTTATTTTACATAGTTTATTACAAATTATTCGAAAAGGACTAACGATTACAGAACGGGATGTCGTATATGCGATTAAATTAGCGAAAGAAGGAAACATCGAACAATTTGAAACATTATTTGAAGACGAAATAACAAAAAATGCAAAAGGTAAATCTATTCGCGTAAAAACACTTGGACAAAAAGCTTATATTGATGCCATGCACCATCATGATCTTGTTTTTGGTATTGGTCCTGCAGGGACAGGTAAAACATATTTGGCTGTTGTAAAAGCGGTAGATGCATTGAAAAAAGGAGAGGTAAAAAGAATCGTTTTAACACGACCGGCTGTCGAGGCCGGTGAAAGTTTAGGTTTTTTACCTGGTGATTTAAAAGAAAAAGTAGATCCTTATTTACGACCGCTTTATGACGGGTTGAATGATGTGCTAGGTAAGGAACAGGCAGCTAGGTTAATTGAAAAAGAAATCATTGAAATTGCTCCGTTAGCATATATGCGTGGGCGTACATTGGATAATGCTTTTGTTATTTTAGATGAAGCACAAAACACAACTCCAGAACAAATGAAGATGTTTTTAACTCGTCTTGGTTTTGGAGCTAAAATGGTCATAACTGGAGATGTTACCCAGATTGATTTACCTAAAGGGGTACAATCTGGACTGATAAAAGCGAATAATATTTTAAAAGATGTAGCAGATATAGCTTTTATTTATTTAAATGAATCTGATGTCGTGAGACACCCACTAGTCCAAAAGATTATTGCAGCATATGATAAAAAAGATACATAATTGCCCTTACTTGAGGTGAATACAAATGAAAAATTTTATCGACAAATTATTCTCTATTTTTAATAGTGAGTCTAAAGCGATTGCGATTTATTTACCAATGTTTATTTTACTTGCCTTTATCTTTGTCATCACGATTAATAATGTATATACAAAAACATATGATATTGAGCGATTTGATAGGGCGAAGGAAACGATACGTTCACCAATTACAATTGAAAATGAAGTAGAAACAGATAGGAAAATGCGAGAAACTGTTTCAAATGTGGTGGACAGATATACTGTTTCAGAAGAAATTACAGAAGAGCAAGTAGGATTATTAGAGGAACTGTTTGATGCTATTGAAACGATAGAAAAAGAAGACACTAATAAAACGCCTATTTCTCTAGAAGATAAGACGACACATTTAGAAGAAATATTATCAGAGGAGTTAATCAATGAAATAGATGAGGTTGTTTTTATGCAGCTGTTTCGTCTGGATGTGAAGGATCGGACGAAAGCGAAGAAAACATTTATTCAATCTGTTGAAAAAACATTGAATAATGGGGTGCGCATTGAAAATATTCAAAGCGCCAAAGAAGAAGTAAAATCTATTTTAAAATATTCCTCTTTAGATGATGAAACAAAGGATGCATTTAAGGAGCTAATTGATTTTTCTGTCGTAGAAAATTCCTTTTTTGATATCGAAAAAACGATGGAAGCAAGAAACGAAGCTGCGAGTGGGGTAGAACCTGTTATGATTCGTAGCGGGGATATTATCGTTCGTGAAGGTCAAATTGTAACAAATGAAATATACGAAGAATTGCAATTAGTCGGGTTGTTAAATCGTGGCAATCAAATTTTACCTGCGATTGGACTATTGATTTTTGCTACTTTTTTATTAAGTATTATTACGTATGAATTAAATCGCTTGTATCGCCGTCAACATTTAACTCCAGCAAAAACGATTGCTGTTCTTTTTATTAGTATTATTACGATTACGCTCATGAAAATAATGAGTTTATATACAGATCAATTGCAATCTGTCTTTTTATTAGTCCCTGTCGCAACAGGTGTTTTACTTATTCGTCTTTTAATATATGAACGTTTAGCGATTATATTGGCGATTGTTTATGCGATTTTAGGAAGCATTATTTTTAATGGAGAAATACCGGGCTCATTAAATATTGAATCATTTTTATATTTTATATTTTTCCAGTTGGCAGGTATTTATTTGTTGAGAGATGTTAGAGACCGTATGTCGATTATAAAAACAGCATTTGGAATGGCTATAATAAATGTTATGACAATTATGTTCTTTTTATTCCTTTCATTTCAACAATATTATTTTATTGATTTTATTATACATGCAAGTTTCGGAGTGGCGGCGGCTATTTTGTCTGTCGTCCTTACGATCGGGTTAATGCCTTTCTTTGAAACTGGGTTAGGTATTTTAACAGATAGTAAGTTATTGCATTTAGCGAATCCAAATCAACCATTATTACGGAAAATTTTACAAGATGCTCCAGGTACGTACCATCACTCTGTTATGGTTGCCAATTTAAGTGAAACAGCATGTGAAGCAATTGGCGCAAATGGTTTATTAGCGAGAGTTGGTTCGTATTACCATGATATCGGAAAAACAGTAAACCCATATTATTTTATTGAAAATCAAGTCGGTATTAAAAATCCACACGATTTTATTTCTGCAAAGGAAAGTGCTGAAATTATTATTGGTCATGTAACAAATGGGGCTGAAATGTTAAAAAAGGAACAATTACCAAAAGAAATCATTGATATTTGTTTACAACATCACGGGACATCTTTAGTTGAATATTTTTATCGAATGGCAGAAAAAGAAGGGAAACAGGTAGACGAGGCAGACTTTCGTTATCCTGGACCAAGACCGCAAACGAAAGAAGCGGGTGTCATCTCTATTTGTGATGCGACAGAAGCGGCGGTTCGTTCACTTGACGAACCTTCCAATGAAAAAATTGCAAATATTGTTCAAAATATCGTTAATAATAAATTATTAGACGGTCAATTTAATGAAACGCCTTTAACAATTAAAGAAATTCATACTATTCGTGAGACGGTTTGTACAACATTACAAGGGATATTTCATTCGAGAATCCAGTATCCTGATAAGGAGGAATAAATATGCATATAGATCTAACAGATGAAACAGGACAGTTAAAAGAAAAAGATTGTTTACTGCTACAAAAAATTGTAACGTATGCTGCGGAAAAAGAACAATTGCAACAGAATGCTGAAGTCTCTCTCGTTATTGTCGATAATGATGCAATTCAGCAATTAAATAAATCTTATCGTCAAAAAGATAATGCGACAGATGTGCTATCTTTTCCGATGGTAGAGGATTTTAATCAAGTGGACGAACGTTTACCACTTATGATTGGTGATATAATTATTTCCATTGATAAAGTGAAAGAACAAGCAGAAAGATATAACCACCCATTTGAACGAGAGTTGGCTTTTTTAGCTATCCATGGTTTTCTTCATTTAATTGGATACACACATGACGATGAGGAAGAGGAAAAAATAATGTTCGGAAAACAAGAGCAAATTTTACAGGAGTTTCAACTTGAAAGAGGATAAGAAGAGAGGAATTGGTCTATCTTTTGCTTGGAACGGGATAGTACAAGTTATCAAACGAGAAAGAAATATGCGTATCCATTGTGTAGTGGCATTATTTACGGTACTTTTTGGATTTATTTTTCAAATTTCACGTTTGGAATGGATCACCATTACAATAGTTATCGTACTCGTTTTTGCTTTAGAAATGATGAATAGTGTATGTGAGCAGATCATTGACTATGTGAAGCCAGAAATTTCCATGGAAGCAAAAATTATTAAAGATATGGCTGCTGGAGCTGTGTTAGTGGCAGCGATTGGAAGTATAATCATTGGCAGTCTTATTTTTATCCCGAAGATGTTCGCATTCTTCGGGATTTAATTTGTAAAAATGTTATGTACTTCATGATTTTATAAGAAGTTTTGTCGAAATGGTAGCACTATTTTAAATTTGTAGTAAAATGTAAACAAAGCTAGGACAACTTAGGAGGAAGTTATGGAAGAGAAACACGTGTCAGGGTTCGTAACGATGATTGGACGACCAAATGTAGGAAAATCAACATTATTAAATCAAATTATTGGGGAAAAAATTTCTATTATTAGCGATAAAATACAAACGACAAGACATGCGATTCAAGGAATATATTCAGACGATGTTGGACAAATTGTGTTCATCGATACACCAGGTGTGCATAAACCGAAACATCGTTTAGGGGATTATATGGTCGATGTGTCTTTACAAACAATTTCAGATGTAGACCTTATTCTTTTCGTAGTTAACGCAAACGAAGGAATAGGTCGAGGCGATCAATTTATTATGGAAAAATTAAAAAAAGCAAATGTACCTGTGTTTTTACTCCTTAATAAAGTGGACCTCATTCATCCGGATGAATTGTTCCCATTGATTGCAACGTATAAAGAACAATTCGATTTCGCTGAAATTATCCCTGTTTCTGCTCTAAATGGTAATAATGTACAGAAATTAATTTCTCTCGTACAAGAAAGATTACCAGAAGGACCGAAGTATTTTGATGAAGATGCATTAACAGATAAAACAGAACGATTTTTAGTCAGTGAATTGATTCGAGAAAAAGTGTTGCATCATACTGAGGAAGAAGTACCACATTCCATAAATGTTGTCGTTGAAAACTTTTCTACATCTGAACATGGAAAAGTTCATATTCAAGCATTAATCATTACCGAAAGATCTTCCCAAAAAGGAATTTTAATCGGTAAGAAAGGGTCCATGTTAAAGAAGATTGGAAAAGAAGCTAGACTAGATATTGAAAAAATGTTAGATGAAAAGGTTTTTTTAGAACTATGGGTGAAAGTAGAAAAAGATTGGCGAAATAAACAATCAAGCTTAACAAAATTTGGCTTTGAAACAGAATAAACTGATTGGTAAATTTTATAACTTATGTTTTACGTACTGTAGGAAAAATTATAAAGTAAGCATCATTTATGTAATACAATAAAATATAGAAAGGACGATTTTCTGTGCATCAAAAAATGTGGAAAGTATTTTTACAAACAGGAAACGTTGAAGCATATTTATTGTTAAAAAAAATGGAAGCTAGTTATGTTAACAGACCGTATGAACCAAACATAAGTAAGCACATCGTTTCTCTGAAGCCCGAAGTAAATAAACAAGCATAAAGGGGCATGCACATGTTAAGACAATTAGAAGGAATTGTTTTAAGAAGTCGTGATTACGGGGAAACACATAAAATAATTACAATCTACACAAAACAAATTGGTAAAATAACAGCACTTTGTCGGGGAGCAAATAAACCGAAAAGCCGTCTTAGTGCTGTTTCACAACCTTTTATTTACGGTGATTTTCAAGCGTATATGCCAAAAGGGTTGAGTACTGTACAGCAAGCAAGTGTATTACAATCCTTTCGAAAAATAAGAGAAGATATTGAAAAAACAGCCTATGCATCTTATATCGTCGAATTACTTGAAAAATTAACAGAAGAAAAAGAACGAGATGTCTTTTTGTTTAAAGAACTATTGCTTACACTCACTTGGATTAATGAACATGATTCTTATTTTATCCCAATTATGATGTTTGAATTGAAAATGTTTGAAAAAGGTGGATTTAAACCTTTGTTAGATCAGTGTATGCAATGTGGGGAAAAAGAAGGGCCATTTGCTTTTTCAGTTCAGGAAGGTGGCGTACTTTGTCTACGTTGTCAAAGTGTCGATCCATATGCGATTACATTAAATAAAGCTTTAACGAAGTTATTGCCAATTTTACAATCCGTCTCATTAGAAAGGGTTGGAAATATTTCGGTAAAAGAAGAGAATGTTTTAATGATGCGACGTTTGCTCGATGCATATTATGATCGATTTGGTAGTTATACATTAAAGTCTAAACGATTTTTAGAACAACTCGATAAATTAAAATAAACGAAAAAAAGTTGCAATTATCATTCTTTTTTTGTATGATAAAGATAATTGTATGCGAGGAAAGGGAAAAGTACATATTGTCACCTATTTTTTAGCGAGTCCAGGATAGTGTAAGCTGGATGATAGTACAATATGGAAAGGCACCCTGGAGCACGTAATATCATCTAAAGTGGCTTTACAATTGTAAGGCAAATAGGGTGGAACCGCGGGCAAGAATCCGTCCCTATGTCTTTTTATTCTAAGATAAGAAGACATAGGGACGGATTTTTTATTATGAGAAAGCGAGGAGTTAATATGAATATTCAAGAAATGATATTAACATTACAAAATTATTGGTCAAAGCAAAACTGTATTTTAATGCAAGCATATGATACGGAAAAAGGAGCAGGAACAATGTCACCTATGACATTACTAAGAAGTTTAGGACCTGAGCCGTGGAATGTAGCATATGTGGAACCATCGAGACGTCCAGATGATGGTCGTTATGGAGAAAATCCAAATCGACTATATCAACACCATCAATACCAAGTAATCATGAAGCCGTCTCCAGATAATATTCAAGATTTATATTTAGATTCTTTAGTTGCATTAGGAATTAATCCGTTAGAACATGATATTCGATTTGTTGAAGATAACTGGGAAAACCCAACATTAGGTGCAGCAGGGCTTGGTTGGGAAGTTTGGTTAGACGGAATGGAAATTACACAGTTTACATATTTCCAACAAGTTGGTGGATTGGAAGCAAATCCAGTTGCAGTAGAGTTGACATACGGTATTGAACGATTAGCGTCCTATATTCAAGATAAGGAAAACGTTTTTGATCTAGAGTGGGTCAATGGCGTAACATATCGCGATATCTTTTTACAACCGGAATTTGAACATTCAAAATATGCGTTTGAAACATCAAATACGGAAACATTATTTGAATTATTTACCCTTTATGAAGAAGAAGCGCGCGCAACAATGGAAAAAGGGTTAATCTTCCCTGCATATGATTACGTATTGAAATGTTCCCATACATTCAACTTACTAGATGCAAGAGGAGTAATTAGTGTGACGGAAAGAACAGGCTACATTGCGAGAGTACGTAATTTAGCACGTAGTATTTCACAAGCATATGTGGCAGAACGAGAAAAATTAGGTTTCCCGATGTTAAAGGAGGAGCTTTGCAATGAGTAGTAATGTTTTATTTGAAATTGGAATCGAAGAATTACCGGCAAGATTTATAGATGAAGCTGAGAAACAATTATTAGATCGTACTACAAAGTGGTTACGTGAAAAGAATATTCAATTTGAAGCGATGAAAACTTTCTCGACACCTCGACGTTTAGCAGTACTAATTGAAAATATCGCAGAAAAACAAGAAGTTGTAAAAGAGGAAGTACGTGGACCACAGATGAAAATTGCACAAGATGAAGAAGGAAATTGGTCCAAAGCGGCAATAGGTTTTGTAAAAGGACAAGGGAAGAATACAGAAGATATTTATACGAAGGAACTGAAAGGGCAAACATATATCTTTGTTGAAAAAGTATCAGAACAGAAAGAGACGAAAGAAATTTTGCCTGAATTTAAACAAATCATTTCTTCAATTCCTTTTCCACAAACGATGCGTTGGGGTAGTGGTTCGTTTCGCTTTGCGAGACCTATTCGTTGGATTGTTGCGTTATATAATGATGAAGTCATCCCATTTGACGTTGCAAATGTTACATCGAGTAATACAACAAGCGGTCACCGGTTTTTAGGAAGTAAAGTAACATTAACTTCGCCATCTGAATATGAGCAAGCATTAGAAGAAAATTTCGTCATTGTTAACCCAGTGAAGCGTGAACGGCTAATTGTAGAACAATTAAAAGTGTTAGAAAAAGATGCAAAATTCACTATAGAAATTGATGAGGAATTATTACATGAAGTTCGTAATTTGGTGGAGTATCCTCAAGCGTTTTATGGTTCATTTGATGAATCTTACTTAGCTATTCCAGAGGAAGTGCTAATTACATCGATGAAAGAACATCAACGTTATTTTCCTGTTAAGAACAAAGAAACGAATGAGTTATTACCATATTTTGTAAGTGTTCGTAATGGAAATAATCATGCAATTGATAATGTTATTAAAGGAAATGAAAAAGTATTACGTGCTCGTCTTGCAGATGGTGCCTTTTTCTTTGAAGAAGATCGTAAACATTCGATTGAATTTTATAATGATAAATTAAAGACAGTTGTTTTCCAAGAAAAAATTGGAACGGTGTATGAAAAAACGGAAAAAGTGAAAAATATAGCTGCATACTTAGCGGAAAAAGTTGAGTTAACAACAGAAGAACAAAAAGATGTTGTTCGTGCAGCAGAAGTATGTAAGTTTGACTTAGTGACAGATATGGTAAATGAATTCCCCGAATTACAAGGTATTATGGGAGAAAAATATGCGAAACATTTTGGAGAGTCAGAGGTTGTAGCGACTGCAATTCGTGAACATTATTTACCAACGTCAGCTGGTGGAGCTTTACCAAAAACAAAAGTTGGATCAATCATCAGTATTGCTGATAAATTAGATACGATTATTGGATGTATTTCTGTCGGATTAGTTCCATCCAGCTCACAGGATCCACTAGGATTAAGAAGACAAGCGATAGGAATTTTACGTATTTTATTAGAACAGAAATGGAATGTGCCTATAGAGGAATTGGTACATAAAGTTTGTGAACAATACGGTGTAACGGTAGAAGATATTCGTGCAGAAATTATTCAATTCTTTAAAAATAGAGCTGCGTACATTTTAGCGGATCGTGGTATTGAATCAGACGTCGTACAAGCTGTATTAGCAGATGGCATTGGTAACATGTTTGTGAAAATCCATAAAGCAAGATTATTATCTTTAAAACGCCAAGATAATTCGTTTAAACAAATTGAGGAATCCTTTACACGAGTAATGAATTTAGGTAAAAAATATGAACAAACTGATATAGATGAAGCACTGTTTGAAACAGATTCTGAAAGAAAATTATATGATACGTATGTAGATGTTCGTGAAACATTTCATGCACAAATGAATAACGAAGAGGTTGCAGAAGCATTAGACACGTTATCTACATTATCTACTCCAATTAATGATTTCTTTGATCATAATATGGTAATGGCGAAAGATGAAAAAGTAAAACAGAACCGTTTAGCTTTAATTCATGCCATTTCTAATTTGATTAAACAATTTGCGGATGTTACGTTAATTGAGTGGAAACAGCAACAATGATAATAAATATGAATGACTCGTTTTCTTTTACAACGAATCATTATATACTATCTATATGTAATACATTTTCGTAAAAAGATTTTGGGGTTGGATAATGTTTGATCCAACCTCATTACTATCTTATAGGTGGTGGAAAAGTGGAATTATCAGAGAGACAAGAAACAATTGTACAAATCGTTAAAGAAAATGAACCGATCACTGGGGAACAAATTGCCGATAAATTAAATTTATCTCGTGCCACTTTACGTCCAGATCTAGCGATTTTAACAATGGCAGGTTATCTAGAGGCAAGACCAAGAGTAGGGTATTTTTTTACTGGAAAAAGTGGTTCAGAACTTTTGACTGAAAAAATAAAACAATTTAAAGTGAGTGATTTTCAATCTGTTCCAGTCGTAGTAAAAGAAGATGTATCCGTATATGAAGCAATCTCTGCGATGTTTTTAGGTGATGTCGGTACATTGTTTGTCGTGAATGAAGATCATTGTTTATCTGGTGTTTTATCGAGAAAAGATTTATTACGTGCTAGTATTGGCAATCAAGATTTAAATAGTTTACCAGTTCATATTATAATGACAAGGATGCCGAATATTACAGTTTGTTATAGTGATGATTTATTAATCGAAACTGCTAAAAAGTTAATTGATAAACAGATTGATGGTTTACCAGTTGTAAAACAAAATACAAAAGGTTTACAAGTAGTCGGACGTATAACAAAAACGAATGTAACGAAAGCATTTGTAGAATTAATCTTAGATGAATAAAGAAGCGAGGGATAATTCATGAATAATCCAACAGTATATGTCCTTTCAGATTCGGTTGGAGAAACAGCCGAACTTGTGATTAAAGCAGGTTTAAGTCAATTTACAAATGGAAATTATAAAATTCAGCGTGTCCCGTATGTAGAAGATACGATGACGATTGATGAAACATTAGAGCTTGTAAAAGAAGAATCAGGTATTATTGGGTATACTTTAGTAGATCCAAATTTACGAAGATATATGTCAAAAGAAGCGGCAGAAATGGGCGTAGAAGCAATTGATATTATGGGACCGATGATGGATGCAATGGAACGTACGTTTAATCATGAACCGCGTCATGAACCGGGATTAGTTTATAAATTAGATCAAGATTATTTTAAACGTATCGAGGCAATTGAGTTTGCTGTCCGTTATGACGATGGGCGTGACCCACGTGGTATTGCTAGAGCGGATGTTGTCCTAATTGGTGTATCACGTACATCAAAAACACCATTATCACAATACTTAGCGCATAAGCGCTTGAAAGTAGCAAACGTACCAATTGTACCAGAAGTCGTACCACCGGAAGAATTATTTCGGATTGATAAGTCGAAGTGTATTGGCTTAAGAATTAGTCCACATAAATTAAATGAAATACGAAAAGAACGTTTAAAAGCACTTGGTCTTGGAGACCATGCTGCATATGCGACATTCCAACGTATTGAAGAAGAATTACAATATTTTGATGAACTAATCGAAAAAATAGGTTGTGAAGTAATCGATGTGTCACATAAAGCAGTAGAAGAGACGGCAAATATTATTTTACAAATGATAGAAACAAAAAATAATTAAAAAACTAGATTATATATTGTATATATACTATAATACTATGTTGTACATCGTATATATGTTTGTCCTTTATAAAAAACGGGAAGATAAATAGTACGATATATGTGCATACTCCTTCTTTAATATAGCGGAAAGATAAAGAAGGATATTTTTTTTCGATAGTTTATAAAAACAATGTCGAAAAATGAAGGACTTTTAGCATGCATATAGAATATATATATTAAATACGTTTTTAGGTGATATACATGGCAAATGGTTTACCTGATGAACTGATTGATCAAATTCGAAATGAAAATGATATTGTCGAAGTCATTGGTGAATACGTTCAGTTAAAAAAACAAGGGAAAAACTATTTTGGGCTTTGTCCATTTCATGATGAGAAATCACCTTCGTTTTCTGTTGTGAAAGAAAAACAGTTTTTTCATTGTTTTGGATGCGGGAAAAGTGGAAATGTATTTAATTTTTTAATGGAAAAAGAAACATTTACCTTTATAGAAGCAGTGCAATTTTTAGCAGAACGGGTACATATTTCTTTACCAGAGGCACCCACGAAACGTTCTTCTATGTCAGAAGAACAAACTGCTAACTTAGAAGCACATGATTGGTTGACAAAGTTTTATCACCATCTTTTAAAGTATGCAGAAGATGGAAAGGAAGCACTGTCCTATTTAAAGGACCGTAGTATTTCAGATGAAACTATACAACAATTCCAGCTTGGATTTGCTCCAGCAGATAGTAAATTTACAACGGAATTTTTAGAAGAGAAAGGATTCCATTTACAGTTTTTAGTAAAAGCGGGTTTATTATCGACGTCAGACAACGTTCATTTCAATGATATTTTTCGTAATCGTGTTATTTTTCCGATTAAAAATCATTTAGGAAAAACAGTTGCATTTGGTGGACGAGCAGTCCATGGTGAACAACCAAAATATTTAAACAGCAAGGAACATGAATTATTTCGTAAGGGTCAACTATTTTACAATTTTGATTTAGCAAAAAACCATATTCGAAAGCAAAATAGTGTGATTATTTTCGAAGGATATATGGATGTTATTCAAGCATATCAAGCTGGTATTAAAAATGGGGTTGCAACCTTAGGTACAGCATTATCAGAATCACAGGTGAAATTGATCAAACGATATGTTGACCAAGTAACATTATGTTATGACTCAGATGAAGCGGGGCTCAAAGCGGCATATGAGTCAGCGGTTATGTTTCAAAGAAATGGGACGAATGTAAAAATTGCAACAATGCGTGATGGGTTAGATCCAGATGATTATATACGTCAATATGGGGGAGAAGCGTTTCAAAGGGATGTATTAGATGTAAGTGATACATTTATGAAGTTCTATATGACGTATAAACGAAAAGATTTTAATTTAGCTGTAGATAGTGAAAGAATAGCTTATGTAGAACATATAACAAAAGCACTTGCAACGGTTGAAAGTCCCATCGAACGGGAATATTACGTAAAAGAGCTTGCAGATGAGTTCAATCTATCAACAGATATTATTCATCATGATATAAATACCCATAAAAATCGAATGAAACGAAATAATATGGATAACGTGAATAATTATAGTAATACTACAGTTACAGCACCAGTGAGACAAAGGACTTTGCGAGCACATATTCGTGCCGAAAGACAACTCATTGCACTTATGTTTCATCATCCATATATCGTTTCAAAAGTACAACAAGAACTAGGTGTCCAATTTACTCAAGAAGCACATCGTGTCATTTTAACACATGTATATGGATTATTTGAGGAATATGGGGAAGTATCTGTTAGTGAGCTCTTTGATAAAATATCAGATGAACATATAAAACAATTGCTAACAGAAATAGCGATGATCGAAGTAAATGACGCCATATCTGATGCAGAATTAAATGATTATATCATGACGATTCAAAAGGAAGTGTCAAATGGGGACTATTTACGTTCTTTAAAACGTAAACAGAAGGAAGAAAAAGACCCAATTTTAGCAGCGAAAATTGGCTTGGAAATACTCAATATTCAAAAACAGTTAAAAATGTAAGGTAGAGCATATTTAGGAGGGATGGGGCTAATGTCTGATAATAAAACTCCACAAACAGCGGACAATGATCAAACATTGGAACAAGTGAAAGAGGAATTATTAGAAACAGGTAAGAAATCAGGTGCGTTAGCATACGAAGATGTTGCAGACCGACTTTCTACGTTTGAAATCGAGCCTGAACAAATCGATGAATTTTATGAGCAGTTGGAAGAACAAGGAATCGAAGTCATCGGTGATGTCGATGAAGAAGAATTAGAAAAAGAACTTTCAACTGAAGCTGATTTACGTGATTTAAGTGTACCTTTAGGGGTGAAAATAAATGACCCTGTACGTATGTATTTAAAAGAGATTGGTCGCGTCGATTTATTAACTGCTGAAGAAGAAGTTGCTTTAGCAATCCGTATTAAGGAGGGCGATGAAGAAGCAAGTAGACAACTGGCAGAAGCAAACTTACGACTAGTTGTAAGTATTGCGAAACGCTATGTTGGACGCGGAATGCTCTTTTTAGACTTAATTCAAGAAGGAAATATGGGATTAATTAAAGCTGTTGAAAAGTTTGACCATGAAAAAGGGTTTAAATTTAGTACGTATGCAACTTGGTGGATTCGTCAGGCAATTACACGTGCGATTGCAGACCAAGCTAGAACGATTCGTATTCCAGTGCATATGGTTGAAACAATCAATAAGTTAATTAGAGTTCAGCGTCAACTATTACAAGACTTAGGGCGTGAACCAACTCCAGAAGAAATTGGAAAAGAAATGGAACTATCTCCTGCTAAAGTGAGAGATATCCAAAAAATAGCTCAAGAACCTGTTTCGTTAGAAACGCCAATCGGGGAAGAAGATGACTCACACTTAGGTGACTTTATTGAAGACCAAGAAGCTGTATCACCATCAGATCATGCGGCATACGAATTATTAAAAGAACAATTAGAAGATGTGCTTGATACATTAACAGATCGTGAAGAAAACGTGTTACGTTTACGTTTCGGTTTAGATGATGGTCGTACGAGAACTTTAGAGGAAGTTGGTAAAGTATTCGGAGTAACGAGAGAACGAATTCGTCAAATCGAAGCTAAAGCATTAAGAAAACTACGTCACCCTAGTCGTAGCAAACGTTTAAAGGACTTCTTAGAATAATTTCATAATGACTTTTCATTATGAAATTATTCCTTTGTTTGTGAGTTTTTTTATAAAAATTAGCTCTCATATGTATTATTACTTTAATATAAGACGAATATCGAGTAAAATAGATATTGTCTTTACATAATTATATTTATCATCATATTATTTAAGGAGGAAACATCGAATGAAGAAAAACATTCTCCCATTTGGAATTATTGCTGTCGTTGGTATTTTTGCAGCGATTATCGTTTTCTATATTGGCGTTGAGCAACGTGAAGATATTCGTTTAGCAGAAGAAAATGGCGGTGAAGAAGTTACTGAGAACAATGATGGCGAAGTAGCTGACGATCCTGAAGCTGTCTATGCGAACTCATGTGCGAGCTGTCACGGAGATGACTTATCAGGAGCAATGGGACCAGACTTAACAAAAGTTGGTAGTGACCACTCAGCAGATGATATTGTAAATATCATTAACAATGGTCAAGGTGCAATGCCACCAGGACTAGTAGGGCCAGAAGAGGCAGATTTACTAGCTGAATGGCTAAGCGAAATGAAATAATATGTAAATTATATTAGAGAGGTTAGACAACATTATCACAGAATAACGATTATGTTTAAAGAACATGAATCGATTATGGTACAATAGTGATAGGTGTCCTAGCCTCTTTTTACGTTTAATTAATAATAAAAGGTGAACTATGATGAAAGATTTTAAACAAATATCAGAAAGATTAAAACAAATTGCTACCTATATTGATTCTAATATGCGTTTTGCTGATATCGGTTCAGACCACGCTTATTTGCCGTCGTATGTTTGCTTACAAAATCAAACGGTTCAAGCAATCGCCGGTGAAATTAGTAATGGTCCTTATGACCGTGCAAAACAAACGATAGAAGAATACGGATTAACAGATCAAATCCAAGTACGGTTAGGAAATGGACTAGAAGTAATAGAACGAGATGAAGTAGACGCAATCGTTATCGCCGGAATGGGTGGTGGACTTATTGCCTCTATTTTAAAAGAAGGTGCACATAAATTAGAACATATTACACGTATTATTGCCCAACCTAATACGAATGGATATATTGTACGTAAAACATTACATGAATTAGGTTATACACCTATAAAAGAACAAATTATCGAAGAAAATAACCATATATACGAAATGATTGTTGCAGAGCGAGCAGAAGATCATACATTAGATGAAAAAGAATATATGTTTGGTCCAATATTATTACAAGAAAAATCATCAACGTTCATAAAAAAATGGACGAAAGAACGGGATAAAGTTTTATATATTTTAAATCAGATGAATAAAAGTACAGAAAAAAATGTGGAAAAAATATATCAGTATGAAAAAACTTTACGATGGATAGAGGAGGTCATACGATGAATACTATTACACATAAAAATGTTTTTAGAACTTTAGAGAAATGGGCACCAAAAAGTTTAGCATATGATTGGGATAATGTCGGGTTACAAGTAGGAAATGTACATGATGAAACAAAAAAGGTATTAATTACTTTAGACGTAACGAACGATGTTGTGAATGAAGCAATACGTCATGATGTGAATTTAATTATTGCACACCATCCATTATTGTTTCAGTCTATAAAACAAATTGATTTTTCAACGCCAAAAGGAAAAGTGATTCAGAAGTTAATCCAACATAATATAACAGTTTATGCAGCACATACAAATTTAGATATCGCTGAAGGTGGTGTCAACGATTTACTGCTGGATGCATTAGACATATCAAATCGGAAGAATTTTATCCCTTTTAAAGAAGAAGCACTGTATAAATTAGTAATATTTGTTCCAAACACACATGAAACGGAATTGAGAGATGCATTAAGTGACGCTGGTGCAGGACATATTGGAAATTATAGTCATTGCACATTCCGTCAAGAGGGACAAGGTACATTTAAACCATTAGATGGGACAAACCCATATATTGGTTCACAAAATGAACTTACATTTGTAGATGAAATAAAACTGGAAACGATTGTGACGGAAAATAATATGCAACAGGTGTTACAAGCAATGTTTCAAGCACATCCATATGAAGAAGTTGCATATGATTTATATCCATTACAGCAAAAAGGACATACATTTGGCTTAGGTAGAATCGGTACATTAGATACTCCGCAATCGTTAATGCATTTTGTGGAAAGAGTGAAAGATGCATATGGTTTAGAAAAAGTTAAAGTAGTTGGAGATGTACATGCTATGATTCAAAAAGTTGCTGTACTAGGAGGAAGTGGAGAAAAGTATATTGCAGCTGCCAAAAAAATGGGGGCAGATGTATATATAACAGGAGACTTAACATTTCATCATGCACAAGATGGAATGGAAATGGGAATTCATTTAATTGATGCAGGACATTATATTGAACAAATAATGAAACAAGCAACAAAAACTTATATAGAGGCGAAATATCCAACATTATCCGTGATGGAATCAACAATTAATACGAATCCATTTCAATTTTTATAAATAGAAGGGAGTAATTGGAATGGAAAAAAAGTTTCAAGCTCTAGGATTAAGTGAAGAAATACAACAGATAGTAGATGAGCTATACTTTAAAAAGCCGACACAAATTCAAGAAGAAGCAATTCCAGCCATTTTACATGGGAAAAGCATTATTGGACAATCACAAACAGGTTCAGGGAAAACACATGCATTTTTATTACCTTTACTAAATAGGTTAGAAGATGATGCAGAGGGAGTTCAAATAGTTATCACTGCTCCAACTAGGGAGTTGGCGATGCAGCTACATGAAGAAATAAAAACAATGACGACTATAGCGAACAAAGAGAATGTATGGACATCTCGTTTATTAATAGGTGGACTTGATCGTCAACGCATGATGAAACAGTTAGAAAGAACGCCAAAGATTATTGTAGGAACACCTGGAAGGATTTTAGATATGGTGAATGAAGGAGTACTATCAATTTATAGTGCGACTTCATTTGTAGTGGATGAAGCGGATTTAATGCTTGATTTACGTTTTATAGAAACAATTGATGAATTACTTGTTACTTGTAAAAGGGACATTCAAATGCTCATTTTCTCGGCGACCATCCCAACACAGTTACAGCATTTTATCCGAAAATATCTAGATAAACCAACATATATTAAAATCGAAAATGGTATTGCACCACAATCAATGACACATCGATTAATCGATCGTAAACATGGGGATATCGTCCAGAAAATAGTTGGAATTTCAAATGTGATTCAACCATTTGTTGCTATTTTATTTACAAATAGCAAAGAGTCTGCCGATGAATTAGCGGGTAACTTACATCGTGCTGGATTAAATGTTGGTGTACTACATGGTGGCTTAACGAGTCGCGAACGAACAAAAACGGTCAAAGCTATTTTAGATTTGAAATATGAGTATATCGTTGCGACTGACTTAGCTTCACGTGGAATTGATATAAAAGGCGCAAGCCATGTGATCAATGTAGAATTACCAAAAGAAACAGAATTTTATATTCACCGTGTTGGACGAACGGCACGCGCAGGTTTAGATGGAACTGCAATTAGTTTTTATACAGAGGATGACATTGCATTAATTGAACAATTGGAAAAACAAGGACTTTCTTTTGTTTATTCTGATGTGAAAAACGGTGAATTTGTGGAAGCGAAACGGTACAATGTTCGAGCGCTTCGAAAAAATGTTTCTACGGAAGTAGATAAAGAAGCATGGAAACAAGTGCGTAAACCAAAAAAGGTAAAACCAGGATATAAAAAGAAAATGAAGCAAGAACAAGAAAAAATAAAGAAAAGATTACAACGACAAAAACGTCGCAGAAAATAATGAGGTGGGAATATGGTTAAATTAGGTTCACATGTATCAATGAGTGGAAAGAAAATGTTATTAGGTTCCAGTGAAGAGGCAACAAAATATGGTGCAACAACATTGATGATTTATACTGGTGCACCACAAAACACAAGAAGAAAGCCGATTGAGGAATTAAATATTGAAGCGGGATTACAGCATATGAAAGACAACGGTATTTCTGACATTGTAGTCCATGCACCATATATTATTAATATTGCCAATACGACAAAACCGGAAACATTTGAATTAGGTGTCGATTTCTTACGTATGGAAATTGAAAGAACAGCAGCAATCGGTGCAAAACAAATTGTTTTACACCCTGGAGCACATGTTGGCGCAGGAGTAGACGCAGGAATTGATCGTATAATTGAAGGGCTTAATGAAGTGTTAACGAACGACCAAGAAGTACAAATTGCTTTAGAGACAATGGCTGGAAAAGGTACAGAAATCGGACGTAGTTTTGATGAATTAGCACGCATTATAGATGGAGTGACACATAATGAAAAATTATCTGTTTGTTTAGATACTTGTCACATTCATGATGCAGGATATGAAATTACCGAAGGGCGTCTAGATAATGTTTTAAATGAATTTGATCAAATTGTTGGTTTAGACCGTATTAAAGTTGTCCACGTGAATGATAGTAAGAACGTATGTGGGGCTCAAAAAGACCGACATGAAAATATTGGCTTTGGTCATATTGGTTTTGATACATTGCATGAAGTTATTTATCATGAAGCATTTAAAGATTTACCTAAAATTTTAGAAACACCATTTGTTGGGGAAGATAAGAAGAACAAAAAACCTCCATACAAATTTGAGATTGAAATGATTAAAAATGGTGTGTTCGATAAAAACATTTTACAAAAAATTATGGAACAATAGAAAAAAATACAAATTATGATTTACTTCATTATCCATAAACTAAACATACTTCTATGTAAAGGAGGAAAAGTTTATGGATAATGATTTTAAAGACGATCAAATGGAAGTAGGGGATGAAGTTTTACATGACGATGATTTTCATTTGTCATTACATGAAGAAGAAAAGGATGATCCGGAATTAAAGAGTGTATTTGGTTGGATTGCGCTGTTTATTTCGTTCTTTTCATTCATATTCGCTCCATACGCATTTGCGATTGCTGGGATTATATTAGGATTTATTGCTCGTACGAGAGATGCAGTGTTGCTTGGTAACACTGCGATTGTTGTCGGTATATTATCAATCATCGTTCGATTAGTTATTATGCCGTTTATTTGAGGAAAAAGGTTAAGACAAGATATCATTATTGTCTTAACCTTTTTTAAAAAAATATATCATGAACTGAAAAACTTTCGTATAATATACATAAAGGGGTGAGCGTAATGGAACTTATAGATATAACATGGATTGGTTTATTATTAGTAGGACTAGGAACCTTTTTCTTAATTGGTGAATTGCTCGTTAACTTACGTGGTCTGGGAGCAATTTTAGGAATCAGTTTTATCGTTTATTATTTTTATATCTTTACACCAAATACGTCTACATTAATAATGATGCTATTTATTTATTTTGTCGGAATTATATTTATATTTATAGACGGAAAATTAATTAATGATGGAACATTGGCAACAATTGGTATAACGGGAATGATATTCTCTGTTGCTTTATCTGCACCTTCCTTTACATCTGGTTTGTATGCAGTTATAGGTGTCCTTGTTGGAAGCGCTGTTTCACTATTATTGTTAAAAATGTTTGAAAAAAGAAATATGTGGAATAAAATAACTTTAAAAGACCGTTTAACAGCTGATAAAGGTTATACGACTGTAAATGAAGAGTATGAACAATTAATTGGAAAAACTGGAGAAACGATTACAGATATGCGACCTGTCGGTACAATTAAAGTAGAGGGGAAAGAATATAGTGGGATATCAAATGCCCAATGGATCCCTAAAGCATCAAAAATAGAAGTGTTGGATGTTGATGGAACGAGGATTTTAGTGAAATTAATTTCAAACGAAAAAGAAATGTAAATCGATTGTAAATTTAATGTTAATTTTTTAAAACTCACTTTACAAACTATGCTAATTTCTTAATAATAGGATTGTATGTAAAAAATATGTTAATTTAAGGTGGATTGAAGAATGGAATCAGTAGATTTGCAAACAATTATATTTGAATTCATCGGAGGATTAGGGATCTTCCTACTAGGAATTAAGTTCATGGGGGATGGTCTCCAAAAATCTGCGGGAGATAGATTAAGAGATATTTTAGATCGGTTTACATCTAATCCATTTTTAGGAGTATTAGCAGGGATTATCGTAACGATTTTAATTCAGAGTAGTTCTGGAACAACTGTATTAACTGTTGCTCTCGTAAATGCTGGATTTATGACATTACGACAAGCTATTGGTGTTATAATGGGTGCGAATATCGGAACGACAGTAACTGCATTTATTATTGGCTTAAATATTAGTGAATATTCCTTACCTATTATGGCGATTGGTTGTTTCTTATTATTCTTCTTTAATAATCAAAAGGTAAACATTGTTGGACAAACCATTTTTGGTTTTGGTTCATTATTTTTTGGATTAAGTTTAATGAGTAATGGAATGCAACCTTTACGAAATTTACAAGTTTTCCATGAATTAACATTAAGTATGAGTGATAATCCAATTTTAGGTGTCGCAATTGGTACAGTTTTCACATTAGTTGTACAAAGTTCAAGTGCAACTATCGGTATTTTACAAGGGTTGTTTTCAGAAGGTGCAGTAGATTTACAAGCGGCATTACCTGTTTTATTTGGAGATAATATTGGGACGACAATAACAGCTATTTTAGCTTCTTTGGGTGCATCTGTCGCGGCAAGACGGGCGGCATTTACTCACGTTATTTTCAATATAATTGGTGCGACCATTTTCTTATTATTATTAACACCATTTACTGCATATGTATCTTATTTACAATCAGTTTTAAATTTAAATCCAGAAATGACAATTGCATTTGCGCATGGTAGTTTTAATATTGCTAATACAATTATTCAATTCCCTTTTATTGGTGCTTTAGCATGGTTAGTAATAAAAATTGTTCCAGGAGAAGATGTAACAATCGAATACAAACCGAAACATTTAGACCCATTATTTATTAAACAATCTTCAACTGTTGCTTTGTCCCAAGCGAAACAAGAAATAATTCGGATGGGCGAATATAGTGTTCAAGGTTTAGTTGAAACAGGTGCATATGTTGTCACACACGATACAAAGCATTCTGAAATGGCCTT
This sequence comes from Pseudogracilibacillus sp. SO10305, assembly GCF_037072005.1. Taxonomy (NCBI): domain Bacteria; kingdom Bacillati; phylum Bacillota; class Bacilli; order Caryophanales; family Bacillaceae; genus Pseudogracilibacillus; species Pseudogracilibacillus sp. SO10305. The sequence continues at coordinate 2,025 of NZ_JAXHDE010000001.1, read as the reverse complement.
ACAAATTGAAGGAGCCTTAAATAACTTAGATAGGGAAATTACCAATTACTTAGTAAGTATTTCAAGTACAACATTATCAGAAGCAGAAAGTGCTAAACATACTGCATTAATGGATTCGGTACGTGATATTGAACGAATCGGTGATCATTTTGAAAACATTATTGAGTTAACGGATTATAAAATTTCAAACAAAATAAATATTACAGACCAAGCACAAGAAGATTTAAATGAAATGTTTGATTTAACGATTTTAACTGTAAAACAAGCTATAGAAGCATTAGACAGCTTAGATCGTGAGGAAGCATTGATTGTTATCCAAAAAGAAGATCAAATAGACAAATTAGAACGTAAATTTCGTAAAAAACATATTATTCGCATGAATGAAGGATTATGTACAGGATCCGCGGGAATTGTTTTTGTGGATATTATTAGTAATTTAGAACGTATAGGAGATCATGCGGTAAACATTGCGGAAGAAGTTTTAGGTGAAAATTAAATAATGAAGGAAGATGTTTTATATAAATTGTTGACATGATTTTAAAAACGTGATAAATTATATCTTGTCGCTTCGGAAAGAAGATAACAATTGTTTCTATATAAAAACATCTTCTTTTATGTTTTTAGTGGACAAAGTAAAAATAATATCCTATAATAACAAAGGATGTTCCAAACTATTACATATTATACAGTGACTCATAAATATAGGATAAAATAAAAGAAATAGAATAAATAAGTTTTTGTGAAAATTCCACAGTAGCTCAGTGGTAGAGCAATCGGCTGTTAACCGATCGGTCGTAGGTTCGAACCCTACCTGTGGAGCCATACATGGCGGCGTAGCTCAGCTGGCGAGAGCGTTCGGTTCATACCCGAAAGGTCGTGGGTTCAATTCCCTCCGCCGCTATTTATTTTATTAGGACCCATAGCTCAGTTGGTTAGAGCTATCGGCTCATAACCGATCGGTCGCAGGTTCGAATCCTGCTGGGTCCACCATTTATTTCATACATACATAAACATTGGAGGAATACCCAAGTCCGGCTGAAGGGATCGGTCTTGAAAACCGACAGGGGTGTCAAAGCCCGCGGGGGTTCGAATCCCTCTTCCTCCTCCAGTTGGCTCAGTAGCTCAGTCGGTAGAGCAAAGGACTGAAAATCCTTGTGTCGGCGGTTCGATTCCGTCCTGAGCCATACAAAACCAAGCAATGATTTGCTTGGTTTTTATTTTTTTATCTATAAATTATTAGGCGTAATATTTGCACGGGATGAAAACGTTTGATAATCTTAATATGTAAGCAATTCAATTTTAAAAGGAGAGGAATTAATTATGTCAACATTTACATTACCTGAATTACCATATGCATACGATGCATTGGAGCCATCAATCGATAAAGAAACGATGAACATTCACTATACGAAGCACCATAACACTTACGTTACAAACCTAAACGCTGCACTAGAAGGTCATGCTGACTTACAAAACAAATCATTAAACGAACTAATTAGTGATTTAAATGCATTACCAGAAGATATTCGTACAGCAGTTCGTAATAACGGTGGTGGACATGCCAACCATAGCTTATTCTGGACAATTCTTTCACCAAATGGTGGTGGAGAGCCAACAGGAGAATTAGCTGACAAAATTAATGATAAATTTGGAAGCTTTGATGCTTTTAAGGAAACTTTTGAAAAGGCTGCAGCTACACGATTTGGATCTGGCTGGGCTTGGTTAGTACTAAACAATGGTGAATTAGAAGTAACGAGCACACCAAACCAAGACTCTCCAATTATGGAAGGACAAACTCCTATTTTAGGTTTAGACGTATGGGAGCACGCATACTACTTAAACTATCAAAATAGACGTCCTGAATATGCAAAAGCATTCTGGAATGTTGTAAACTGGGATGAAGTTGCTAAAAATTACGATTCAGCTAAATAATTAAATAATAAAAGAGGCTGGGACAAAACTAGCCTCGGATAAATAAAAATGCTTGTGTTTATCATAAAAAGATAAGCACAAGCATTTTTTCCA